>DATJSJ010000229.1:0-2942 GCA_035504175.1 Acetobacteraceae bacterium
TCACGATCTATCACAACCCGGCCTGCGGCACGTCGCGCAACGTGCTTGCCCTGATCCGCAACAGCGGCGAGGAGCCGCAAATCATCGAATATCTGAAAACGCCGCCCTCGCGGGCGCAGCTGGTGGCGCTGATCGGGCGCAGGGGGATTTCCGTGCGCGATCTGCTGCGCCGGAAGGAAACGCCCTTCGACGCGCTCGGCCTCGATGATCCGGCTCTTACCGATGACGCGCTGATCGACGCCATGATGGCGCACCCGATCCTCGTCAACCGGCCGATCGTCGTCACCGATATCGGCGTCAGGCTATGCCGCCCCTCGGAGACGGTGCTCGATATCCTGCCCCATCCGCAGCGCGGGGCGTTCGCCAAAGAGGACGGCGCGCCGGTCGTGGATGCGGCCGGCAAGCGGGTGGCGGGGCCCGGGCGATGACCGAGGCCGCAACCATTGCTCCCGGCAAGGCGCCCGCGATGGGGAGCTTCGACCGCTACCTGACGCTGTGGGTCGCACTCTGCATCATCGTCGGGATCGCCCTCGGCCAGGCCGCGCCCGGCATCTTCCATGCGCTCGGCGCGGCCACCGTGGCGGAGATCAACCTGCCGGTCGCAATGCTGGTCTGGCTGATGATCGTGCCGATGCTGCTCAAGATCGATCCGGCCGCGCTCGGACAGGTCAAGGGTCACTGGCGCGGAATCGCCGCCACGGTTGGGGTCAACTGGCTGATCAAGCCATTCTCGATGGCCCTGCTCGGCTGGCTGTTCGTCGGGCACCTGTTCCGGCCGTTGCTGCCGTCCGCCCAGATCGACGGCTACATGGCGGGGCTGATCCTGCTGGCAGCGGCTCCCTGCACGGCGATGGTGTTCGTCTGGTCGAACCTCGTGGACGGCGAACCGCATTTCACGCTGTCGCAGGTCGCTCTCAACGACACGATCATGATCGTCGCCTTTGCCCCGATCGTGGCGCTGCTGCTTGGTCTGTCCTCGATCACCGTGCCGTGGAACACGCTGATCCTCTCGGTCGCCCTCTACATCGTCGTGCCGGTGATCGCAGCGCAGGTCTGGCGCGGCTGGCTCCTCGCACGCGGCGGCCCGGCGGCGTTGTCCGGAACGCTGCGTGCGCTGGCGCCGCTGTCATTGTCGGCGCTGCTGCTGACCCTCGTGCTGCTGTTCGGCCTGCAGGGCGAACAGATCATCCGGCAGCCGGCCGTCATCGCCCTGCTCGCGGTGCCGATCATCGTGCAGGTGTATTTCAACGCGGGTCTCGCCTACTGGCTCAACCGCCGGCTCGGCGTCGCCTGGTGCGTCGCCGGCCCCTCGGCGCTGATCGGGGCAAGCAACTTCTTCGAGCTGGCGGTGGCGACCGCCATCGCCTTGTTCGGCTTTCAGTCCGGCGCGGCGCTGTCGACGGTCGTTGGCGTGCTGGTGGAGGTGCCGGTCATGTTGTCGGTCGTTCACATCGTCCGCCGCTCGCGCGGCTGGTACGAGCGCGGGGTTCCTGCGGCCAAATATTGATTGCCGCACCACCGCGGAGACCGTGCGGACCAGGATGCGACACTTCAGACACCTCGGGGTGCCGGCCTGCGGGCCGTCAAGCGCGATCTCCGGCCGTCGCCAGGACGTCGAATCCGGACCCGCAGGGTCGGGCAGCCGGTAACGCGGCGGGGCGGCCGGCGCTCAGGCCACCAGCGCCGGGGCGACGACGCCTGCGACCAGCTGGCGCACCCGGGCGGCGGCGGCGGCGCCCTTCAGCGCCTCGCGCCAGCACCCCTCCGCCACCCGCTGATGCGCGGTCACCGCTTCGTCGGCACCCGTCACCATGGCAACCCCGTTCTGCCCGGCGGCATGAGCGTCGGAACGGAACGGGTTGATCGCAAGGCTGGCCCGGTCGCGCGTCCGCAGGATCTTGAAGCGGCCGGTCGGCTCCGGCCCGGTCAGCAGGCCGAATTGCAACCCCATCGGCTCGGTCTCCATGAGTCCGGCGACGTGCTCGACCTCAATCGCGGCGGCCTCGCGGCAGATGCGCGTGGTGCGCTCAGACAGTCCGGCCCCGCCGCACAGCCCGACCTCGAGGAAACGCTGCAGGGTCGAGACCGGGATCATCGCAATGATCCCCGGCCGCCGCGCCGCGTACATCCGGCGGCGGGCGGTCATGATGCCCAGAACCTGCTCGGCCATGCCGCGCACCGTGCGCGCCTCGGCGCCGGCCCGCTCGGCGATTTCATCGAAGGCTTCGGCCAGCGCCTTGTCGTAGCCGCCGGTCGTGGTCAGGTAGCAGATCGGCCCGTCCACCTCGAGGATCTGATCGGCGGTTTCCTCGAGCTGCCGGATGCGCTCGAAATAGCCGATCGGCCGATTGTAGTATTCGACCCCGATCCCGAGCAGTGACAGCGGCGAGATCTTCAGCAGCTCGGCCAGGCGCTTGACCGTGTCGAGCTTGATCACCTCGCCTTTTTCATAGCGATACAAGGCGGCGCGGGAGACGCCCAGTCGGGCCGCGATCTCCTCCGCCCGCAATCCCGATTCAAGCCGATACGCGCGGAGCTGCTGCCCGATTTCGCTGAAACGCATCCCGCCTCGCCATGCTGCCGCCACGCCGTCGCGTCCGACGCGCCAGCTTGTCTCACCCGGCGAGCCGCCCGCCCCTTGTACGGCGCAGGCGACTTAAATTTCAATCATCTTCATACCGCGCGACGCCAGCCGCCCGGCGGGACGCCCGGCCGGGACGATTTCGAGATCCCGAAATGAACCCGCCCAGGCTCGCCAAGCTGGCACGCCCTTCGGACGCTCGACGACCCGGCCCCAGGTCATTTCGCTCTAGTGTCCCGATCGTGAAATTCGCTGCAGCGAATTTCACGTGAATCGGGCCACTAAACCATTGAATCTAGTGTGATTCAGATTCGGAAATTCACGATATGAAATATCGCGAATTTCCGAATCATCACACTAG
>DATJSJ010000230.1:0-9752 GCA_035504175.1 Acetobacteraceae bacterium
GAGTTCGTCGATGTCCTGGCCGTAGAGCGGCAGCCCGGCCTCGAGCCGAAGCGAGTCGCGCGCGCCGAGCCCGGCCGGCAGCACCCCCGGTTCGCCGAGCAGCCGGGTCGCGAGCGCTTCCGCCTGGTCGGCGGCGACCGAAATCTCGAACCCGTCCTCGCCGGTATAGCCGGAGCGCGACACCCGGGCCGTGATGCCGCCCAGCGACATCTCGGCGATCGACATGAAGGGCAGCGCCGCTGTTTCCGGCGCCAGGCCCTGCATCACCGCCGCCGCCCCCGGTCCCTGCAGCGCGAGCAGCGCCCGGTCCTCGAGCAGCCTCGGCCGCAGCCGCTCCGGGAGTCTCTCGGTCAGGTGTGCGAGGTCCGGGCTCCGGCGTGCGGCGTTGACCACCAGGAACAGGCGGTCGCCCAGCCGGGCGACGATCAGGTCGTCGAGGATGCCGCCGGCCTCGTCGAGCAGCGCCGTGTAGACCTGCCGTCCGGATGCGAGTCCGGCGAGATCGGCGGGCACCAGCCGCTCCAGCGCCTCCGCCGCCGCGGCCGCCGGGCCTTCCACGACCACCTGCCCCATATGCGAGACGTCGAACAGCGCCGCGTGCTCGCGGCAGTGCCGATGCTCGGCCATGATGCCGGGCTTGTAGTGCAGCGGCAGGGAGAACCCGGCGAACGCCACCATGCGGCCGCCCAGCCGCCGGTGCAGCGCGTCCAGCGCCACGGGTTTTGGTTCGTTCGGCTCGGGGTCTTGCCCGATTTCGCCTGGCAGGAATTCCGACACGACAGCTCCGCGACAGGATTGGCCCAGCCGCCCCATGCGGCCGCACCGTTCCCCCGTCCAACGCCGAGCGGCCGCCCAGGACCCATTGCGGGTCCATCGGCTGGTGGCGCGCCTCCGGCGGACCCGGACGGGCCCGTCGCCCCCCTCTGTCGCGGAAACCTGAGAGATTCGGGCGTGGCCGAAATGGCTCGGACCGCGCCCTTACCCCGTCGGTGCGGCGGGGAGTGGCCCGCCGGCTTTCCAGAGGCCCAATCCGTCCCCGCGGTCCTTCTGCCTGAGCGTTTCCGGGGGCCGGTTGCGCCTTCGGCGGCGGCAAATCGGGCCGCGCTCTCCCGCGGGAACACGTGCGGGCAAGTCCAGCATGACCGATCGCGACGGCGCGTTCAACCGCAGCGCCGACGCGTCATGCTGGGCTTCGCACCTTTCGGGTCGTCGGATACCCGGCGGGTCCTCGGCGCGGCCTCGGGTTCGGGAGCGGCGGCGTCGAACCGATCGGCGCGACGGCCTCAGGGCATCGGCGGCGGCGGATGCTCGAAATTGGCCCGCATCTCGTCGGGCGAGAGCTGGAAGCTTGCCCAGACTTCGTAGGCGGCGCCGGATCGGCTGGCCGTCACCGGCAGCAACAGTTTGACCGGGTCTGTCTGGTAGTCCATCCGGTCGGTGTTGGAGGGGAAATCCACCCGGACCGAGTAGGCTTGCTTGTCGAGAATCTGCCGGCCGTCGGCGACCGCCACGAAATAGGTGAAATCGGCGATGCGCGTGGTCGCCGCCGGGCCGCGGCCGAGCTGCATGCGGACGGTCAACGTGGTGCGCTCGGTGGTCTTGTTTCGCATCCGGCAGTCGCCGTGCAGGCCGGTGATCCGGGCGCGCAGAACGAGATCCGTCAGGTCGCGTCCCTCGCCGCGCCAGAGGGTCAGGTCGCCGCCGCCGGGCAGCACGCCGACCTGCGGGCAGGGCGGCGGGAATTCGTTTTCGCCCGCCGCATCGCAGCCCGCGAGGGCAAGCAGCGCGCCGGCCGCGAGCAGGTGCCGGGCCAGGCGGGGGCGTCGCGGGCGCGACCCGGGCCGGGGTTGCGGTGCGACGCGACTCGGGGCGGCGCAGGCGCGCCGGTCGGGGAACGGTTCCATGGCGCCGACACCTAGCCTGCCCGCGCTGGTTCGGGAATCACCCCCCTCTCCCGGCCGGCATACGGCAGACCGGATCCGGTCGGCGCGCGCTGCGGCATTGCCGGCGCGCTGGGTCGATCACCTGCTCCAGCTTTCGGCGCGCCCGTCGTCCGCGCCGATCGACCCGCATCGCACAGGCGCAATCGTGGCGAGCGCCTTGCACCGAAGAGCCTGTTGCCAGCGAAGCCGACCGCGACCTGGCAGCGCGCCGCCTCAGTTGGCGGGGGCGATCTCCGGACGGATCACGGCGCGGTAGGCGTGCCAGGTGGCGTGACCGGCCAGCGGCAAGGTCACCGCCAGACCGACGAAGCCCGCGGCCATCCCCGCCGCGGTCAACAGCACCAGCATCACCGCCCACACCAGCATCGCCGGCACGCTCGCCATCACGGCGGTCCAGCTCGTCGCCACCGCCTCCACCATGCCGACCGGCCGGTCCAGCACCAGCGGCAGGGCGAAGGCGCCGCCTGCGAAGGTCAGCGCCGCCATGACGGCGCCCATGACCACGCTGATCGCGAGGAAGGCGCGACCGTCGCCGGTGAACAGGGTCGCGTCGAGCACCGACCGCAGATCGGTCCCCAGGGTGCCGGTGAAGCTGAGGGCGTAGGCGAGTTGCGCGAGCCGCACCCAGAGCAGCAGCAGGTAGAGCAGCGCCAGCCCGATATAGAACAGCGGCGCGGGGTTGACGCGGAACGCGAGCAGCGCGCGGCCCAGGCTGGGGCGGGCGCCTCGCTCCAGATCGCGGCTGACGGCATAGAAGCCGAGCGTGGCGGCGGGCCCGACCAGCATGAATCCGGCCGCGAGCGGCACGAACAGATAGATCATGTTCGCCGCCGCCAGCGCCGCGGCCAGGGCCAGCCCGGCTGCGACGAAGATCAGCCCGTAGGCGATGTCGACGCCAGGGGCCCGGCGGAAATCCGCCCATCCTGCCGCGAGCCAGCGGAACGGCTCGTCGGTGGTCACCTGCCGCACTCGATCGGCAAACGGGCGACGTGGTGCACTCGGCGCAACCTGGCTGTCCGACATGCTCAGCTCCCTGGCTTCCGACCCCACGTCGACCGACAGGCTTTACGCGAGTTTGTAGCAGCTTTGATGCGCTTCAGCAATCTTCCGGTCACTGCATCGTGCCGGCGACATAATCTGCCGGCCGCACGTCGCAGGCGATTCCCTCCAATGTGTTCGAGCCTGGGAAGGCGGGAAGCGCCAGGCGGCCCGTCTGTCCGCAAGGCGATCAACCCAAACCGACGGTCAATCTGCTCGCCGCGTGAACCCGACAGGTTCAGGCGCGCGCGGCGCCGTTTTCGGCCGGCGAGGCCGGGACGCTACGATCCGATCGTGCTTGCGGCCTGCGTCGGGCTGGATATCGGGAGACGCCGCGCATCATCGTCGCGGCTCTCGCCGGGGGCGGCACTTGCGCCGTGATCAGGACGCCGCGACAGCACGCCTTGCCCGCGTGATCGCCGCAACGGCGCCAAATCCCCGCTTCGTTCCTCGGCGGCCGCGACCCGAAGCATCCCGCCCAGATCCAGCGTGAACTCCGCCCCGCCGCCCGCGCGCTCCTCGACCCATACGGATCCGCCATGCGCCGAGGCGATCTCGGCGACGATCGCGAGCCCGAGCCCGGCGCCGGCCGGCCGCGCGCCGCGCGCGCGGTGATACCGCGCGAAGATCGCCTGCCGCTCCGCCGCCGGCACGCCGGGACCGCGATCCGACACGCGAATCGTCGCCGGGGCGGCCAGTTCCACCTCCACGGCAGTCCCCGCCGGCGCATAGGCAAGCGCGTTGTCGAGCAGGTTGGTGAGCGCCAGCGCGACCGCCGCGGCATTGCCACGGATCGGCGGCGGCCGCTCCCGCTCGGTCAGCATCAGCTCGACCTGCCGGCGAATCGCGAGCGGTGCCAGGTCGGAGATCACCTCGACCGCGACCCGGTGCAGATCGACGGTTCCGGTGAGGTCGAGCGGCAGATCCTCGAGCCGCGCCATCGCCAGCATCTGCCCGACCAGCCGCGTGACACGGTTGACGTCACCGCGAAGCGCCGCCGTCTCCGGCGCCGTCGGCAATTCGTCGATCCGCGCGGTCAGCACCGCAAGCGGCGTGCGCAACGCATGCGCGGCCTCGGCAAAGAAGCGGCGCTGCGCATCGATCGCCTGCTCGAGACGGGCCAGCGCCTCGTTCACCGCCGCAACCAGCGGCTGAACCTCCGCCGGCATGCCGGCTTCCGGCAGTCGCACGCCCGGGCGGTCCGGGCCCACACAGGCGGCGGCTTCGGACGCCTCGCGCAACGGCCGCAGCCCCTGGACGATCGTCACCACCCCGATCAGCACCGTCATCGCGCCGATCGGCAGCAGCAGCCAGAGCGTGCTGAACAGGAATTCGTGCAGCACGCTGTCGAGCAGTGCCTGGCTCTGCTCGTGCGTCTGCGCGACCACCACGCGCCAGGGGCCGGCATCGATCACCGCCCCCAGCATTCCTTCAGGGTAGTCGACGGAAGGTGGCACCCGGAAAAGCCCGGTCGCGGGCGGCGGCGGCACGAACGGGCCGACCGCGGCAGCGGCATTGGCATCCCAGGCGATCAAGGCGTGGTCGGAACGGCCATAAACGAGAAAGAAGCTGCCGTCGTCGGATTCCCGGAACCTGGCCGCGAGCGTCCCGGGCAGTTGCAGCGTCGGCCGCCCATCCGGCCCGGCAGCGAGCTGGGAAGCGACCAGCTGCGCCTGGCTTTGCAGCGCGGCATCGTCGATCGAGCGGATGGTCGCGATCGTGCGCCAGGCGACCGCTGCGGCCGCCAAGCCGACCCCGGCCAGCATGACCACGGCCAGCCGCCAGGCCAGCCGCCGCGCCAGCCCGCCGCCGCCCCGGTGGGCGAGCCCAGCCGGACGCCCCACGGGCGCAGCACCCTCGCTCATGATTCGGCGAGCAGGTATCCGACGCCGCGGATCGTATGAACGATGATCGTGGCGCCGGCGTCCTGCAGCCGCCGGCGCAGCCGATGCACCAGAACCTCCACCGCATTCGGCGTCGCCGGATTGTCGAAACCGTACAGCCCCTCCTCGATCGTATCCCGTGGCACCACCTGCCCGCTGCGGCGCAGCAGCATCTCCAGCAGCGAGGTCTCCCGCACCGAAAGCGTGACCGGTGCCACTCCGACCTGAAGCTGCCGCGTCGTCGTGTGCAGCGTCACGTTGCCCAGCGTCAGATCGACTCCCAGCGCCGCGTTCGGGCGGCGCAGCAGCGCGCGCATGCGCGAGACCAGCTCCTCCGAGTGGAACGGCTTGACCACGTAGTCGTCGGCCCCCGAATCGAGGCCGACGACGCGGTCTTCAGGCGCGTCGCGCGCGGTCAGAATCAGCACCGGCAACGCCTGGCCGCGACCGCGCAACATGCGCAGCAGCGCCAGCCCATCGCCATCCGCCAGGCCGAGATCGAGAATCACCGCATCGTAATCCGCGAGCCGCAGGCAATCCTCGGCGCCGGCCACTCCCTCCGCAGCGTCAACCGCAAAGCCGGCACGCCCCAGCACGCCGCGCAACAGCCCTGCCAGCGCCGGTTCGTCCTCGATAACAAGCAGCCGCATGTCCGTCCGACCAGGCTATCCTCCTGTTGCAGCACCCGTTGCTTACAGCCACCTTACAGGGGTCGCGGGTTGGGAGCATCCGGCCAGGAAGGCCAGAGCGGGCTCCGCCCTGGAGCGGGCCCCATCGCGCGAGCGCGATGGGAACCCGACGCTGGGGCCTGAGGCCCCAGACCCCCATCACTTAAGGCTGGTCGCGGCGCGGGCCGATGGGACCCGTGGCCTGCGACGAAACATACCGGCGATCGGGGCATCGTCGATCGAGACGAGAGGCGGACATGCAACACCATCCCTTCGGATCCACCGGTCGCGAGGTCGCGGTCATCGGCCAGGGCACCTGGAACATCGAGCGCGCCGACCGCGCCACCGCGATCGCCGCGCTGCAGCGCGGACTCGATCTCGGCGTGACGCACATCGACACGGCCGAAATGTATGGCGGTGGCCAGGCGGAGGAAATCACCGGCGCCGCCATCGCCGGCCGGCGCGACGAGGTCTTCCTCGTCTCGAAGGTGCTGCCGCAGAACGCGTCGCGCACCGGCACCCGCCAGGCCTGCGAGCGGTCGCTTCGCCACCTGCACACCGACCGGCTCGATTGCTACCTGCTGCACTGGCCGGGCTCGCATCCGCTGGCCGACACCATCGCCGCCTTCGAGGCACTGTGCCGGGAGGGCAAGATCCTCTCCTGGGGCGTCAGCAATTTCGACGTGGACGATCTCGAACGGGCGGCGGCGATCGCCGGCCCGGGCCGCATCGCCTGCAACCAGGTGCTGTACCATCTGCGCGAACGCGCGATCGAACACGCCGTGATCCCGTGGTGCGAGGCGAACCGCGTCGCGGTCACCGCCTACAGCCCGTTCGGCCACAACGATTTCCCGGCGCCGCGCAGCGAGGGCGGCCGCGTGCTGGCCGAGATCGCCGCGGCGCATGGTGCGACGCCGCGTCAGGTGGCGCTCGCCTTCCTGACCCGCCGCCCGTCGGTGTTCGCCATCCCAAAGGCCGCCGACCCCGCGCATGCCGAAGAGAATGCAGCGGCCGGTACGCTGCGGCTCGGCGAGGCGGAGATCGCGCGCATCGATGCGGCCTTCCCGCGCGGCCGGGCGCGGCGCTCGCTGCCGATGCTGTAAAGCACTATCGCCGGAGGCAACATCACCGCCGAGCGCACTCTGGCAACCACTCATCCGTCGCGACCCGCAAGGTCATCCGGGCCGGCTCGAGCTGCCGCGGCGCCGCCTCACCCCGTCGCCAGCGCGTCGATGACCTCGCGCGCGGCGCGCAATCCCTCCTCGGCGCCGCCTTCCATGTAGCCCTGGAAGTTGATCGAGCAGTGCTCGCCGGCGAAATGGCAGCGCCCGGAGGGCAGCCGCTCGACGCCGGCGATGCGCGTGTACTGGCCGACTTTCCAGTACGAATAGGAGCCGCGCAGGAACGGCGATTGCGCCGGCACATCGAGCGTCGCGCGGCCGTTCCACAACGCGGTGATGCCGGGATAGACGGCTTCGAGCTGCGCCAGGAACCAGCGTGCGTAGCCGCGCACCACCGCCGGGTCGCGCGGATCGCCGTGCACCCGCGCGCCGACCGAGCCCAGGTAGTCGACCAGGATGCCGGTGCTGCCGTCCTGGCCGCGCGTCACCTCCCAGGTGTTCTGGTAGGGCAGGTCGGTGAAGCTCTCGCCCGTGCTCAGTCCCCAGGGACCGGGCGTGTTCCACAGGCGCGAGTCGAACTGGAGCTGCAGCTTGACATTGGTGCCGTAGCCGAGCTCGAAGATTGCACGCCGCTTGCGCTCATCGAATCCGGCCTGCCAGAAATCGAGCTCGCGCAGCACCGCGAACGGGATCGCCAGCACGACGTGATCCGCGACCACCTGCATCGGGCCGCCCGGCCCAGACAGGCGCAGGAGATAGCTGCCGTCGTCGCGCCGGGCGATTGCGGTCATTCCGGTGCGGAGCTGGATCGTGCCGGGCGCGCGGCGTTCGAGCGCGGCGCCGATCGCCTCCGGCAGCTGCTGGTTGCCGCCGAGCATGTGATAGTGCTCGTCCGACTGGCCGAAGATCGCGAAATGCTTCGGGTCGTTCTGATAGGCGAGCAGGTAGATGATGTTGAGCGCGCTCTGCTGCGTCGTCGGCGCGCCGAACTCGATGTCGTAGGCGACATCGATCAGCCGGCCCATCGGCGAGCCATGGCCGCCCGGCACGTTCTGCTCGATCCAGTCATAGGCGCTGGTTTCGTCCAGCGCCTTGCCCGCGTCGTTGTAGTGATCGAAGGTGGTCGGGTAGCCCGCCTGCTTCTGGTCGCGGTTGAGCGCGTGATAGACCGGCCGGAAGTCGCGCTCGGCCTGCGCCACGGGGTAGTATTCGCCGGAGAAGAAATACGTGTCGGTGGTGCCGGGCGGCTGCGCCGCGATCAGGTCGGTGAGCGGGATGCCGTAGCGCTTGGCCAGCCGGATGATCACCTTGTGGCCGCTGTCGATCAGCTCGCCGCAATGCTCGCTGACCTGCGCGTTCAGCCAGGTGGTCGTATCCGAATGCATCCGCCCGCCGATCCGGTCGTTCGCCTCGAACACCCAGGAGCGGTAGCCGGCGTGGAGCAGCTTCAGCGCGGCGGTCAGGCCGGCGATGCCGCCGCCCACGATGGCGATGCGGGGCGACGTCCCGGCACGGGCGGCGCGCGGCAGCGCCAGTCCGGCGGCGCCGGCACCGGCGAGGCGCAACAGGTCGCGGCGGCTGCTCGCCCGTCCCGGCGATGTCTCCCACCCCGGCATCGCGGGATCGCCGGCGGCTTCGGCGCGCTGCGCCGCCCGGGCAAGACGCTGCAATGCGGCAAAGAGTGCCGATCGTGCCATGAGCGTGCCTCGCCTCTTCCTGCGGGCGACGCGGGCGCGGCGCCGCCGCTTTCATATCCCTGGCGAGACGTTCCCGGCAACCGGGCCGCCTGCGACGCCGGCGGCGGCGGCGCAGGGCGGCGGGCGTTCAGCGCGGCGCGCCGGCGACCGCCTGCTCGTAGTCGATCACCGCGCCGGTCATCACGCCGGAATGCGGGCTGAGCAGGAAGGCGATCAGGTCGGCGAGTTCCTCGACATCGATAAGCCGGCCGAACGGCTGCCGCGCCGCGCCTTCGGCCAGCCAGTCCGCGCCGTGCGGCGACAGGCGCGTCTGCACCACGTGCTCCGTCGGCGTCTCGGTCCAGCCGAGATTGATGCCGTTGACGCGGATGCGGTCGGCGCGCAGCGCGTTGGCGGCGTTGCGCGTCAGCGTCGCGAGCGCGCCCTTGCTCGCGGAATAGACGGCGAGTTCCGGCAGGCCGCAATGCACGTTCATCGACAGCACGTTGACCATGGCCCCGGCGATGCGCTCGCGCCGCATCAGCCGCGCGGCACCCTGCATCAGCAGGAAGGGCGCGCGCGTGTTCACCGCGAACATGCGGTCGATGAAGGCCGCGTCCGCGTCGAGCAGGCCGCCGCGATCGGTCAGCGCCGCGGCGTTCACCAGCCCGTCGAGCCGGCCGAAGGTGCGGTCGCATTCCGCGATCACCGCCGCGCACGCGTCCGGATCGGCGAGGTCGGCGCGGATGAAATGGCCGCGCGTCCCGAGCCCGATCAGCGCCTCGGCGGATTCGGCGCTGCGCTCGGCGTTGCGGTCGCAGACCACGACGGCGGCGGCACCCCATTCCGCCGCGCGCCGCGCCGCGGCGGCGCCCACGCCCTGCGCCGCGCCGGTCACCAGCACGACGCGGCCCTTGAGGTCGCCGGTCAGCCCCGTGGTCATCGCTCCCTCCGCGCCCAGGATCGCGTCAGCGCCGCCGGAACCGCAATCAGGACGGTCGGTCTCGCAGCTTTTGCAGATTGGCCTCGGCCGTGGGAAGCCATGCTTCCTGCGCCGCCGTCAACCGACCCTCCGCGGACAGGCGCCGCAGCGTGGCGACGACGAACGCCCAGCGCCGTTCCGGCTCGTCGCCCTGCTGCGCCAGCCTGGCGTGCGACGCCACCAGATCGGTCTGCCACCCGGCATTGCCGGGATCGGCGGCGGCCAGGCGCTCGAAGATCGCGTGGCTGTCGCGGAAGGCGGTCAGCGCTTCGGCCAGCTTGCCCTGCGCCACCAGCACCTCGCCGATCTTGTTGTGGGAGACGGAGAGGTCGCGCTGCCATCCGGCATTGCCGGGATCGGCGGCGGCCAGGCGCTCGCGGATGGCGAGGCCGTCGCGGAAGGCGGTCAGCGCCTCGGCCAACTTGCCCTGCGCCACCAGCA
>DATJSJ010000231.1:0-85471 GCA_035504175.1 Acetobacteraceae bacterium
ATGCGCCGCTTCCAGCACCGCGGCGACGAGGCTGGTCGTTGTCGTCTTGCCGTGCGTGCCGCCGACCGCGATTGCCCAGCGCAGCCGCATCAGCTCGGCCAGCATCTCCGCCCGCCGCACCACCGGCACCAGGCGCGCGCGCGCCGCGACCACTTCCGGGTTGTCGCGCGGCACCGCGGTCGAGACCACCACGACCGCGGCATCGCGCAGGTTGGCGGCATGGTGGCCGACCGCGATCGGAATGCCGGCCTCGCGCAGCCGGCGCACGTTGGCGCTGTCGGTGAGGTCGCTGCCCTGCACCGCGTAGCCGAGATTGTGCAGCACCTCGGCGATGCCGGACATGCCGATGCCGCCGATGCCGACGAAATGGATCGTGCCGATCCCGAGCGGCAGCGCCCTCATGGCCGCGCCACCCGCGCCATCTGCGCTTCCACCAGATCGGCAAGCGAGGCGGCGGCTTGCGGCCGGCCCTGCGCCCGCGCCGCCGCCGCCATCGCCGCGAGTCGCGCGGGATCATCGAGCAGCGACGCCAGCACCTCCGCGAGCGCGTCCGGCGTGAAACCCGTCTGGCGCATCGCGATCGCGCCGCCGGTCTCGGCCAGAGCGCGCGCATTCGCCGCCTGATGATCGTCGATCGCGATCGGCAGCGGCACCAGGATCGCCGGACGCCCGGCCACCGCCAGCTCCGCGACCGTCGAGGCGCCGGCACGGGCGATCACCAGATGCGCCTGCGCCAGCCGCTCCGCCACATCGGGGAAGAACGGCGCCAGCTCCGCGGCGATGCCGGACTCCGCGTAGGCGGCGCGGGTGCGCGCCACGTCCTCGGCCCGCGCCTGCTGCACCACGGCGAGCCGCGCCCGCGTCTCCGACGGCAGCAGCGCCAGCGCCGCCGGTACCACGTCGCTGAACACGCGTGCGCCGAGCGAGCCGCCCAACACAAGCAGCCGCAGCGCGCCCTCGCGCGGCGGCGTGTAGCGCTGCAGCGCCAGCGCCGCGATCGCGCCGCGCACCGGATTGCCGGTGACCACACGGCGCACGCCATCCGGCAGGCGGGCGGTGTCCGCGAAGCCGAGTGCCAGCATGTCGGCGCGCGTGGCGAGGAAGCGGTTGGCGCGGCCGAGCACCGCGTTCTGCTCATGCAACAGGGTCGGCGGCGGGCGCCGCCGCAGCCGCGCCCCGAAGACCGGCGCGACCGACGGATAGCCGCCGAAGCCGACCACCACGGCGGGATCGAGCCGGCGCAGGATGGCACGGGCCTGCGCCGCGCCCGCCGCGAGTGCCGCCAGGGCGCGCAATCCGCGCACCGCACCGCGCCCGGCGATGCCGGCGCCGGCGATCACGAACTGCTCGCGGCCGGCGAAGACGCCGTCACGCCGTGCGCCGGTGCGCGCGTCGGTCATCAGCGCGACGCGATGGCCGCGTGCGACGAGTTCCGCTGCCAGCGCCTCGGCCGGGAAGAAATGTCCGCCGGTGCCGCCCGCGGCGATCACCACCGGCCGCGATGCCGGGCCCCTCATGCCAAGTCCCCATGCCGGCGCCGGGTCAGCGCCAGCAACATGCCGATGCCGAGCGCGATCGCTACGGCGGAGGAGCCACCATAGGAAATGAACGGCAGCGTCATGCCCTTGGTCGGAATGAGGTGCAGGGTGGAGGCCATGTTGACGAAGGCCTGCAGCCCGAATCCGACCACCAGGCCGGACGCGGCGAGCACGACGAACATGTCGCGCTCGGCGAGCAATCGCAGCAGGCCGCGGATGACGATGAAGGCGAAAATCAGCAGGATCACCAGGCAGAGGATCATGCCGAATTCCTCGCCGGCGACGGCGTAGACGAAATCGGCATGCGCGTCGGGCAGCAGATCCTTGACGCGGCCCTCGCCCGGGCCGCGGCCGAACAGCCCGCCATTGCCGAACGCCTCGAGCGCCTTGGTGATCTGGTAGTGATCGCCGACCGCCGGGTTGAGGAAGCGGGTGACGCGGCTCCTCACATGCGCGAACGCGAAATAGGCGCCGACCCCGCCCGCGCCCATCATCGCGACGGCGAGGCCGACGATGAACAGGTTCAGCCCGCCGATATAGAGCTGCGCGAAGAACACCGCGGTGACGACGAACAGCATGCCGATGTCCGGCTGCGACTTCAGCAGCAGCACGATCCCGGCATAGATCGCGATCGCGATCGTCATGCCGGGAAAGCGCGGACTGCGCTTGCCCTCGGCGATCAGCCAGGCCGCGACCACGGCGAAGCAGGGCTTGAGGAATTCGCTCGGCTGCAGCGCGAACCCCGGCAGCGCGATCCAGCGCCGCGCGCCCTTGATCTCGACGCCGACCACCAGCGTCATCGCGGTCAGCACCAGCGCGACCAGGCAGCCGAGCAGCGCCAGGCGGCGCACGTCGCGCGGCGACAGCAGCGAGACCGCGATCACCACCGCGCCGGCGACGGCGAGGAACCCGACCTGCTTGTAGATGAAGATGTCGCGCGCCTCGCCGATGCGCTCGGCGACCGAGGGCGAGGCGGCCAGCATCATGATGTAGCCGAAGCCGATCAGCGAGGCGATCGCGAACAGCGTCCAGCGATCGACCGTCCACCACCAGCGGCCGAGCAGCGAATTGTCGGCGCGCGACAGGCCAGGCATCAGGCTGCCCCCCGCTGCGGCGCGACACTCGCTTCGGCAAGCGAGCGCGCCAGCTCCGCGAAGCGCGCGCCGCGCGCCTCGAAGCCGGTGAACTGGTCGAAACTGGCGCAGGCCGGCGAGAGCAGCACCACCGGCGCGTCCTCGCGCCGCGCCGCCGCGAAGGCGGCCGGCACCGCCGCCTCCAGCGTGCCGGCGATCGTGTGCGGCACGCGGTGCGCGGCCAGCGTCGCCGCCAGTGCCGGCGCGTCGCGGCCGATCAGGATCGCGCGCACGATGCGCGGGAAATACGGCGCCAGCGATTCGATGCCGCCGGCCTTGGCGATGCCGCCGGCGATCCAGACCAGCCGGTCGTAGCAGCCGAGTGCCCGCGCCGCGGCATCGGCATTCGTCGCCTTGCTGTCATCGATGAACACGACGCCGTCGCGGCAGGCGACGCGGCGCTGCCGATGCGGCAGGCCGGGGAAGCTGCGCAGTCCGCGCGCCACGACGGCGCGCGACGCGCCGAGCGCCAGTGCCATCGCGGCCGCGGCCGCCGCGTTCTGGCCATTGTGCGCACCGGGCAACGCCGGCGCCTCGCGCATCGCGAGAAGGGCGCCGGACGCGTCGCGCAACACGCCACCGGCGGCGGTGACATCGGCCTCCCGCTCGCCCGAGACGGTCACCACGCGCACCGGCTGCGCCCGCAGCCGCGCCGCCATCGCCCGCGACGGCGCATCGTCGATGCCGACCACCGCCAGATCGCCCGCTTGCTGGCGCGCGAACATCGCCTGCTTGACCGCCGCGTAGCCGTCCATGTCGCCATGGCGGTCGAGATGGTCGGCGCTGAGGTTGAGCATCGCCGCCGCATCGAACCGCAGCCGCGCGATTCGCTCCAACATGTAAGACGACATTTCCAGCACGTAGATCCCGGCATCGGGCAGCAGCGGCAGGGCGAGCGCCGCCGGGCCGAGATTGCCGCCCGCCGCGACGGCAACGCCCGCCTCGGCGAGGATGTGCGCGAGCAGCGCGGTGGTGGTCGACTTGCCGTTGGTGCCGGTGATGCCGGCGAAGCGCGCGCGCGAGCCGGCCGCGCGCACCGCCTGGAACAGCAGCTCGGCATCCGAGAGCACCGGCACGCCGGCGGCGATCGCGGCGGCCGCCGCCGGGTGTGGCGCCGGCAGCCGGTGCGGAATGCCGGGTGACAGCACCAGCGCGTCCAGCCCGCGCATCACCGCGATCGGATCGCGCGGCGCGATCCCGGACGCGGCGGCGGCCTCGCGCGCGGCGGGCGCATCGTCCCAGGCCAGCACCTCGGCGCCCATGGCGGCGAGCGCCTGCGCCGCCGGCAGGCCGTTGCGGCCGAGCCCGACCACGGCGAATCGCCTGCCGGCGAAGAGCTGCGCGCCGAACTGGCTGCCTGGTGCGGGCATGCTGCGCGCGCTCATCGGATCTTCAAGGTCGCCAGCCCGCACAGGGCCAGCACCATGGAGATGATCCAGAACCGGATGACGATGGTCGGCTCGGCCCAGCCCTTCTTCTCGAAATGATGATGCAACGGCGCCATCAGGAACACGCGCCGCCCGGTGCGCTTGTACCAGAACACCTGCACGATCACCGAGACGGTCTCGACCACGAACAGCCCACCGACGATCGCGAGCACGATCTCGTGCTTGGTCGCGACCGCGACGGCGCCGAGCGCGCCGCCGAGGGCGAGGCTGCCGGTATCGCCCATGAACACCGCCGCCGGCGGCGCGTTGAACCAGAGAAAGCCAAGCCCGGCGCCGATCAGGGCCGCGAGAAACACGCCGAGCTCGCCCGCGCCCGGCACCGGATGCAGTTGCAGGTAGTCGGCGAAGATGCGGTTGCCGACCAGATAGGCGATGATCGCGAACACGCCGGCGGCGATGATCGTGGGCACGATGGCGAGCCCGTCCAGCCCGTCGGTCAGGTTCACCGCGTTCGATGCCGCCAGCATCACCAGCATGCCGAGCACCGGGAACAGGATGCCGAGCTGGATCAGCACGTCCTTGAACACCGGCACGGTCAGCGCGGTGGCGAGCGGGCCGCGCATCAGCGCCGAGATCCAGATCGCCGCCAGCAGGCCGATCGCGATCTGCACCGCGAGCTTGCCGCGGGCGGAGACGCCCTTGTGGTTGCGCTTGGCGAGCTTGAGATAGTCATCGGCGAAGCCGAGCGCGCCATACCCGAGGGTCACGAACAGCGTCGCCCAGACGAAGCCGTTGGACAGATCAGCCCAGAGCAGCGTCGAGATCGAGAGCGCGAGCAGGATCAGCACACCGCCCATGGTCGGCGTGCCCTTCTTCTCCAGCAGGTGCCGCTCCGGCCCGTCGGCGCGGATCGGCTGGCCCTGGCGCTGCAGCCGCTTCAATCCGCGGATCACGCCCGGCCCGAGCAGGAAGCTGACCGCGAGCGCGGTCAGGCATGCCGCCCCCGACCGGAAGGTGAGATAGCGGAACAGGTTAAACAGAAAGAAATGGTCCGCCAGCGGATGGGCGAGGTTGAACAGCATCAGGCGCAGCTCTCCAGCGCCTGCACCACGACCCGCATCCGGCTGCCGAGGCTGCCCTTGACCAGGACCGCATCACCGGGTCGCACCGCCGCCGCCACGAGCGGCGCCAGCATCGCGGAGTCGGGGGCGTGCGCGCCCCGCTGCCGCTCCGGCAGGGCGGCGAACAGGTGGCGCGTCAGCGGGCCGCACGCATAGAGCAGATCGGCTGCTGCCGCCACGTCCGGGGCGAGAGCCTCATGCTCGGCCACCGCATGCGCGCCGAGCTCCAGCATGTCGCCCAGCACGGCCAGCCGCCGCGCCGCGCCGGTGTCGCGCAGCACCGCGAGCGCCGCCCGCACGGAGGTGGTCGACGCGTTGTAGCTCTCATCCAGCAGCATTGCCCGGCCACCGAGGATCGGCTGCCGCGCGCCACGTCCCGGCATGGCGGCAAATCCGGCTAGCGCCGCCGCGCTCCGTAAGGGATCGGCCCCCAGCGCCACCGCCGCCGCCAGCGCCGACAGCGCGTTCATCGCCATGTGAAGACCGGGCACGGGGAGCGGGAAGCGCAGCTCCCGCCCCGCCACCAGCATGGCGACGTCGCTGCCGGCCCCGTCCGCGCGGCAGTCGAGCAGGCGCGCCGCCGCCGCGTCCGCGATGCCGAAGCCGCACACCGCGTGCGCGCCCGCCGCGGCGGCGAGGCGGGGGAAGAACGGGGCATCCGCCGGCAGCACGGCGATGCCGTCCGGCTCGAGGGCAGCCAGGAGGCTCGCTTTCTCGTCGGCGATCGCCTCCTGACTGCCGAGCTGGCCGATATGCGCGGTGCCGATCGTGGTGATGACCGCGACATGCGGGCGCGCCAGGCGCGCCAGCGGCGCGATCTCGCCGGCGTGGTTCATGCCGATCTCGACCACGCCCCAGGCGGCGGCGGGCGGCAGGCGGGCGAGGGTCAGCGGCACGCCCCAATGATTGTTGTGCGACGCCTCCGCGGCATGCGTCGGGCCCTGCGCGGCCAGGATCGCGCGCAGCATCTCCTTGGTCGTGGTCTTGCCGACGCTGCCCGTGACCGCCGCCAGCCGGCCCCGGAAGCGGGACCGGCCGGCGGCGGCGAGAGCGCGCAACCCCTGAAGCGTGTCCCCCACCGTCAGGAGCCGCGCGGACCGATCCGAAAAGCCGGCAGGCTCGGCATGCACCATGGCGCCGGCGGCGCCGCGCGCCAGCGCGTCGGCGACATGGGCGTGGCCGTCGCCGTGGTCGCCGATGAGTGCGATGAACAGATCGCCGGGTCGCAGGGTGCGGCTGTCGATCGAGATGCCGGTCGCATCGAACGGCACGGCCATCGCTCCGCCGGTCGCGGCGCGGAGCGCCTCGGCGGTCCAGAGCGGGCGTGGGCCGGATGCCGCGCCGGTCATGCGGCGCCCGCCAGACGCCGGATGGTCGCGGCATCGTCGAAGGGCAGCACGGTGCCGCCGACGGTCTGGCCCTGCTCGTGCCCCTTGCCGGCAACCGCCAGCACGTCGCTGGGGCCGAGCAGCTCGAGCCCTGCGGCGATCGCCGCCGCGCGATCGCCGATCTCGAGCGGCGGGGTCGCCATGCCGCCCATCGCCGCCAGGATCGCGGCGCGGATCGCCGCCGGGTCCTCGCTGCGCGGGTTGTCGTCGGTGACGATGGCGCGATCGGCGTGGCGCGCCACCGCGGACCCCATCAGCGGCCGCTTGCCCGGATCGCGATCGCCGCCGGCGCCGAACACCACGACCAGCTTGCCCGCTGCGTGCGGCCGCAGTGCCGCCAGCAGCCGCTCCAGCGCGTCCGGCGTGTGGGCGTAGTCGACGTAGGCGGCGGCGCCGTTGGGCAGGCGCGCGGCGAGTTCCATGCGGCCGCGCACGCCGGCGAGATGCGGCAGCCGGTCGAGCGTCTCCGCCTCGCCCAAGGCCATGGCAAGTCCGGCGGCGAGCAGCGCATTGTCCGCCTGGAAGCGTCCGGGCAGCGGCAGGCGGATCTCCCGTCGCGCGCCGCGGAAGACAACGCGCAGCACCTGGCCGTCAGGCGTCGCGCGGGCGTGCAGCAGCCGCAGCATGTCGCCGCCCTCGCCGACCGTGGCGAGCGCGAGGCGCCGCCGCTCGGCGATCGCGCCCAGCGCCGCGAGCGTCACGGGGTCCATCGCCGCGCTGGCGACGACCGCCGCGCCGGCGGGCAGCAACTCCTCGAACAGGCGCAGCTTGGCGGCGCGGTAGGCCTCGATCGTGCCGTGATAGTCGAGATGGTCGCGCGTCAGGTTGGAAAACCCGGCCGCAGCGAGCCGCAGCCCGTCGAGCCGGAACTGGTCGAGCCCGTGCGACGAGGCCTCGATCGCGGCGCGGCGGATCCCGGCGCGGGCGAGGGCCGCCATCGTTGCGGCGAGCGCCACCGGGTCGGGCGTGGTCAGCCCTTCGCCGCCGGCCTGGCCGGGCGCGATCACCCCGAGTGTGCCGAGGCTCGCCGCCGCGGCGCCGCCCAGCGCCCAGATCTGGCGCAGGAACTCGACCGTGCTGGTCTTGCCGTTGGTGCCGGTGACGGCGACCACGGTCTCCGGCTGCACCCCGGCATGAACCGCGGCGAGGCGGGCGAGCAGGCGGCGCGGCTCGGCATCCTCGATCAGCGGCCGCGGCGGCACGCCGGGCGGCCAGGCGGTGCCGGGCGGTGCCAGCACCGCGGCGGCGCCGCGCTCGACCGCCTCGGCGATGAAGGCGCGCCCGTCGGCCCGCGCGCCCGGCAGGGCGGCGAACAGGAAGCCCGGCTGCACCAGCCGGCTGTCCGCGGTCAGTCCCGCGATCGGCAGGCCGGTCGCCGCGGCGGGGATCGCCGACGGGCGCAGCGCAGCAGGGACGGCCTCGCGCATCATCTCATCGAGCCGCAAGGTCTTCGACCGCGCGCCCGATCGCGGGCTCGACCGGGGCGGCGTCGGCGCGCGGCAGTGCGCGCCGCGCCGGGTCGAGATGCGCCGAGGCGGGGCGTGGCCGGACGTCCGGCCGCCGGCGCTCGGCGTGCTGCTCCTCGACCGGCGTCACCAGGTGCACGCCGTGCCCGGGCTGCAGCGGGATCGACAGCGACGCCTCGATCGCCTGCTCGTCCTCTGTCTGCGGCAGCAGGCCGAGCATCGGCGCGACCCGGGCGATGACGCGGCCGGCCGCCGGCGCGCTCACCGCACCGGCGGTGGAGAAGCCGCCGGTGCTCTTGTTGCCATGCGGATCGTCCAGCATGAAGTAGACCGCGTAGCGCGGCGCGTTCATGGGAAAGACGCTGATGAACGCGCTGACATTGGCGTGCTTGCGATAGCCGTGCGCGCCGACCTTCTCCGCCGTGCCGGTCTTGCCGCCGACGAAATAGCCGGGCACGTCGGCCGGCTTGCCATAGCCGTTGGTCACCACCAGGCGCATCAGCTTGCGGATCGTATCCGAGGTCGAGGGCTGCATGATCAGCGGCCCCGGCGGCGGCGGATCGTTCGGATCGACGGCGAGGATCGTCGGCACGATCCAGTGCCCGCCATTGGCCAGCACCGCCGTGCCGCGCACGACATGCAGCGGCGAGACGGCGATGCCGTGCCCGAACCCGACCGTCATCACGGTGAGCTCGCCCCAGCGCGAGGCGGGCTGGTACAGCGGCAGTCCCGCCTCCGGCAACTGGATGCCGATGCGGCTGAACATCCCCATCTTTTTCAGCCAGGCACGTTGCCGCTCGGCGCCGACCGCGAGCGCGATATGCGCCGCGCCGAGATTCGACGAATACGCCAGTACCTCCGGCAGGTACAGCCAGCGATGCTTGCCCTCGAAATCGGTGATGGTGAAACGCCCGACATGGATCGGGCGCGATGCGTCGAACATATCCCAGATGTGCGCCGCGCCGGAATCGAGCGCCATTGCAGCGGTTTGCAGCTTGAAGGTGCTGCCGGGCTCGTACATGCCGGTGACGGCGCGGTTGAAGCGGTCCGTCGGCGGCGCCTCCGCCGCCTTGTTGGCGTCGTAATCGGGCAGGCTGACCATCGCGATCACCTCGCCCGTGTTGACGTCCATGACGATGCCGCAGGCGCCGATCGCGGTGAACTCGGTCATCGCCGCGTCGAGTTCCTCGCGCAGCACCGCCTGCACGCGCACGTCGATCGAGAGGCGCAGCGGCGACGGATCGTCCATCAACCGCTTGTTGAAATATTTCTCGACGCCGGCGATGCCGTTGCTGTCGATGTCGACGCCGCCCAGCACCTGGGCCGCGACGCGGCCGAGCGGGTAGTAGCGCTTCTCGGTCGGTTCGAAATAGATGCCGGGAATGCCGAGATCGTTGATCGCGAGCTGGGCGCGGGGATCGACCTGGCGCGCGATGTAGACGAAGGCCTTGCTTTCCGCCAGGCGCTTCTGGATCAGCGCCTCGTCGAGATCCGGCATCGCCTGCTTCAGCTTCCGCGCCGCCTCCGCCGGGTCGATGATCTGCCGCGGATCGGCATAGACCGAGGCGGTCGGCAGCGACACCGCCATGATCTCCCCGTTGCGGTCGGTGATCATGGCGCGGGCATGCGCCGCGTTCGCCGTGGAGGGATCGCCGCCGGCCCCGCCCGATGGATTGTCGGGGTTCAGTCCGGCCTCCGGCGTGTCGGCCGGATCGGGCGGCGGCACCGCGACCGGCTGCTCGATATGCCGCGGCCGCATCGGCTGAATGATGGTCGCGTCGGCGAGCTTGGCGGCGACGGCGCCGAACAGCAGCGCGAATCCCGCGGCCGTGCAGACGAGGCGGTTGCGCGTCTTCTCCATCGCCGCGCGGCGGGCGAGGTCCGGCGCGGTGAGGCGCACATGCTCCATGCGCGGCACGCCGCCCGCGTCCGGCGCGCCGCGCAGCCGTGCCGGGTCGCGGCCGGGCGGCGGCGAGTCGGGGGGTGGCGCCGCGGGGTCGTCGGGGATCATGGCCGGCGGCGGCTCATGGCAGACCCGGGGAGTGTGCCGAGCCGCGCACCACGGAGACTTGCATCGGCACCGGCGCCGGCAGCCGTGTCGTCGCCGCCATGCCGAGCGACGAGCCCACCGGCGGCGCGGCATAGGCGCGCGGCACCATGGCCAGCGCCTCGGCGCGCTGCACGAGCGGCCGGCGGATCTCCCGCGCGCCCGCTGGCGATGTCGCGAAGGCATCGATCACCGGCGCGAGCACGCGGGTCGGCCGGTGCGCCGCCGTCACCGTTTCGTGCCGGGGCGAATGCTCCGTCCGCGGCGCGGTGTGCGTCGCCACCACCACCGGCCGCGCCGGTGCGGTCTGCGCCGCGACCACGGGCGGCGGGGACGGCGCTGCCGCGGGCGGTGTCGTGCCCGGCCCGCCATCGGCCGTCCGCACCGGCGCCTGGTGCGTATCGGCGGAGTTCGTGGCGTCGCCGGCGGCGGCGGGCAGACCCACCACCGGTGGCGCCGCCTGCGCCATCGGGATGCCGGCTGGCGGCTCGACGACGGGCTTGGGCCCAGGCAGCTCGGGCGGCGGCAGATGCTGGTCGAGATCCGCCATGCGCACGAATTGCGCCGGCTTCAGCGGCTGCAACGACAGGTATTGCGCCGCCAGGTCGCGCAGCCGCTCCGGCCGGTTCAGCAGCGCCCATTCCGCGCGCAGCATCTCGATCCGCTGATGCGTCTGCGCCGTCGCCCGCACCAGGTCCGCGATGCGGTCCTCCAACATGTGGGTGCGATGCTTGACATGGTACAGGTAGAGCCCCGAGGCGCCGGCCAGCAGCATGCAGACGCAGGTGAACGGGCGGATCATGGCCGGCGCAGCTCCTCTCGGTCGGCGGCCAGGCGCGGCGCGGCCTGGCCCGTTGCGGCGTCATGGCGGGCGATGGCGCGCAGCCGGGCGCTGCGCGCGCGGGGATTGGTCTCCGTTTCGGCCGGGCCCGGCCGCAGCGCCCGCGGCGTCAGCAGGCGGAAGCCGGCCGCCGGGCGCTCGACCAGGCCGCGCGGATCGTGGCGCGACGGCGCGGGCGCCCGGCCCGCCGCCTCGGCCATGAAGCGCTTGACCAGCCGGTCCTCGAGCGAATGGAACGCGACCACCACCAGCCGGCCACCGGGAGCCAGCAGCGAAGCGGCGCCGGCGAGCGCGCGCTCGATCTCGCCGAGCTCGTCGTTCACCCGGATGCGCAGCGCCTGGAAGCTGCGCGTCGCCGGGTCGATCGCGGGTCCGCCCCGCTCGGGTCGCGTCGGCGGCAGCACGCCGCGGATGATCGACGCGAGCTGCCCGGTCGTCGCGATCGGCGCCGCGGCGCGGGCGGCGACGATCGCGCGGGCGATGCGACGCGAGGCGCGTTCCTCGCCGAAGGCGTAGAGCGTGTCGGCGAGCTCGGCCTCCGGCAGGGCGTTGACCAGATCGGCGGCGGTCGGCCCGTCGCGCCCCATGCGCATGTCGAGCGGCCCGTCGGCGCGGAAGCTGAAGCCACGCGCCGGGTCGTCGAGCTGGAAGGACGAGACGCCGAGATCCAGCACGACGCCGTCGAGCGCCTGCACGCCGTGCGCGGCGAGCAGCGCCACCATTTCGCCGAACCGTCCCTCGACCAGGTGCAGCCGGCCGGGATGGCGGGCGGCCAGCGCCGCGCCGCGGGCGATCGCCTCGGGGTCGCGATCGATCGCCCAGAGCGTGCAGGCGGCGCGGTCGAGCACCGCGGCCGCGTAGCCGCCGCCGCCGAACGTGCCGTCGAGATAGATGCCGCCGTCGCGCGGCGCGAGCAGGTCCAGCACCTCCGCCAGCATCACCGGTACGTGGGTCATGCGCCGCGCTCCCCGCCGGCCTGGGGCCGCGGCGCCAGGCCGGGCACGGTCAGGCCGCGGCTGCGCGTGCCCTCGCGTGCCTCGTCGCGGCGCCGCTCCGCGGCCGCCGGTTCCCAGATCTGGAAGATTTGGCCCATGCCCAGGAACGCCACGCCGTCGGTCAGCCTGGCGTGTGCAACGAGTGCACTCGGCAGGACGATGCGGCCTTCCTTGTCCGGCTCCACCGGATAGGCGTCGGCATAGAGCGTGACCCCCAAATCCTCTCGGTCCTGGCTGAACAGGTCTAGCCGCTCGAGCGGAGTCGTCAGCGCCTGGAAAACCACGAACGGCCATCCCTCGATGCACGGCCGGTTGTGCGCCGGGCGCAGAATGACGCTGCCGCCGCTCTCGGCGCCGTTCGCCAGGGCCCGGAGGCTGGCGCGGAACAGGGCAGGGACGGAGACGCGGCCCTTGGCGTCCAGCCGATTCAGGTGGGTGCCAAGGAAATAGCTCATCCGGCCGCTCGATCCCTCCTGCTCGCGGCGCGCGGGAGGCTCTGGCCCCCCTCGACAAATGCGACAGCGGCGGGCCCGGAGCGGGCCCGCGGCCTCTTGGTCCCGCGCAGCGGTTCCCCCCCGAACCCGGGATCGCCCTTGGGATATCTTGGGATAGCATGGGATTTCGTGGTCGTCAAAGGGAAACGCCTGAAATTACTGCCGTGAACACAGCGTTTTTCTTGCCGAGTCAGGGCGTTAGCTGGGCTCGCGGAGGCTCGTCTGGCGACCGCCCAAACGACCGAAGTATTCACGTTTTGTTCTTGTGGATGATCCGGTGGATTAAGTGTCCGTGCGGCCGCGTGCCGCCCGCGTGACGGGGCGGCGCGGCGGCGAGGGCGCGTGCGCGCGGCTCTGCCTGCGCGGAACCGGCATCCGGGAGCGCCGGCGCCAGACGGCCTGTAAGCCGGGTTCTGTCCGCGCCTCGCGGCGCGGGACGGCCATTCCTCTGGGACGCGGATCGCTCCGCGCCTCGCGCGACCAACCCGGGCGGCGGGACGGGAATGCCCCTGCGGTCATCCCCACGCCTGCGCGCGGGCCGCCGGCCGCCCCTACTCGGTCTTGCTCCCGGTGGGGTTTACCCTGCCGCCGCCGTTACCGGCGGCGCGGTGCGCTCTTGCCGCACCGTTTCACCCTTGCCGGCCGGGCTCGCGGTCGCCCGCGCGGCCGGCGGTTTGTTTTCTGTGGCACTGTCCCTGGGGTCGCCCCCGCCGGCCGTTAGCCGGCACCGTATTCCCGTGGAGCCCGGACTTTCCTCCAACCCGGGGCTTGCCCCCGGATCGGCGGCCGTCCGGCCGTCTGGCGGCGGCAGAGATGCGCGCCCCCGCCAGGCCCGTCAATGCGGCCGCATCACCGCCCCTCGGCCAGCGCCGCGACGGCGGCGATGCGTGCCCGGGTACCGGCATCGGCCTGGCCGTTCACCGTCTCCGGCCGCCAATGCCGCTGAAACGCGCGCAGCACTGTCGCGAGCGCCGGATCGAGCGCACCCTCCGGCGCAACGCGATAGCCGATCACCGCCAGGGCGGCGCGCACCGCGCGCAGCCCGGCCGCATCGCGCAGCGCCTCTGCCGTGCCGAGATCGGGCACGCCGTCCGGCCACAATCCGACGCCGTTGCGCGCCAGGCCTTCCCAGTCGAAGCGTTCGCCCGGATCCTCCTTGCGGTCGGGCGCGATGTCGCTGTGTGCGACGATGTTGCGCGCCGGCACGGCGTGGCGCGACAGGATTTCCAGGCAGAGATCGCAGACGCTGGCGAGCTGCAGCACCGGAAAGTCGCGATAGCCCCATTCATGCCCGGGATTGACGATCTCGATGCCGATCGAGCGGTCGTTGAGCGCGGTCATGCCCCGCCAGGTGGAGATGCCGGCATGGAAGGCGCGCTGCGCCTCCGGCACCAGCCGGAACGCGGTGCCGTCCTCGTCCACGACGTAATGCGACGAGACCCGCGCCGCCGGATCGCGCAGCCGGTCGAGCGCCGCCCGCGCACTCTGCATTCCCGTATAGTGCAGCACGATCATGTCGATCGACATGCCGTCCGGCCGCGCATCCTGGTTCGGCGAAGGCAGCTCGTGGATGTCGAGGATCACGGCGCGGCGGCGGCCGCTTGCGTCACAGTCCGCGCTCCCGCTTGATCCGGTCCCAGGCGGCGTTGATGCGCGCGACCTTCTCGCCGGCGCGGGCAATGAATTCCGCCGGCACGCCGCGCGCCGCCAGGCTGTCCGGATGGTTCTCCCGCATCAGCTGCTTCCACGCCGCGCGCAGCTCCTCGCCGCTGGCGCTGCTGGCGATGCCGAGCACCGCATACGGATCTTCCTCCGTCGCCTGCTGGAACCGGCTGCTGCCGCCGCGGGCGCGCTCCCAGGCGGCAGGGGCGAGACCGAACCCATGATGCACGCGGCGGAGGTATTCTTCCTCGCGCAGATTGAGCGGCCCGTCGGCGCGGGCGATGCCGAACAGCGCGCCGAGCACATCCTCCAGCATGCCGCGATTGTCGAAAAACGCCTCGCCGAGCTGGTCGGCATAGGCCTCGAACCCGCTGACGCTCTCCCGCGCCTGGTCGAACAGCCGGCCGATGTCGTGCGCGGCCGCCGGCGGTATCTGGAAATGCCGGCGGAAGGCGTCGATCTCCACCCGCTTCACCGGCCCGTCGCATTTCGCGAGCTTGGCCGACAGCACCACCACCGAGAGGGCGAAGAGCTGGTCGCGCCGGCCAAGCAGCGCGGCGATCCGTGCCGGTCCGAACGCGCCGGAGGAAAACCCGCCCCGGGCGAAGTTCTGCAGGCCGAAATCGGGCACGGCGCCCTGATCGGCGGCATGCCCGAGCGCCGCGCCGACCATCGCCCCGAACGGCCCGCCCATCGCGAATCCCGCGACGCCGCCGATCAGCTTGCCCCAATAACCCATCCCTCGCCTCTACCATGCGAGGGTTGACGGCAGCAAAACGCGCGGCGCCGTCGACGGCTTGCCGCTGCGCGCGCCGCTTCGCATTCTGCGCCGATGACAACCGTGAAGCGCTGATGCAGCGGCCAGGGAGGCCGGACGTGGCGGCACCGCGCTGTCCTCGAAGCGGGCGCGCCGTGCGCGCTCGACGCCGTCGAGCGCACCGCGAGCCCTCGCCACGGGGTTGCAACGCTGTCAAGGCCGAAGCCACGCTGCGCGCGGTGCAGCCGGAGGCCGCAGCCTTGACAGCGTTGCCACCCCGTGGCCCCCGGCAATGGTCGCCTTCGACGGTGTCGAAGGCGCCAGGAGGCGCCATTCGCCGGGCCAACCGCTTGTCGGCAGACGGGGGTCGCGTCGCGACGCATCGCCGCCTCCGGCCGGCGCTGCTCAGATTCAGCCGCATTGCGGGCGGCGGCTGAGATGCGCCTGCTTCGGACCGCACTGCTCGGCCTCGTGCTCCTGCTGCTGCTTGCCGTCGCCGCTGCCTGGGTGCTGCCGGGCATGCTCGACTGGAACGGCGACCGCATGCTGATCGCCGCCTATGCCGGCTCCGCCATCGGCCGTCCGATCCGCATCGACGGGCCGATCACCCTGCACCTGTTCCCCGAGCCGGAACTGACCGCCGCCCGCATCTCGGTGGCCGGATCCGACGCCGGGCTCGGCCTCACCGCCCGCGAACTGCGGCTGCGCGTCGGGCTCGGCGCCCTGCTGCAGGGCCGCATCGACGCCCGCGCCCTGGTGTTGCAGTCGCCGGAACTGCGCCTGCCCTGGCCGCTCGATTTCCGCCCCAGCCTGGCGCGCCCGCCCGGCTGGCTCGCCGGGCTGCACGCCCGCATCGAGGACGGACGGCTCGCCATCGGCCGGGTCGTGCTGACCAACGTCGCCGGCGTCCTGTCGCGCAACGCCGATACCGGCACCCTCGCCGCGCGCGGCGTCGCCGAGGCCGCCGGTCGTCCCTGGCGGTTCAGCGTCCGTCTGTCAGAGCCCGGCGGCGACGGCACCGCCGCGCTCGATCTCGGCGTCGACGGCGATGGCCCGGTCGCCGGCACCCGCGTCACCTTCTCCGGTCAGGTGGCGCGGGACGGCGCGCTGCAAGGCCAGGTGACCGGCGGCGGCGCGGATCTGGCGGCCCTGCTGCCGGGCCCCGCGGTGGCTTGGCGCGGCGAGGGCCGGCTCACCGCCTCCGGCGGCCTGGTCGCCGCGGACGAGCTCGCGCTGCGCATCGGTGCCTCGCCGGCGACCGGCGCGGTGGCGCTGCGCCTCTCCCCGGCGGTGCGCCTGGACGTGGCGCTCGCGGCGAGCCGGCTCGATCTCAATGCCTGGCTTCCGGCGCTGCTCGGCCAGAGCGCGCCGGCGCTGCCGACCGGCATCGACCTCTCCGCCGAGGCGGCAGACCTGCATGGCGCGCTGCTCGGGCGGCTGCGCGCCGCCTTCGACCTGCACCGCGATTCGGTCACCCTGCGCGAAGCCTCGGCGACGCTGCCCGGCGACGCCGCGCTGCGTCTGACCGGCCGTATCGCCCGCGGTCGCGGCCCGCCGCGCTTCACCGGCACCGCGAGTCTGGCCGCGCCCGATCTGCACACCACATTGCACTGGCTCGCCGGATTCGGCCTTCGAGGCATCGACGCCGCCCCTGCCACGGCGCTGCGCAGCGCCGACCTGACCGCGACCGTCACCGCCGCGGGCGGCCGCGTCAGCCTCACCGAGCTGCGTGGCACCCTCGACGCGGCACAGCTCTCCGGCGAACTCGCCTGGCAGAGCGGCGCGCGGCCGCTGGTCAAGGCGGAACTCTCGCTCGACCGGCTGCCGCTCGATCCCTGGCTGCCGGCATCGCCGCCCGCCCTGGCGGCGCTGGCCGCGGCGCCGCGCGGCTTCGATCTCGATCTCGACCTCGCGGCGCGACACGCCTCCTGGCAGGGCGAGGCGATCGACGGGCTTCACCTCGTGGCCACCGCCACCGCAAGCGGCGGGCTGCACCTGCAACGCGGCGCGGCGACGCTGCGGGGCTGGACGATCACCGGCGCCGGCACCATCGCCTCGGGTGGCGTGGTCCGCGGCGCCGAACTCACCGCCACCGCGCCCGACGGGCAGGCCCTCGGCGCCTTGCTGCCGGAGGACTGGCGCGGCACGCCGGCCTTGTGGCGCGGCCCGGTCGCGCTGCACGCGACCGCGGACGGGCCGCCGAAGGCGCTGGACGTCGATCTCGGCCTCGATCTCGGCGACGCGAGGCTGGAAGCCCGGCCCCGTGTCGATCTGCCCGCCGGCACCTGGTCCGGGCCGCTGACGCTGCGCCATCCCGGCGCGTCGCGCCTGCTGCGCATGCTGGGGCTGGGCCAAGCCGACTGGATCGGCGAGGGCTCGCTCGCGCTCATCGCCGACGTGCACGGCGATGCCGCCGGCTGGACCGCCGATCGCTTCGACCTGACCGCCGGCGATCTGCGCGCCACCGGCGATCTCGCCTTCGCCGCGGGCCGTCGCACCCTCTCCGGCCACCTGCATGCCGAGCGCCTGCCGCTGCCATGGCCCGGCCTGCGATCGGCCGCGCCGATGCGGCTGCTCGACTGGCTCGGGCTGGCGCAGGGGTGGCAGGCGCGGCTGCAGGTCGATGCCGGCGAGGTGCTGCTGGGCGACGCGTCGGTGCTGCAGCAGGTGAGCGCCGCGGTGACGCTGCGGGACCGGTCGCTGCAGATCGACGAGCTGGCCGCCCGGTTGGGCGGCGGCACGCTGCACGGCGATCTCGCCCTGGACGTCGGCGCGGCGTCGCCGCAGTTCACCGCGAGTGCCGCCCTGAGCGGCGCGGTCGTCTCCGGACCGGTCCTCGACCTGCCGCTCGATCTGACCGACGGCCGGCTGGACGGCACGCTGCAGGTGCATGGCGACGGGCGCGCGCCCTCCGCCATCCTCGCGACGCTGGACGGCACGGTCGATGCAACGGCTGGCGAGGGGATGGTCTCGGGCTTCGACCTCGATCGCCTGCGGCGTGTGCTCTCCGCCGCGAAGGACGACGCGCTGCGGCCGACCGCCCAGGTGGCGGAAGCCGCCGCGGCGCTGCGCGGCGGCGACAGCGGCTTCGACACGCTCGCCCTGCACGGCACGATCCGCCACGGCGAGCTCACCCTCAGCGCCTCGCACATGCAGGGCAGCGAGGGCGGCGCGACGCTCGATGGCAGCGCCGACCTGATCGGCGACGCGCTCGATCTGCGGCTGCAACTCCGCCCCGCCGTGTCGGGTGCGCCGGCGGTCGGGTTGCTGCTCGCCGGCCCCGCAGCGTCGCCCCGGCTGGTGCCGGAACTCGCCGGGCTGGCGCGCTGGCAGGCCTCGGCACACTGACCCGCAGCCGGCGCCGCCGCGGTCGACCGGGACCGCGCGCGACAGATCGCGGCCGGTATGGGATAGGGGCGGGATGGCACCGGGGGGAGGTGGGCAGCGGATGACGGCGGCATGAGCGACACCGGCGCCGCCGCGCTGCGCGTCGCGCATCTGACGCCGGCCTATTTTGCCCCGGAATCCACGGTCGGCGGCGGTGAGCGCTATGTCTACTACCTCGCTCAGGCCTTGCGGCGCGTCGGCGGTTTCGAACAGCTGATCCTCGCCATGGGTCCGGCCGAGCGCAGCTTCCGGTTGGACGACATACCGGTGCGGGTGCTGTGCAACGAATCGCCGGTGCCGAACGCGATGGCCGCCTGCACGAGCGAACTGTGGCAGGCGCTGCGCGGCATCGACCTCGTGCACATCCACCAGTCGCTCACCGTGTTCGGTGCCTATGCGACCGCAATCGCCCGCTCGCTCGGCATCCCGGCGATCGGCACCGATCTCGGCGGCGGCGAGAATGTGCTGATGCTCGCAGGAGGCGGACTCAGGCTGCTCGACGGCGTGGTGTCGATCTCCCGCTTCGCGCATGACCTGATCGCCGGCGCCTGTGACGGGCCGCACGCGGTGCTGGTCGGGCCGGTTGACACCGACCATTTCGCCCCGGCGCCGCAAGGCGCGCGCGACCGGCGACTTGTGCTGTGCGTCAGCCGCATCATGCCGCACAAGGGCATCGACCGGGTGATCGCGGCGCTGCCGGACGGCCTGCGGCTGATCGTCGCCGGACGCATCTATCACGAGCCCTACTACCGTCTGCTTCAGGACATGGCGCAGGGGAAGGACGTGCAGTTCGTGCACGATGCCGATGACGCGGCGCTGCTCGATCTGTATCGGCGGGCCGGGCTGTTCGTGCAGGCCTCGACCGCACGCGACATCTACGGCACGCCGATCGTCAAGCCGGAGCTCATGGGGCTGACCACGCTCGAGGCGCTGGCCTGCGGCCTGCCGGCGGCGGTATCGGACACCGCCTCGCTGCCGGAGCTGGTGCCCGATCTGCGCTTCGGCCGGGTGTTCGCCGACGATGCCGATCTGGCGGCGATCCTGCTCGATGTCCGCCACGCGTTGTGGCCGGCGCCGGAGGCAGGCGCATTGGCCCGCGCGCATGTGCTGCGACACCATGGCATGGCAGCGATCGGACAGGATCTCGCCGCGCTCTATCGCCAGGTGGTCGCGCGGCGGCGGGACGGCGCCTGATGCGCATCCTGTTGCTGAGCAATCTGTTTCCTCCGGCGATGCTGGGCGGCTATGAGCGCGCCTGTGCCAATGTCGCGGCCGGACTCGCGGCGCGTGGCCACACGGTGCGCGTGTTGTCGGGCTGGTCGCACCTGCCGCTGCCGGCCGGCGAGCCCGACTGGATCGATCGCGGCCTCGACCTCTCGCGCTTCTTTCGTGAGGAGACGTCACATCGGCTGCTCGAGGACCGCGACCTGCATGGTTCTATCTGCTCCTCGCTGGCGAACACGTTCTGCGTGCTCGACCGGATGCGCCGCTTTCGCCCCGACATCGTCTATGTCTGGAACGTCGTCGGCCTCGGCGCTGCAGCGCTGCTCGATCTGCTGAACCGGATCGATGTCCCGTGGGCCATTCACCTGATGGATCGCGTGCCGTCGGAGATCATCGGCGGTGCATCCCCGGCGGTGCTGGGCTTGTTCGACGCGCACGATGGCGGGCTCTATGACGGCGCACGCGTGCTGGTGATGAGCCGGCTGCTGTTGGACGAGATCGAGTCGATGACCGGCTTCACCCTGCCGCAGGCCGAGATCGTCCCGGGCTGGGTCGATCTGGCGACGGCCGTGCCGCACGCTGCGTACCGGCGCGACGGGACCACCCGCTTCGTCACCGCCGGCGCGCTGATCCCGCAGAAGGGGATCGGGTTGATGATCGAGGCGGCGGCGCGGCTGAAGGGCGAGCAGCGGCGCTTTCGTCTCGACATCTACGGCGATGGCGACCGCGCCACCTATGTCGCGATGGCGCGGGCATGGCAGGTCGATGACCGGGTGCGCTTCCTCGGCCCGCGGCCGCAGCCGGAGCTCATCCGTCTTCTGGCCGACTATGACGCCTTCCTGTTTCCGACCTGGGAGCGCGAACCGTTCGGCTTTGCGCCGCTGGAGGCGGCGGGGTCCGGCACGCCGCCGATCATGACGCGCAACTGCGGCGCGGCGGAGCGGCTGGTGGACGAGGTGCATTGCCTGAAAATCGACCGCGACGCGGCATCGCTCGCCGCGGCGATGACCCGGGTGGCGACGGGCAGCGTCGATCTGGCGCGGCTCGGCCGGGCCGGGCAGCGCCTGGTGGCGCAGGACCTGACACTGTCCCGGGCGCTCGACCGGATCGAGGCGGTGCTGCAGGCCCAGGGCCGCCCGTGGCGAGGGGAAGCGGCGGCGGACCCGAAGCTGCCGCTGCTCCTCTATCTCAAGCACCATCTCTCCCTCAGCCTGCGATTCGGCTGAGCGGCAGCGGGAGGCAATATGGATCTGGCGCGAATCCGGGACCGCGGTCGTTCGACCAGCGGCAGGGGCTGGGCCACCAACCCGATGCGCGGCGCGCTCTGGCGCCTGTCGCTGCCGTACTACGAGGCGCTGGCGGCCGAATTTCACGCCGAGCTGGCCGCCTTGCGGCAGATGCGCGAGCAGGCCGAGGCGGATCGTGCCGTGACGCTCGATGAGCGGCTCGCCGCCTTGCGCGACGAGCTCGCCGGTCAGACCGCGTCGCGACCCGCCGACGCGGCGGAGCTGCGGACGAAGCTCGCGGAGCTGCACGGCGAACTGCGCGGGGAGCTCGCCTCCATGATCGCCTCGCGTCAGGCGGGTGCCACCAAGGACGCGATGGCGATCGCGCACCGGCTCGGCGGTCTGGAGGAGGAAGCGGCGGCCGCGGCGCAGGCGCGGACGCGGCTGGAGGAGTCGATCGCCACGGTGCGCGCCGAGGCACAGCACGCCGTCGCCTATGTCGAGGCGGTGCATCGGGACTCTGTCGCGGCGGTCGAGGGATTGCGCGCGGCGCTCGGCGAGCGCATCGACGCGATCGCGCGAGGCGCCCCGCTGCGCGCCGGCGATCGGATCGCGCTCGGCCGCGGCAATCTGGTACTCGTGGCGACCCCGGAGGGGCCGCGTTTCATCGTGCGCCAGCACGATCTGATCGGCCGCCTCGTGGCCGACGGCCAGGAATGGGAGCCGCATGTCCGCGCCGCGATCGAGCGGGCCGCACGGCCGGACGGTATTGCGGTGGATGCCGGCGCCTATATCGGGTTGCACACCGTCACCATGGCGCGCTGCTTCGCCCATGTGCACGCCTTCGAGCCGCAACGGGGCATCTATCAGCTCCTGTGCGGCAACCTGGTGCTGAACGGCTGCGCCAATGTCGAGGCGCATCAGCTCGCGCTGTACGACCATGCCGGCGGCATGCGCCTGGCGCCACCCGAGCGGCAGGAGATTCCGACGCCGATGGCGGATGGGCAGCCCGACTACGCGCGAATCAGCAACGCTGCGGCGCTGACTTTCGAAAGTCTCGACGGCGGCGCCGGGGAAGTGCGCGCCGTGACGCTGGACGAACTTGGCCTGGAGGGCGTCGCGCTAATCAAGATCGACACCCAGGGCGCCGATCTCAGGGTGCTGCGCGGCGCCGAGGCGACGATCCGCCGCTGCCGGCCGGTCGTGTTGTTCGAATGGGAGCGCGATCTCGCTGCCCAGCACGGCAGCGCGCTCGAGGAGTTTCCTGCCTTCTTCGCCCCGTTCGACTATGAGGTCGCCGTGCTGCACGAGACCACGCCCGGGCGGCAGGCGGATTACGTGGCAACGCCGCGCTGAGGCACGGCGGGCCCGGCGGTCGCGGCATGGCGGCGTCGGAGGACCGGACGCCGCGCCTGCCGCGGCCTCAGAAATCGTTCAGCAGCGCGTCGATATCGGCCTGCGCCATTGCGGCGTTCGGTAGTTGCGGGCCGTTCAGCAGATGCGCATCGGGATGCCGGTCGGCGCCGCCGCCGCCGATGCCGGCGCTGTCCCAGCGATGCTGGCCGAATGTCTCGATGATCCGCGTGACCTTCGCTTCCACCGATTTCAGCGTGCTGACCACTTTGGTGATGCGCTGGCCGGTGATGTCCTGGAAGCTGCACGCCTCGTAGATGCGGGTCGTGGCGTCCTGCACCACGGCGGCGGACGGGCCCTCCGGCCGGCCGGCCGTGTCGTCCAGCATCTCGCACGCCTCGAGAATTGCGTTCGTCGCCTCGGCCGTGTGCGACACCACCGCGTCGAGCTCGTCGCTGGCGGCCGAGACATTGGCATTGGCCGCGTCCTCGGCGCGCAGCGCCGCAATCTCCTCCTTCGCGGCGGCGATCGTCTGGCCGAGATCCTCGACCTCCCGCAGCAACTCCTGTTCATGCGCGGAGAGCTGCGTGCCGAGCGTCTCGACCACCGCGCGCACGATGTCGCCGATCATCTGTGGCTGCGCCGCCGGGTAGCGCGAGCAGATCGCGGTCAGGCGCTCGGCGAGCAGACGAATATCCGGAGCCGGTTCAGACATCTCTGGCCACCTTCAGGCTAGGGGTTTTGCGCAGGGAGGCGGGCCGGTCGGATGAAGCGCATCCGGCCGCAGGCGCGGCCGGCGCCGGGCCTCGTTCGCCGGCAGCCACTGCCTGCCCCGGACCGACACCGGTGCCCGGCCGCCACGGCGAGGCGGGATGCGGTCCGCGCCGCTCCCCTGCTCGTGACGCGGGCGCCGGATCGGGGAGAGGCACGCGTCATCGCCGCTGGCTCCTGGATCAGGTCGGGCGATCCTATCGGCGGGCGATTAAGGCCCGGTTACGCGCGGGTGCACCCGTCCGGCATGGGCCCATCACGCCGGCACCACGGGGCGGAACGACCCGCCCGGCCGGTTGACAGTGCGAGAGCCGCCTCGTTTAGATGCCGCTCCATCATAGGGTTTTGGAACGCAGCGGCCGGGGCCCAGCCCCAGGCACCATATACGGCGCGGGTCACGACACGGTCCTTGCGCGACCCGGCATCCGGCGATCCCGGTCGTCCGGGCCGCGATCGCATTGCCCGCCGCCCAATCATCCGTACATCGCCAAGGGAGAGAGCGTCATGAGGGTTGAGGAATACCAGCGCATGATGGGCTGGCAGACGGGCCGGCGCGGCCTGCTGCAGGGTGCCGCCGGGCTCGGGGCAGCCGCGTTGGCCGCGGGCGGTCTCGGAGCGATGCCGGCGCCGGCGCGGGCCGCGACCTCCATGTCGCCGCAGGAAATGGCGCTGCGCCGCGAGATCCTGAAGATCCCCGGTGTCGGCAAGGGATCGCCGACCGATGCCGACTGGCAGAAGGTTGGCGAGCTCTGCCTCGGGCCGACCAAGGAGCGGGTCAAACAAGGCGAGTTCAACGGCGTGCAGCTCACCTTCATGGGGCTGAACAACCAGAACCTGCACGATTTCCTGTTCCGCGGCTTCCTCAAGCCGTGGGAGCGATACACCGGGGCGAAGATCACCTGGATCGACCTCGCCCAGGCCGACTACAATCCGCGCCTGCAACAGGCGATCGCCACCGGCACGATCGATTTCGACATCCTGGAGATGGGCGCGCCCTTCGAGGGCCAGGTCTGCGGCAAGGGCCTGACCTCCGAGATGCCGGACGAGGTCAAGAAGCAGATCGATATCGACGACTACGTCGACTACCTCAAGCCGCCGGTCGGCACCTGGGACGGCAAGACCTATCGCGTCACCATCGACGGCGACTGCCACACGATCAACTATCGCACCGACGTCTTCTCCGACAAGGACCTGGCCAAGGCCTGGGCGGCGGCAGGCAACAAGCAGCCCTGGGGCAACCCGCGCACCTGGCAGGAGGTGCAGGCGGTGACCAAGTTCCTCAAGGGCAAGAAATTCGCCGGCCGCGACGTCTACGGCTATCTCGACGCGCCGAAGCCCTGGGGCGGGTTCTGCTTCTACTTCCTCGCCAGCCGCGCCACCGCCTACGTCAAATACCCCGGCGAGAAGGCCTGGCTGTTCGACGTCGACACGATGAAGCCGCGCGTCAACAATCCGGGCTGGGTGCGCGCCATCCAGGACGTGATCGACGCGCTGCCGTACGAGCCGCCGAATCAGATCAACGCCGACCCGAACACCACCGCCTTCCAGCAATTCCTCGCCGGCACCGGCAGCCTGCTCACCTGGTGGGGCGATATCGGCCAGATGGCCAACACCAGCGATTCCTCGGTGGTCGGCAACGTCATCGGTTTCGACATCCTGCCCGGCTCCGACGACTTGTACAACCACAAGACCGGCAAATGGGAGAAGCTGCCGAGCGGGCCGAACTTCGCGCCGAACATGGCCTATCTCGGCTGGGGCATCTACGTGATGGCGCGGGTGAACGGCGACACCGCCAAGCACAAGGCGGCGTGGAGTGCGGCCGCGCATCTCGGCGGCAAGGATCTGTCGATCTGGACCGTGATGTACCCTTCCGGCTTCCAGGTGCACCGGCAAAGCCATTTCGACATCCCGGAATGGCTCGCCGCCGGCTACGAGAAGGACTACATCACCTCGTACCTGAACTCGGAATCGCACTCCTACAATCACCCGAACGGTGCGATCGAGCCGCGCATTCCCGGCATCTTCCAATACTACAGTCTGGCCGAGGACGAGCTCGCGAAGGTCTTCGCCGGCAAGGTCGATGCGCAAAAAGGCGCGGACAACATCGTCGCCGCCTGGGAGAAGCTGACCGACCAGCTCGGGCGGGAGAAGCAGATCGCGCTGTACAAGGCGTCGCTCGGCCTCTAACGAGGCACCGCACAGCCGGGCCGGCGGGGCAGCACCCGCCGGCTCGCGACCTTCTGCCTTCCAAGCCTGCCTGGGCGGGCAACCAGCCGGGCCGGGCCGATTCCGGTCCGGCTGGCGTTGCTCTATGCTGCCCCACCCTGCCAGGGAGCACAGCCGATTTCCGCATCTGCCATCCGTCCGACCGAAGGGCGACCGCACGACCATGGCGCGGCCGGCCGCCGTCGCCTGGGCCGCACCCTGATTCTGCTCGCCTCGCTCGGACTGATCGCCGTGGCGCTGCTGCAATGCCTGCACGCCGCCGGCGCCACTGCGGCAGGATTCGTCACCTGGCGGCCGGTGCTCTACGCCTATGTCGTGTGGGCGGTCGCGCTCGGCGCGGCACAGGTGCTGATCCGCGGCGAGGCCGGGCGACGGGCGCTGTTCGTGCTGCCGGCGGTGCTGTTCACCGTCGCCGTCGTGATCTTCCCGACCTTGTTCGGTTTCTACATCGCCTCGCTCGACTGGAACCTGAGTGCCACCGGGGGACCGCACTTCAACGACTTCGCCAATTTCGTGCAGCTCTTTCACGACTCGGATTACTGGAATGCGCTCTCCAACATGGTGTTCTACGTCGCCGCGGTGCTCGTCGAATACGCGATCGCCTTCGGCCTCGCGCTGCTGCTGACCGCCGAGATCCGCGCCCGCAAGTTCTTCCGGGTCGCCTTCCTGATGCCGTTCATGCTGAGCCCGGTCGCGGTGAGCTGGATGATCGGCAAGTCGCTGTTCGAATACCGCTTCGGCCCGGCCGCGAACCTCGCCCGCTTCCTCGGCTGGCAGACGCCGGCCTTCTTCGCCTATCCCTGGACCGCACGGCTCGGCATCGAGGCGATGGCGGCCTGGGTCGCCATCCCGTTCATCATGATCCTGCTGCTCGCCGGTCTGCAGGCGCTGCCGCGTGAAGTTCAGGAGGCCGCGCGCGTGGATGGCGCAAGCCCGTGGCAGTCCTTCTGGAAGGTGACCTTCCCGCTCATGCTCCCGGTCAGCGTCACCGCACTGCTGATCCGGATCATTTTCCAGCTCAAGCTCGCCGACATCGTGATCAACGTGACGTCCGGCGGCCCGGGCGGCGCCACCGACACGGTCTCCAGCTTCATCTACCGGGTCTACAGCGACCGGTCGAACGTCGGCTACGGCACCGCGCTCGCGATGTTCTATCTCGTCCTCATCATCATTTTCCTGACCATCATGCTGCGCGTGGCGAACCGGTGGACACGGACCCTCGCGTGAGCCCATCCGCACCCGGAGACGGCACCGCGATCGGCGCACTCTCCGCGCCGCCGGGAACCCACCGCAGCGTTCTCGCATCGCGCCACGCGGCGCGGCGGGCCGGCGGTCGCGTGCTGATCTACGCCGCACTGATCGCCTGGGCCTTCATCTGCCTGTTCCCGATCTACTGGACCGTCACGACGTCGATGAAATCGGCGGCGGACGTGACGCAGGGACACCTCATCCCCTGGCTCGACTTTCAGCCGAGCTGGAAGGGCTGGCGCTCGCTCGGCCTCTCGCCGGATACGATCTTCGAAATCTCCGATCCGCGGAACGAATTCCTCAGCCGCTTCGCCAACAGCGTGATCATCGCCGGCGGCGCCTCCTGTCTCGCACTGTTCCTCGGCTCGATCGCCGCCTACGGACTGAGCCGCTTCCGCTACCGCTTCGGTTGGATGCGCAACAGCGACATCCTGTTCTTCTTCATCTCGCAGCTCATCCTGCCACCGGTCGTGCTCGCCCTGCCGTTCCTGGTGCTGTACAAGGAACTGGCACTGCTCGACACACGCGTCGGCATGGTCCTGATCTACACCCTCACCGTGCTGCCGATCGTGATCTGGATCATGCGTGACCAGTTCAACGCCATTCCGGTCGAGCTCGACGAAGCCGCACTGGTCGACGGGCTCTCCTCCTGGGGCGCCTTCCTGCGCATCGTGCTCCCGATCGCACTTCCCGGCATGGTCGCCGCCTTCATCCTGTCGCTGGTGCTGACCTGGAACGAGTACTTCTTCGCCGCGCTGCTGACTGCGACGAATGCCAAAACGCTGCCCGTGATGGTGGCGAGCCAGACCGGCTCGCAGGGGATCGACTGGTGGTCAATGGCGGCGCTGTCGACCGCAGCCATCGCGCCGCTGGTGATCGTCGGGATCGTGCTGGAGCGGTATATCGTCAAGGGGTTGGCGACTGGGGCGGTCAAATAAGAGAGCAAGAGCGGGCTCCGCCCGCGCCCGCCAGGGGCTTCGCCCCTGGACCCCTTCACTTGACGGAGTCGGCAACCAGGCTGCGGTAGAGGCTTTCCACGTCGGCGGCCCGGGTGCGAGCAGTGCCATACATCGTGACCGCCGCGGCGCCGGCGGCAACGCCGAGTGCCAGCGCGTCACGCTCAGCGAGCCCACGCGACAGGCCCAGCACCAGCCCGGCGAGGAAACTGTCGCCGGCGCCAACCGCACTCGCCGTCGCAACCGCCGGCGCCGGCATGCCAACGACACCCTGCGCCGTGGCCAGCATCGCCCCGTCCCGCCCGAGACTGAGCGCAATCATGCGCGCGGCACCGGCGTGGATCAGCCCTCCGACCGCGAGTTGCTGCGACGCCGCGTCGGGCACGCTGCGAGCGAGCAGGAACTCAAGCTCGCCCAGACTCAGCTTCAGCAGCGCCACATCCGGCCCGATCGCCGCGCGCAGCGCCGGACCGGACGTGTCGAGCACGAAACGCTGCCCGCGTCGCTCGCTGATCGCAGCGACACGGGCATAGAAATCCTCCGGCACGCCCCGCGGCAGGCTGCCGCTGGCGACGATCCACGCCGCCTCGACCTCGGCCAGCGCGTCCAGCGCTGACTGCCACTCCGCCGGGCGCAGCTCCGGCCCCTCCGGCACGAAGCGATACTCCAACCCGCTGCCGCGATCATGCACGTTGAGACTGATGCGGCTGCGGCCGGCGATCGGTATCACCCGACGCGGCACGCCGGCCTCGTCCACCAGCTCCTCGATCAGCCGTCCCGTCACCCCGCCGGTCGCGATCAGCGCCAGCGCCTCGCCGCCGAGCGCATGGATCACCCGGGCGACGTTGATGCCGCCGCCGCCGGGATCCAGCCGCTCGTCGAAGGTACGGACCTTGTGCGTGGGCCGCACGGCCGCCGCGGTGCAGGCGAGGTCGACCGCCGGATTCAGCGTCAGCGTTGCGATGCGCGCAGTCATCCGCCGCACCTCAGGCGTTGGCGTCGACGAGCGCCCGCTCTCGCGACGCCTCTTCGGCCTCCCGCACCACCTCGATCGTGCGCAGCAGGCTCGACGGATTCACGCTGATCGAGTCGATGCCGAGCCGCGCCAGCAGCCGCGCGATCTCCGGGTAGCTCGCCGGCGCCTCGCCGCAAATGCCGACCTTGCGCCGGTTGCGCAGCGCCCCGTCGATCGCCATCCGCAGCATTTCCAGCATGCCGGGATCGCGCTCGTCGAAATCGAACGCGACGATGTCGGAATCGCGGTCGACGCCGAGCGCGAGCTGCGTCAGATCGTTCGAGCCGATCGAGAACCCGTCGAACACCGCGGCGAAGGCATCGGCCTGGATGACGTTGTTCGGGATCTCGCACATCACGTAGACCTGCAGCCCGTCGCGACCGCGCTCGAGCCCGTGCTCGGCCATCGCCGCCAGCACGCGCCTCGCCTCGACCACGCGGCGGCAGAACGGCACCATGACGATCAGGTTGATGAGCCCCATCGGCCCGCGCACCCGCGCCAGCGCCTCGCATTCCAGCGCGAACCCCTCGGCGTAGGCCGGGTGGGCGTAGCGGGCGGCGCCGCGGAAGCCGAGCATCGGATTGGCCTCCTTCGGCTCGAACATCACGCCGCCCAGCAGCGCTGCATACTCGTTGGTCTTGAAGTCGGACAGCCGCACGATCACCGGCTTCGGATAAAAGGCCGCGGCGATCGTGCCGATGCCCTCGGCGAGATTGCGGACGAAAAATTCACGCGGCGAGTCGAAGCCGGCGGTCCGCTCGGTGATGCGCGCGCGATCCGCGGCATCGACCCGCTCCGGATGCACCAGCGCCATCGGATGAATGCCGATGTGCTCGCTGATGATGAATTCCATCCGCGCCAGACCGACCCCGGCATTCGGCATCATCGCGGTGCGGAAGGCGAGGTCGGGATTGCCGAGATTGACCATGATGGCGGTCCGCGGCAGCGTCAGCGTACCGGCATCGAGCTCGGTCACGTCGAACGGCAGCGTACCGTCATACACCGCACCGATCTCGCCGCCGGCGCAGGAGACGGTGACCGCCTGGCCGCTGCGCAGCAGCTCGGTCGCATGGCCAGTGCCGACCACGGCCGGCACGCCGAGCTCGCGGGCGACGATCGCCGCATGGCAGGTGCGACCGCCATGGTCGGTGATGATCGCCGCGGCGGTCTTCATCACCGGCTCCCAGTCCGGGCTGGTCGAGGGCGCGACCAGCACCTCGCCGGGGCGGAAGGCGGCGAGATCGGCGGCCGCGGCGATCACCCGCACCGTCCCGGCGCCGATCTTCTCGCCGACCGCCCGCCCGCGCGTCAGCACCGCGCCCTCGCCGCGCAGCGTGTAGGTCTCGAGCTTCGCCGCGGAGCGACGCGAGGCGACTGTCTCCGGCCGCGCCTGCACGATGTAGAGCGCGCCGTCCTCGGCATCCTTCGCCCATTCGATGTCCATCGGCTGGCGATGGCCGGCATGGGCGGAGTAGTGATCCTCGATCGCCATCGCCTGGCCGGCGAGCGTCAGCACCTCCTCGTCGGTCAGGCAATAGCGGGCGCGCAGGTCCGGCGGCGTCGGCGCATCGCGCGTGGTTGATCCGAAATGCCCCGGCGCCAGCTCCATGGTAAGCTGCTTCTCGCCGCGCTCGCGGCGCAGCACGGCGCGATGCCCGCTTCGGTAGGACGGCTTGTGCACGGTGAACTCGTCGGGATCGACCTTGCCCTGCACGATGTTCTCGCCGAGCCCGTAGATGCCGGTGACGAACACCACGTCGCGGAAGCCGGATTCGGTGTCGAGCGTGAAGATCACGCCGCTCGCGGCGCGGTCGGAGCGGACCATCTTCATGACGCCGACCGAAAGCGCCACCTTGAAATGGTCGAAGCCGTTGTTGACGCGGTAGACGATCGCCCGGTCGGTGAACAGCGAGGCGAAGCAGCGGCGGCAGGCCTCGAACAGATCCTCGGCGCCGGTGATGTTGAGATAGCTGTCGTGCTGGCCGGCAAAGCTCGCGGTCGGCAGGTCCTCGGCCGTCGCGGAGCTGCGCACCACGACGGCGACTCCGGCACCGTACTCCGCCTCGAGCCGGCGATAGGCGCCGGCCACGACCTCCCGCAGCGCGTCGCCGCCGGTCGCGGCATAGACGAGTGCACGCGCCTCAGCCGCGCGCTCCGCCAGCAGCGCGACATCGGTGACGTCGAGCCCGTCGAGCAGCGCACGCAGCTTCGCATCCGCGCCCGCTCCCTCCACGGCGTCGCGATAAGCCTCGGCCGTCAGGGCGAAGCCGTTCGGCACGCGCACGCCGCTGGCGCGCAGGGCGCAGTAGAGCTCTCCGAGCGAGGCGTTCTTGCCGCCCACCAGTGGCACGTCGTCGAGGCCGATGCTGTCGAACCAGCGGAGAAGCCCGGTGCTCGTGCTCATGGCCTGACGCTTCGCTCCCATGGTGCGTGACATGGAAGGCGCCGAAGCTCCCCAGCGCATTGACCTGCATCAAGCCCGCATCGGTGCGGATGCCGTGCCGGTCGGGATTGATCTGGATCAGCGCCAGCCTGCCCGATCCGGGATCAACTGTGCGATCGGGAGAGCGCAGACGTGGCATCGCACCGCATCGGCATCGACTTTGGCGGCAGCAAGATCGAGATCGCGGTTCTGGCGGCGGATTCGTCAATCCGGCTGCGACGTCGGGTGCCGACTCCCGCCACATACGCCGAGGCGATTGCCGCCGTCGCCACGCTGGTCGAGCAGGCGGAGCGCGAGGCGGGTACCGGGGTTTTGCCCGTCGGGATCGGATTGCCGGGCCGCATCGAGCCGGCGACCGGCCACGTCATCAGCGCCAATTGCCTGAGCGGCCAGCCGTTCCAGCGTCATGTCGAGGCGGCGCTCGGCCGGGCGGTGCGGCTTGCCAACGATGCGGACTGCTTCGCGCTCAGCGAAGCGACCGACGGCGCCGGCCAGGGCGCGCGATGCGTATTCGGCGCGGTGCTCGGCACCGGCTGCGGCGGCGGCGTGGTGATCGACGGCCGGCTGCTCGAAGGCTGCAATGGCGTCAGCGCCGAGTGGGGACACAACCCCTTTGCTTTCGAGGATCCGGAGGAGCTGCCCGGCCGGCTCTGCTGGTGTGGCCGTCGCGGCTGCAACGAGACCGTGCTGGCCGGCCCGGCCCTGGCCCGACTCTGCGACGGACCCGACGCGCATGACGCGACCGGCATCGCCCGGCGCGCGGCGCGAGGCGATCCGCGCGCGCAGGCGGCGCTCGAGCATCATGCTGCGCGCCTGGCACGCGCCCTGGGTCAGATCGTCAACCTGATCGATCCGGAGGTGATCGTGCTGGGCGGCGGCCTCTCCAACATGGAGCACCTCTACGCGCAGCTGCCGCTGCTGATCGCGCCCTATGTGTTCGGCGGGCGTTCTGCCACGCGCATCCTGCGCAACCGGCACGGCGACAGCTCCGGCGTGCGCGGCGCGGCCTGGCTGTGGGGATCTGCCGAGCCGTAGGGCGGTTCGGACCGCCCATGTCGGGCCGGGCTGCGGCCCGACGCGCGGAATCGCGCCGCTTCTATTCGCCAGGGCCGGGGATCAAAACGCGATCGCCGGCGGCGGATTCATCGGACGCGGGAATCATCGGCCGAAGACAGACGACTGGACCGGCATCGCTCGGTACGGTCAGCGCGGGTCCGGTTCAGTGCATGAATTCGCAGCCGGCGACGCCGAGGGCGCGACGGTCCCGGATCGTCACGCGGGCGCGGTCGACCGTGATCGCGCCGCTGCGCCCGAAGCGGCCGAGGCCGCGGCAGACCGTCTCGACGGTCAGGCCGAGATAATCCGCCATGTCGGCACGGCCCATAGGCAGCTCGATCAGGGAGGTCGCATCGCTGCCGAGCCGCGTTGCCATCTCGAGCAGGAACGTGGCGATCCGCTCGGAGGCGGTCTTGCGGCCGAGCAGCACCAGCCGCTCGCGCCCGGCGCGCATCTGTGCCGCGATCACCGCACGCAACCGCCGCGCAAAGCCTGCATCGCGATCCGCCAGCAGCTCGAGGCTGCGGCGGGGATAGCGGCGCAGCACCACCGGCGTCACCGCCTCGGCGGCGAAGTCGTAGGTGTCCAGCGCCTCCCAGCCGAACAGGGCACCGGCGAAGAGGAACTCGCCGACCTGGCGCCGGCCGTCATCCATCAGGCTGACGGTGCGCAGACAGCCGCTCAGCACGACATAGCAATAACCCGCCGGATCACCCTGGGCCACGATCTCCTCGTCGCGATCGGCGCGGATGGTGACGCCAAGCGGTTCGAGGGGCGCCAGCAAATGCGGCGCCGCGGCGGCACCCGGCGCCGGGAGCAGCGATGCCGGCGGTGGCGGCGCCGTCCTCGCCTGCATCGTGGCAAGCATGCGATCCTCCGTTCCTCGACCCCGTTTCTGCCGCCGAGGATCGACCAGCCGCCGCCGTACCGGAATCCGACAGGTTTCGTACGAAGAACTACGTATGCAGGGCTTTACGTCCGGGCCGGGACCTGGCGCTCGGCGACCGCGCGGTCCCCGCAGGGCGGCCGCCCAGGCCGGGTGATGCATCACGCGATGCAACCCCGGGGAAAAGATGCGGGGAAGGTGTCTGTCGACGGTCCCTCCCCGCGAGATTGTCACGGGCAGATGGGACGTGGGGCAGGGCATTGCCCGTGCTGCGGCACAGTGCTCGCCGCGCCGCCGCCGCGCATTGATCTGTGTCAAGCCGGGCGCTATCCGGGGGCAGGGCCGCGGTGCTCCGGTGCCGGCAGGGATCGGCGCCCGTCCCCGTGTCCGCCATTGAAGGTCCGCCCGGTTTTGCCGCTTCCTCCCAACGATTCCGACGAAACGATCGCGCCGATGCGTCTCGCCGCCATCGTCGAGTCCTCCGATGACGCCATCGTGGCAAAGGATCTGGCCGGCACGGTGACCGCCTGGAACCGCGCGGCCGAGGCGATGTTCGGCTATCCGGCGGCCGAGATCATCGGCCGGCCAATCACCACGATCATCCCGCCCGGGCGCCGGGCCGAGGAGGACGAGATCATCGATCGCCTGCGGCGCGGCGAGGTGCTGCGGGATTTCGAGACCGAGCGGCGGTGTCGTGACGGCCGGATCATTCCCGTTTCGCTCTCGATTTCGCCGATCCGCGACCCGGAGGGGCACATCGTCGGCATTTCCAAAATCGCCCGCGACCTGAGCGAAGCCCAGCGCGTGCGGCGGGAGCTGGAAGGGCGTGAGGCGCTGCTGCGTGCGGTGCTGGAGACCGTGACCGACGCCATGATCGTGATCGACGCCGAGGGACGGATCCAGTCCTTCAGCGCCGCGGCGGAGCGGCAGTTCGGCTACACGGCGGCGGAGGTGGTCGGCCGCAACGTCTCGATCTTGATGCCGGGGCCATACCGTGACGAGCATAACGCGTATATCGGGCGCTATCTCGCGACCGGACAGCGGCGGATCATCGGCATCGGCCGGGTGGTGATCGGCCAGCGTCGCGACGGCAGCACCTTTCCGCTGGAGCTGGCGGTGGGCGAAGTCAACCTGCCCGGGACCCGCCTGTTCGCCGGCTTCATCCGCGATCTGACGGAACGCCAGGACAGGGAGAAGCGGCTGGCGGAGCTGCAGTCCCAGCTGATCCACGTCTCGCGCGTCTCGGAACTGGGCCAGATGGCATCGGCCCTGGCGCATGAGGTGAACCAGCCACTGACCGCGATGATCAACTACCTGAGCGGCGCGCGCCGCCTGTTCGCGGCTGGCAATTCGGAGCAGGCGCTGCAGGCGCTGGAGCGCATTGCCGAGCAGGCAGAGCGGGCGCGGATGATCATCCAGCGGCTGCGCGATCTGGTGCGCAAGGGCGAGACCGAGCGCGGCGTCGAAAGCCTGGTCAAGACGATCGAGGCGGCGAGTGCCCTCGCACTGGCCGGGGTCGGGCACCGGCTGAAACTCGAGCTCCGCATCGCCGACGATGCGACCGAAGCGGTGATCGACAAGGTGCAGGTGCAGCAGGTGCTGCTCAACCTCATCCGCAATGCGGTCGAGGCCATGGCGCATTCGCAGCGGCGCGAGCTGGTGGTCAGCACGCGGCGGGCGGACGACATGGTGGAGATTGCGGTCGCCGACAGCGGCCCGGGCCTGCCGCCGGAGGTCCAGGCGCGGCTGTTCCAGCCCTTCGTGACGACCAAGCCGCATGGGCTCGGGGTCGGGCTATCGGTGTGCCGGACGATCGTCGAGGCGCATGGCGGCGCGCTGCATGCCGAGGCGGCGGCGGACAGGGGCACGGTGTTCCGCTTTACGGTTCCGGCCGCGCCGGAACCGAAGCCGCCGCCGCCGCGTCAGGCAGGATGATCCAGATCAATGTGCCCGGCCCGGGACCGGGCGAGCATCGGGACTTTAGCCTGGCCGGACGGGGACAGACGAGATTGATGACAGGCGATCCCGGCGGCATCGTGGCGATCGTAGACGACGACAGCGGGGTTCTCGATTCGCTGCGATTCCTGCTGGAAACGGCCGGGTATGCGGTGGCGACGTACGATTCGGCCGCGTCCTTCCTCGGAGATGGCGGGGCAGGGCCCGCCTGCCTGATCCTCGATCATCACATGCCGCAGATGTCCGGGCTGGAACTGGCGGCACGCTTGCGCAGCGGCGGCTGGGCGACACCCGTGCTGTTGATCACTGGCTCTTCGTCGCCGGCGATCGCGGCGCGGGCCGTCGAGCTCGGCATCGAGCGGGTGCTCGAGAAGCCGCCGCTGGAGGCGGATCTGCTGGCATTCGTCGAGGCGCACTGGCGGGGCGCCGCCGCCGGGACCGAGGCGTAGCGCCCGGGGCGCTCTGAATGCGGGCCGCGCGCCGGCGGCGATCGCGCGGCGCCGACTGACCGCCCGGCTTCCCGCATCACCGACGCCGAACCCGTCGCCCGTCCCGAGCCGGCGCAGGGGGCAGCTACCGATCCGACTTCGGATCAGTACTAAAACGCATCGAGACTGTGAGCTGCGTCACAGCAGCGCGCCTGCGTCCGTGGGCAGCGTGTGGGGCAGGAGGCTGCGTATCGACCGGGGTCGAAACGACCGACCGGTTCGTTGTCGGACCTTGGCGCTCGGCAGCGCAGCGAACACCCGACGCGACATGGACATGGCACAATGCAGATATCCGAGACCGTGACCGAAGCGGCGCGAAGGCACTTCGCGCAGCATTTCGGCAGGAAGGCACACCGGATCGTCCGGACCCAGAGCGACCGTCATCCCGACGAGGGTTTCCCGGTGCACCGTTTCCTGGCGGTGGTGCTGGAAGCCGGCAATTCCGCCCCGGTCGAGCTGATCCTGGACGACGAAGGGCGCGTGGTGGAGCTGGCCAATCTGCGGCGCCGCGTGTTCATCCCGCGCGTCGAGCCGGTGCGACCCGAGCTGGTCGGCGCGGCCCAGGTCACGATCGATCCAAGCTCGAACGATTTGCGGCTCGGCGAGTGCGACACCGTGCGCGAGACCATCACCGTCACGATTCCGCCCTCGGCGGCGGTGGCGCCGGCGGACATCTATTTCCTCGCCGACAATACGGGGAGCATGGGTCCGGCGATCGGTGCCGTGCAGACCGGCGCGAACGCGATGTTCGCGGCGCTCAGCGCCTATCCCAACCTGCAGTTCGGCGTCGGCGAATATCAGGATTTCGACAATGCCGGCGATACTTCGCTCGCGTTCCAGAACCGGCAGGCGATCACGCCGAGCCAGCCGGCGGTGACGGCGGCGATCGGCGGCTGGACGGCGCTGCCGGGCGCGGGCGGCGACGGGCCGGAAGCGCAGCTCTATGCGCTCGACCAGGTGGCCGGATCGGCGGCGATCGCCTGGCGCCCTGGCGTGAAGCGCATCGTGGTGTGGTTCGGCGACGCGCCGGGGCATGACCCGATCTGCAAGGCGGCGAGCGGGCTCGGCTACGACATTACCGAGGCATCGGTGACGGCGAAGCTGCAGGCGGCGCAGATCACCGTGCTGGCGCTGAGCCTGAATGACGGATCGGGTTATGCCAACGGGCTCAATGACGATCCGACCAACCTGCTCGGTCCGCTCAACGCGGCGTACACCGCCTGCGGCGCGCCGGGCGGGACGCCTGGGCAGGCGACGCGGATCGCCGCGGCGACCGGCGGCATCGTGGTGAACAGCGTCGATCCGACGACGATCGTTTCCACGATCATCGCGCAGTTGAAGGCACTGCTGACGATCAACAACGTGCATCTGCAGCCGGTCGGCGCGATCGCGCCGTTCGTGACCTCGATCGTGCCGCCGTCCTATGGGCCGCTTCCGGGGGATCAGGCGAACACGCTGACTTTCGAGGTGACGCTCAGCGGCGACGTGGTCGATTGCGCGACGCGGGATCGGGTGTTCACCGGTGCGATCGACGTGGTGGTCGATGGCAGCGTGGTTGCGGCGAAGCCGACGCGGATCACCGTGCCGGCCTGCAAGTACACCTATGCCGTGAAGTTCGTGTGCGGCACGCAGGCGGCGTGCGGCTGCGCCTGTGGTCCGGTGCGTCCCGGCATTTATGCGACCGAGATCAACATTCTCAATCCGAAGTGCAAGGAGGCGACGATCACCAAGCGGTTCGTGCCGCTGGTGTTCGCCGGCGCGGTGACCGGCCGCGAGCCGGCGGTCGTGCAGGCGAGGGCGACCGAGCGCATCGTGCTGCCGTCCGGTGCGGCGACGATGGATGATTGCTGCCGGATCGGCGAGGTGTTGTACGGGGCGACCCCGGCCGCACCGATGCCGCTGACGATTGGCTTCCTCGAGATCATCAGCGACCAGGAACTGCATGTCACGGCGGTCTACACCGCGTCCGATTCCGAGGGTCACGGCCTGAGTGTCGACGTGCAGGTCGTGCCAGGCCGCCTGACTTAAGTCCCGGGGTCTGGGGCCGTACGGCCCCAGTGAACGGGTCCCCATCGCGCTTGCGCGATGGGGACCCGTCCAGGGGCAAAGCCCCTGGCCTTCACTCGTCGAACAGGATCCGGTTCGCCGCTCCCTCCATATCCTCATACTGCCCCGCCCGCAGCGACCAGAGGAACACGCCAAGTCCGCCGCCGCCCAGCAGCAGGCTGAGGCCGATCAGATAGAGGATGACGTTCACGAGCGGTCTCCTCGCAGGATGCGGAAGCTGTTGCTCATCACGATGAGCGACGACGCCGACATCGCCGCTGCCGCAAGCCATGGCGTGATCAGTCCCGCGATCGCGAGTGGCAGCATCAGCACGTTGTAGGCCAGCGACAGGGCGATGTTCTGGCGCGTCACGCTGCGGGCGCGCCGCGCGGTTTCGATGATGTCCGCGACCGGCCGCAGGTGCCGGCCCTGGAACACCACGTCGGCGACGGTCTGGCTGACATCGGCGCCGGTGGCCGGCGAGGCGGAGACGTGGGCGGCGGCGAGCGACGGGCCATCGTTCAGCCCGTCGCCCACCATTAGCACGTGGCGTCCTTCGGCGCGCAGCCGTTCCAGCAGCGCGACCTTGTCGGGGGGCGAGAGTTCCGCGTGGCTTTCGGTGATGGCGAGGGCGGCGGCGATGCGACCGACCGCGCCGGCCCGGTCGCCGGAGGCGAGGATGATGCGCAGGCCGCCGGCGCGCAGCCGGTCCAGCACGGCGCGGGCGTCGGGGCGGAGCGTTTCGGCGAAAGCGAAGCGGCAGGGCGGATGGCCGGGACGGGTCAGCCAGAGCTCGGGCGTCGGCGCCGGTGCCGGCGGCAGGCCGCAGAAGCTGCGGCTGCCGAGGCGTTCCTCACCCGCCGGCGTGGCGTGGGAGAGGCCCTGGCCGGAATGTTCGACCACGCCGGCGGCGGGTGCGGCCGGGCCCGCGGCGGCGGTGAGAGCGCGGGCCAGCGGATGGCGGCTCGTGGCGGCCAGAGCCGCGGCAACGCGCAGTGCCGCGGGATCGAGGGCGGCGACGTCGGCCAGGGCGAGTGTCGGTTCGGTGAGGGTGCCCGTCTTGTCAAAGACGATGGTGTCGATTTCGGCCAGCCGCTCCAGGGCGGTCGGCGATTTCAGCAGCGTGCCGCTGCGGAACAGGCGGGAGGTCGCGATCACCTGCACGACCGGCACGGCGAGCGCGAGCGCGCAGGGGCAGGTGATGATCAGGACGGTGGCGGCGACGAGCAGGCTGGTGGCGAGCGGGGCGCCGAGCACCGCCCACCAGAGCAGGAAGGTCAGCGCCGCGGCAATCTGCACGGCGGGCGCGTAGCGACGGGCGATGCGATCGGCGAGGACGACGAAGCGGCCGCGCCGCGATTCCGCTGCCTCGATCAGCCGTACGCATTCGCCGAGCAGCGTGGCATTGCCGGTCGCGGTGGTGCGCACCGTGACGGCTTCGCCGAGATTGAGCGTGCCGGCAAAGACCTGTGCGCCGGGTGAGGCGGCGACGGGCAGGCTCTCGCCGGTGACCAGGCTGGCATCGAGCGAGGTCTGGCCCCGGTCGATGATGCCATCGACGCCGATGCGCTCGCCCATGGCGACCAGCACGCGATCGCCGATGGCGACCGAATCCTGCGCCAGGCGGCGCGTGGTTCCGTCGGGTTGCAGCACGCTGACGTCGCCGGCGCGCAGCGCCAGCAGGTGCTCGGCCGTCGCCCGGGCGCGCCCGCGGGCGCGGTGGTCGAGCACGCGGCCGGCGAGCAGGAAGAACACCAGGGTGAGGGCACTGTCGAAATAGATGTGCAGGCCGCCGCGCAGCGTCTCGACCAGGCTGATGGCGGTGACCAGGACGATGCCGAGGCTGACCGGCACGTCCATGTTGGTGCGGCCGGCGCGCAGTGCCGCGACGGCGGAGCGGAGGAACGGCATCGCGGCATAGGCGATGGCGGGCAGCGCGATCAGCGCCGAGAGCCAGTGCATCAGCCCGCGCGTTGCCGGACCCATGCCTTGCGCGAGCCCGGCCCAGGTGCCGATCGAGATCAGCATGACGTTGCCAGCGGCGAAGCCTGCGACCGCCAGGGCCCGCAGCAGCGCGCGTCCGGTACGGTCCTGGGCTGCGGCGAGGCAGGCGGGATCGAACGGCACCAGCCGGTAGCCGAGCGCCTCGACGCGGGCCACGAGATCGTCGGCCTGATCGGGTGTGCCGCGCCAGGCCAGGCGCAGGCTGCGCGTGGTCATGTTGACACGCGCAGTGAGCACCCTCGGCGCGCGCGCCAGCACGCTTTCGATCAGCCAGACGCAGGCGCCGCATTGCAGCCCGTCGACGGCAAGCGTCAGCTCATGCACGCCGCGCGCATCGGTGCGGAGGTGGCGCGCGAAGCTGCGCTGCTCCTGGATTTCGGGGCGCGGCGCGCGCAGCGCGGGATCGAGCAGGCGCCGCTGGTAGTAGGCGCCGAGGCCGAGCGCCTGGATGGTGGCGAAGGCCGCCTCGCAACCGGCGCAGCAGAAGCGGCCGCCGGCGGTCTCCTGCCCGCAATGGACGCAGAGCGACGCGGTCCGCTCGCGCGGCGCCGGCCGGGCGCCGAGGGTGGCGTCGAGCGCGAGTGTCGTCACCGCGCGATGACGCGGCGGGTGGCGCGGAAGCGGTGCCGGCCGCTTGCGGCTTGCAGCACGAGATCCCACTGGCCCGGCAGCGGCAGCGCCACGTCGGCGACCAGCGTGCCGTCCGCAGTCGGGTGGAAAATCAGCGCGGTCTGGTACAGCGGGCCGAGCGGCCGTTCCGCCACGCCGGTGACCACGATGCCGGCGAGACCACGGCCTTGCGCGTCAAGCAGCCGCAGTACCGGCCGGCGCCCGTCCGTCTCGGCGGTCAGCGTCCAGCCGAGCCGGTCCTGCCGCTGCTCGGCGGCCAGGATGCGGTCGTATTGGTTGCTGATATCGAACCCGTCCATGCCGGCGGCACCGGGGAAAGTGCTGAGGGCGGCCCAGATCATCCAGGCATTGACCGCAATCACCAGGAAGAGCGAGGCGGCGATCGCCCAGGGAAACAGGCGCCAGACGGAACGGTGCGGCGGTGGCAGCGCGGCGGGCAGCGGCGGCAGGCGTCCGAGATGGCTCATGGGGTGCTCCCGCTCAGGACCCGTGCGGACCGACGAACAGCGAGCGGTAGGTCACGCGCCGTCCGGATTGCGGATCGCGGAGAACGAAATCGAGTGGCTGCTTGCCGTCGCGCAGCGCCGTCGGGCGACCCTGCACGACGACGCGGAAGGTGCCGACCGATTCGGCGGCGACCGGCAGGGCGAGTTCGTGGCGTTTCGCGGCACTCTGCTCCGACAGGATCATCGTCGCGTCCGGCAGCCCGGCGGTGGTGAGCGCGAAGGTGGTGGCGTGCGGCGTCTTGTTGTCGACCTTCAGCGTGTAGCCGTTGCGCAGCGAGCCGTCGCGCAGCGGCACGAAGAGCGGCGCGCGGTCATGCAGCACGGACAGCGACGTGACCGGTCGCAGCACCAGCCCGGCCGTGATCGCGACGGCGACCAGCAGCAACGCGCCGGCATAGAGCATGGTGCGCAGCCGCCACCAGCGGATCGGCAGCGCCTGGCCCTGCTTCCTCGCCGCCTGGCGGGCGAGCGTGTCCCAGGTGATCAGCCAGGGCTGCGCGCCGACCTTCTGCATCACCTCGTTGCAGGCGTCGACGCACAGGCCGCAATTGATGCACTCGAGCTGCACGCCGTCGCGGATGTCGATTCCCGTCGGGCAGACGTTGACGCAGGCGCTGCAATCGACGCAGTCGCCGAGCGGCGGCGCATCGGTGCGCGCCTGTGCCGCATCCGGCGTGCGCTTGCCGTGACCGCGCGGCTCACCGCGCCAGCCCTGGTACGTGACGATCAGCGTCTGCTCGTCGAGCATCGCCGACTGGAAGCGCGGCCAGGGGCACATGTAGGTGCAGACCTGCTCGCGCGCCCAGCCGGCCAGCGCGTAGGTCGTGCCGGTGAACAGGAAGGTGAAGAAGTAGACCGGCGTGGAGGCGTTGAACGTCCAGAAGGCGCGCGTGACGCTGGGTGCGTCGACGTAGTACGTGATCCAGGCGCCGCCGGTCCAGAAGGCGATGCCGAGCCAGATCGCGTGCTTCGCCGTCTTGCGCCAGGTCTTGTCGAGGCTGAGCGGGGACGCGTCACGGCGCATGCGGGCGTTGCGGTCGCCCTCGATCAGCCGCTCGACCCACATGAACAGGTCGGTCCAGACCGTCTGCGGGCAGGAATAGCCGCACCAGACGCGACCGAACACGCTGGTGACCAGAAACAGGCTGAGTGCGCCGAGGATCAGGAGACCGGTCAGGATGTAGAAGTCCTGCGGCCAGAGCGTCAGGCCGAAGAAGTAGAAACGCTCGTTCCAGATATCGAGCAGCACCGCCTGATCCGGCATCGACGGGCCGCGATCCCAGCGCAGCCAGGGCAGGGCGTAGTAGATCGCGAGGCAGGCGATCAGCACCGCCCATTTGAAGCGCCGCACCGGACCGCGCACCGCGCGCGGATAGACCCGCACGCGGCTGGCGTAGAGCGGACCGGGCGCCTCCGCCGCGAGCTCCGTCGGGTCGTGCACCGCCGACACCGCGCTCTCCTCCCGCCTATTGTCCACCGCCGAGGGAATGCACGTAGAGTGCCACGCTCTTGATCGTCGCCGGGTCGAGGCGGTGATTCCAGTTCGGCATCACCCCCATGCGCGGATTGGTGACCTGCGCAACGATGGTAGCACGGTTGGCGTCGTAGAGATGGATGTGGCTGGCGAGCGGCGGCGCGCCGACATCCTGGTTGCCCTGGCCCTTGTCGCCGTGACACATGGCACAATTGTCGGCGAAGATCTGCCGCCCGGCGCTGATGTCCCGGCCCGGCTTGGCGATGCCGTAGAGCGCGGTGACGTAATCGGCGACCGCCTGGATCTGCTCCGGCTTGAGGATGCCGTCGACGCCGAAGCGCGGCATCTGGCTCGACCGCGCATCGGGATCGCCGCTGCGGATGCCGACCGTGACGGTGTGCTGGATGTCGCCGATCCGGCCGCCCCAGAGCCAGACATCGTCGCCGAGCGCCGGGTAGCCGATGCGGCCCTCGCCGTTCGGGCCGTGGCAGGGCTGGCAGTTGTTGGCGAAGGTGATGCGGCCGTCGGTCATTGCCACCGCCATCAGGTCGGGATGCTTTTCGATCGCCGCGAAGGGCAGGCGGCCGATCTCGGCCATCGCCGCCTCGTGCCGCGCATCGATCGCCGCCACCTCGCGCATCGCGGTCGCACGGCTGGAATAGCCGAGCAGGCCGTGGAAATAGGTGCGGCCCAGCGGGATCGACGGATAGAGCAGGCAGAAGACCGCGGCCCAGATGATGGTCGCGACGAAGACGTAGACCCACCATTTCGGCAGCGGCGTGTCGAGCTCGCGGATGCCGTCCCATTCATGGCCGGTGGTGTCGCGGCCGGTCACCGAGTCCTTCTCGATCTTGGTCGGCATCTCGCGCTCCTCAGCGGTCGTCGTCGAGCGGGACCATGCCGCGGCGCTCGATCGCCCGTTTGCGGCCCGGCCAGTAGGTCGCCGCGACGATCGCGGCGAAGATCGCGAACATCGGGATGATGGCGTGGAGCTGCAGCCAGTGCAGCAGCGTCGCGAGGGTCATCGGCGCCTCCTATTGCCGCAACTGCTCTTCGCTGGTGTCGGCGAAGTTCACCATCGTGCCGAGCACCTGGAGGTAGGCGACGAGCGCATCCATCTCGGTCACCTGCTGCCCGTCGCCCGAGGCGGTGACCGATTTCGGGTAGCGCTTCAGCACGCCGGTCTGGTCGGCCTGCGGGTTGGCCTGGGCCTCGAGATCGGCGCGGGCGTTGCGGATGTCGTCGTCGGTGTAGGGCACGCCGACCAGCCGGTTGGCGCGCAGGTGGTCCTCGATATGGCTGTCGTCGAGCAGCTGATCCGCCAGGAAGGCGTAGTGCGGCATCAGGCTCTCCGGCACCATCGATTGCGGGTTCTTCAGATGCGCGTAGTGCCAGTCGTTGGAGTATTTGCCGCCGACCCGGGCGAGGTCGGGGCCGATGCGCTTGCTGCCCCATTGGAACGGGTGGTCATACATGCTCTCCGCCGCCAGGCTGTAGTGGCCGTAGCGCTCGACCTCGTCGCGCAGCGCGCGGATCTGCTGGCTGTGACAAAGGTAGCAGCCCTCGCGCACGTAGATGTCGCGGCCCATCAGCTCGAGCGGCGAGTAGGGGCGCACGCCCTGCACGTGCTCGACCGTGGTCTCGATCGTGAACAGCGGCACGATTTCGACCAGTCCGCCGATCGCGACCGTGACCAGGGTGGCGATCACCAGCAGCAGCGCGTTCTTCTCGAAGGTCTCGTGACGGATCCGCATGGCATCAGGCTCCGATCACGGGCACGAGCGGGGTGGACGGGATGGGCGACAGCGCCGCTTCCCGTTCGGTGCTCGGGCTCTGCACCGTCATGATCAGGTTGTAGGCCATCAGCAAGCCGCCGATCAGGAACAGCACGCCGCCCAGCATGCGGATGACGAAGAACGGGTGGACGGCGACGACGCTCTCGACGAAGGAGTACTGGAGGAAGCCGTTGGCGTCGTAGGCGCGCCACATCAGCCCCTCCATGATGCCGGCGACCCACATCGAGGTGATGTAGAGCACGATGCCGAGCGTCGATATCCAGTAGTGCCAGGCGGCGAGCCGCACCGAGTAGAGGCCGCTGCGTCGCCAGAGATTCGGCACCAGGTAGTAGATCGCGCCGAAGCTGATGAAGGCGACCCAGCCGAGTGCGCCGGAGTGCACGTGGCCGATCGTCCAGTCGGTGTAGTGGCTGAGCGCGTTGACCTGGCGCACCGACATCACCGGCCCCTCGAAGGTCGCCATGCCGTAGAAGCCGACGGCGGTGACGGAGAAGCGCAGGCCGGGATCGGTACGCAGCTTGTCCCAGGCGCCGGACAGCGTCATCAGCCCGTTGATCATGCCGCCCCAGGAGGGCATCCACAGCATGATGGAAAACGCCATGCCGAGCGTCTGTGCCCAGTCCGGCAGCGCCGTCCAGTGCAGGTGATGCGGGCCGGCCCAGATGTAGATGAAGATCAGCGCCCAGAAATGGATGATCGACAGCCGGTAGGAGTAGACCGGCCGTCCCGCCGCCTTCGGGATGTAGTAGTACATCATGCCGAGGAAGCCGGCGGTGAGGAAGAAGCCGACGGCGTTATGGCCGTACCACCACTGGATCAGTGCGTCCTGCGCGCCGGAGAACAGCGAGTAGCTCTTGGCGCCGAACCAGGAGACCGGCACCCCGAGATTGTTGCCGATGTGCAGCACGGCGATGGTCAGGATGAAGGCGAGATAGAACCAGTTGGCGACGTAGATGTGCGGCTCCTGCCGCTTCACCAGCGTGCCGATGAAGATCGCGGCGTAGAGCACCCAGACCAGCGTCAGCCACAGGTCGAGATGCCATTCGGGCTCAGCGTACTCGCGGCTTTTGCTGAATCCCATGACGTAGCTCAGCGCCGCCATGACGATGAAGAACTGGTAGCCCCAGAAGACGAAATCGGCGAGCGCCTCGCCGCCGAACAGGCGCGCGCGGCAGGTGCGCTGCACGACATGGAAGGAGGTGCCGAGCAGCGCCGAGCCGCCGAAGGCGAAGATCGCGGCCGAGGTGTGCACCGGCCGCAGCCGGCCGAAATTCAGCCAGGGCAGACCGAAGTTGAGCGCCGGCCAGGCAAGCTCGGAGGCGATGTAGACGCCGACCAGGAAGGCGACGATCGACCAGAACACCGCGGCGATGACGAATTTCTGGACGACTGCCTCGTTGTACTCGACCGCCGCGGGGATGGGCGGTGCGGCGGTGGCAGGGCCTGCGAGCGCCAGATCAGACATGCTCGCGGCTCCGCGCGCGCGCCGCGTCAGCGCGGTCGAAATGGCGGCGGATCTGGCCCATGACGAACACCACGGCGAAGCCCGCCAGCGACAGGCCGAAGATGAAGATCTCTTCGTCGATCGCGCGCGAGGCCATGACCAGGCCGAGGAGTCCGAGCGCGACCATCATCGCCCCGACCACCATGTCGGATGTCTCGATTTCCATCCCACCCCCTCTGCGGCCACCGTCTCCGGCTGGCGTGCCGAAGCCGCGGGTGCCCAAGGGGCGGAGCATGCCAGCGAGGCGATGCCGCGGAATTGATCTAGGTCAACGCCTCGTGATCAGGCGGCGCTATTGTTCCCCGGATGCCAGAACCCGCGCTTCTGCTCGGCCGGCTGTGTGACCCGGCGGCATCGCTGTCGGGCGGCGCCGTCTGGGCGGGGCTGCTGGTCGCCGGCGCGGCGGGCAGCGTGCTGCACTGTGCGCCGATGTGCGGGCCGTTCGTGCTCGGCCAGGTGGCCGATCGGATGGCGGCGATCCCGGCGAAGCGGCTGTCCGAGGCGCATCGGCTCCGCGCCGGGCTGCTGCTGCCCTACCATCTCGGCCGCCTGACCACCTATGCGGCACTCGGCGCGCTGGCCGCGCTGGCCGGCGACGCGCTCGCCCGGCTGCCCTGGCTCGGACGCCTGTCGGGCCTGCTGCTGCTGGCGGCGGCGCTGCTGTTCCTGGCCCAGGGGTTGCGGCGGGCGGTGCCGGCGATCGGGCTGCCCGCCGGGCGCGGGCGCGGCGCGCCGACCGCGCTGCGCTGCCTCGCGGCGTGCCGCCTGCGGCGGCCGATCGGCGGCTATCGGCTCGGACTGGCGCTGGGCTTCCTGCCCTGCGGCTTCCTCTACGGCGCGCTTGCCGTGGCCGGGGCGAGCGCGGGACCGGTCGGCGGGGCGCTCGACATGCTGGCCTTCGGCACCGGCACCGCCGCCAGCCTCATGGTGGTGGGCGTCGCCGGCCAGGCGGCGCTGGGGCGCTGGCAAGGCGTGCTCGGTCGCGTCTCACCGGCGCTGCTGACGCTGAACGCGGCACTGCTGGCGGCGCTGGCGATCGGCCGGCTGCTCGGCAGCGCCTGATCGCGTCGCTCTCAGCCGCCGGCCGCACCCGGATCGGCGGTCAGTACCAGCCGGACCAGATCGGGCAGGCTCTCGGCATCGAGCTTTTCGAACACCCGCGCCCGATGCACCTCGATGGTGCGCGGACTGGCGCCGAGCCGCTGGCCGATCGCCTTGGTCGAAAGCCCGGCGGCCAGCAGGTCGAGCACTTCGCGCTCCCGCGGCGTCAGCGCCGCCAGGCGCTTCCGCGCACGGCCGGCGGCGGCGTCGCGGTCCTGCCGGCGGTGGCTCTCCGCCACGGCCCGGCGCACGGCGTCGAGCAGCGCCTCGTCACCGAACGGCTTTTCCAGGAAGTCGACCGCGCCGGCCTTCATCGCCCGCACCGCGAGCGGGATGTCGCCCTGTCCGGTCATGACGATGACCGGCAGGTCGATACGGCGCTCGGCGAGACGCTGCTGCAGTTCGAGCCCGTCCATCCCCGGCATGCGCAGGTCAGTCAACACGCAGCCGGAACAGCCGGGCGCGGCACCGAGAAACTCGGCCGGATCGGCATGGGTACGCACGTGAAATCCCGCCGCTTCGAGAAGAACGCGCAGGGAGTCGCGGATCGCGTCGTCGTCGTCGACGATGTGGATCGTATCAGCCGGGTCCACGCAGGACCCCATCGTGCGCCCGCGGGCGCTCGAATGGCAGGATCACCGTATGCCGGGCACTGTTCGACAGACCGGGCGAGGGGCAGAATCGGAACACGACGGCGCCGTCCAGAGCAGGGCTGCCCGCATTTGCGGGCGTGCAGCAGCGGCGATCTGGTCCCATTCGCAGGCGAAACGGCCGGATTGATCTCGATCAAGGCGGGACCGCGCCGCAACGGTCATGACATGGCCTGCGCCAGGCGAGGAGGCAAGGGATGATCGCGGCCGATCTGATGTCGCGTTCGGTCGTATCGGTTGGCCCGGACGCGCCGCTGGTGCAGGCGGTGCGTGCCATGACCGAGCGCCGGATCAGCGGCCTGCCGGTAGTGGACGCGAAGGGCCGCCTGGTCGGCATGCTGACCGAGGGCGATCTGCTGCGGCGCGTGGAAACCGCGACCGATGATGCGGCGCCCGGCTGGTTCGAGCGCTTCGTCGCCGCCGGCCGTCTTGCCGAGGATTACGTGCGCAGCCATGGCCGCCGTGTCGCCGAGGTGATGACGCCCGAGGTGGTCAGCGTCGAGGAGACGACGGCGCTCGCCGAGGTGGTGCGGTTGATGCGGCAGCACCGGGTGCGCCGGCTGCCGGTGCTGCGCGACGGCGCCCTGGTCGGCATCATCAGCCGCGCCGACCTGGTGCGGCGGATCGATGCGGCGCTCGGCGGTCCGGCGGTGACGGCGGACGACGCCAGCATCCGCGGCGCGATCCTGGACGGACTCGCCCGCGCCCCGTGGTCGTCGCGCAATCCGATCACCGTGACGGTCGAGCATGGCACGGTGCGGCTCGACGGCTGCCTGTTCGATCTGCGCGAGCGCGACGCGATCGGCGTGCTGGCGGAGAACGTGCCGGGGGTGACGCGGGTGGAGAACCGGCTGGCCTGCGTCGAGCCGATCAGCGGCATGCTGCTTTGCGATCCGGGCGAAACGCGCGCCGCGGACTGAGTCGCCGTCACTGTCCCGGATCCGCGCATCGCCGGCCGGATCAGCGCACGGCGCGGCGGGTGGCGGATCGATCGAGGTCAGTCGATCATGTCCCGTCGGCGCGCGGCTCCGGCCGCATGATTTAGGTCAATGAGGCCGAGCGGATCTCGCCCGAGAGTGACGCTTCGCCCCGGGGCGGGGAGGCTTCATGCAGATCAAGCAGGAACACCAGATCTATTTCTGGTACCTGATCGCAGCGGTGCTCGGCATCGTCGTGATCCAGGGCCTGCTCGCGCCAAGCCTCACGCCGACCATCCCCTACAGCCAGTTCCAGGCTCTGGTGCAGCAGGACAAGGTGACCGATCTCGCGGTCGGGCCGAACAGCATCACCGGGCGCTACCGCGACCCGCCCGCGGGGCAGCCCGATACGTTCACCACCTATCGCGTCGATCCGGAGATCGCCAGGCTGCTGAGCCGGCCGGACGTGATCTTTTCCGGCCAGCCCGGCGCCGGCTTCATGGTCAGCCTGCTGAGCTGGTTCGCGCCGACGATCCTGTTCGTGCTGCTCTGGATGTTCCTGATCCGCCCGATGGCGGGCGGCGGATTCGGGGGCGGCATGGGCGGCGGGCTGATGGCGGTCGGCCAGAGCAAGGCGAAGATCTATGTCGAGACCGACGTCAAGGTGAGCTTCGCCGACGTCGCCGGTGTCGACGAGGCGAAGGATGAACTCAAGGAGATCGTCACTTTCCTGAACGATCCGCAGCGCTACGGGCGGCTCGGCGCGCATGTGCCGCGCGGCATCCTGCTGGTCGGACCGCCGGGCACCGGCAAGACGCTGCTGGCGCGCGCGGTTGCCGGCGAGGCCGGCGTGCCGTTCTTCTCGATCTCCGGCTCCGAGTTCGTCGAGATGTTCGTGGGCGTCGGCGCCGCGCGCGTGCGCGACCTGTTCGAGAAGGCGCGGTCGCGCGCGCCGGCGATCGTGTTCATCGACGAGCTCGACGCGCTCGGCCGCGCCCGCGGCGTCAGCGGCCTCGCCGGCAACGACGAGAAGGAGCAGACGCTGAACCAGCTCCTGGCCGAGCTGGACGGGTTCGATCCGCGCAGCGGCGTCGTGCTGCTGGCCGCGACCAACCGGCCGGAGATTCTCGACCCGGCGCTGCTGCGCGCCGGGCGGTTCGACCGCCAGGTGCTGGTCGACCGCCCCGACCGCCGCGGCCGGGCGGCGATCCTGGCCGTGCATCTGAAGCAGATCCACCTCGCCGCCGGGGTCACGCCGGATGACATTGCCGGGATGACGCCGGGCTTCACCGGCGCCGACCTCGCCGGCCTGGTCAACGAGGCGGCGCTGCTGGCGACGCGCCGCGACGCGCCGGCGGTGACGCTCGAGGATTTCGGCCAGGCGATCGAACGCGTCATCGCCGGGCTGGAGAAGCGCAATCGGCTGCTCAACGCGCATGAGCGCGAGGTGGTGGCGCATCACGAGATCGGCCACGCGCTGGTGGCGCTCGCTTTGCCGGATGTCGATCCGGTGCAGAAGATCTCGATCATCCCGCGCGGCATCGGCGCGCTCGGCTACACGATCCAGCGGCCGCTCGAGGACCGGTTCCTGATGAGCCGCACCGAGCTGCTGGATCGCATGACCGTGCTGCTCGGCGGCCGCGCGGCGGAGCGGCTGATCTTCGAGGATCTCTCCACCGGCGCCGCCGACGATCTGGTCAAGGCGACGGAGATCGCTCGCGGCATGGTGGTCCGCTTCGGCATGGATGAGCATCTCGGCCAGGTCGCCTATGAGGTCGAGCGCGCGCCGCTGCTCGGCACGCCGGCCTCGGCCTGGGAGCCGCGCCGCTACAGCGACGCGACGGCGAGCGGCATCGATGCCGCCGTGCGCGGCCTGATCGACCTCGCCTATCAGCGGGCGCTGGCCATCTTGCAGGCCGATCCGACCTTGCTGCGACGGGCCGCGCAGGAATTGCTGGCGCACGAGACGCTGACCGGCGACCAGCTCCGCGCGATGGTCAGCGCGGCCGGCCCGGACGCCGCCCCGCAGACGACGCTGCCGCGCCCGGCGCCGGCCCTGCCCGCCGGTCGCACCGAGAACCGCGCGTCCGTCCAGACTGTCCAGGAGGAAGAGCATGACCAACCGCGAAATGGCCGAAATCGTGCGGAATCAGAAACCGCTGATGCTGCCGCACGACACGTCCTTGCAGGCGGCCTGCAAGGCGATGCATGAGCGCCGCGTCGGCGCCGTGCTGGTGGCGGATGCGAAGGGCGGGCTGGTCGGGATTTTCACCGGGCGCGATGCGGTACGCTGCCTCGCCGCCGGCAGGCACGCCGGCGAGACGACGCTGCGCCAGGTGATGACCCGCAAGCCGCACACCATGCCGCCGCGCACCAAGGCGATCGAGGCGCTGCGGCTGATGCAGGATGGCGGCTTCCGCCACATCCCGGTGGTCGAGGGCGAGCGGGTGATGGGCGTGGTGTCGCGCGGCGATTTCCGCGGCCTGGAGCAGGACCGGCTGGACGAGGAAACCGGCATCTGGGAGCGGATCTAGGCCGCGACCGCTCCGACCGTGCCGGGCCCGCCGGAAGCCGGACCGTGTCGCATCACGCCTGCATGGCGGCGCAGAGCTCGGTGATCAGCCACTGCACGCCGGTGTCGCGATCGGCGCGGCGATGCCAGATTGCCTCGATGTCGACAACGATCTTGGTGTGGCCGGCGTCGATCTCGGCCAGCGCCCCCTGAGCGATCGCGGCAGCGGCCAGGCGCCCCGGCAGGGTCGCAATCAGATCCGTGCGCTGCAGCATCGGAATCACCGCCGCATAGTGCGGCACCGTCACGGCCACCCGATCGGCTCCGTGCCGCCCGTCCTGGCGCTGGATCACCACCTGCTCGATCCAGGTGCGTCGGTACACGCCCCGTTCGTTCAGGAACCCGCCCGCCAGCCCGTCGCCGCCGGTCAGCTCGACGACGAGCTGCGGGAATTGCAGCACGCGATCGAGCGAGACCGGGGCACCCGCGAGCGGATGTCCCGGGCGCGCGACGAGCGTATCCGTGTCGGTTGCAATCGTCCTCCGGCGGATGCTGGCGCCGGCCGTGCCGAACCAGCCGAGCGCCAGATCGATCCGTCGTTCCTCCAGCGCCGCGATGACATCGATCCGGTTGGCGGGAAACACGCGCAGCTTGACCTGCGGGGCAGTGCCGAGGATGCGCTCGACCAGCAGCGGTACGAAAGCCGTGTCCGAATAGTCCGTCGCCGCCAGGCGAAAGGTACGCTGCGACCGGACGGGTTCGAAGGGCTGCCGGTTCAGCGCCGCGTCGAGCCGCGCCATCGCGTCGCCGATGTCGGGTGCCAGCTCGAGGGCGCACGGCGTCGGTTCCATGCCGGCCTCGCCGAGGACGAACAGCTCGTCGCCGAAACCCCGGCGCAGCCGGCCCAGGGCATGGCTGACGGCCGACGGCGTGACCCCGAGCTCGCGGGAAGCGGCGGCGACGCTGCGGTGCTGCATCACCGCCGCGAACACGCGGAACAGGTTAAGATCCAGCCGCCGCAGCGCCGCGGCGGCGTGGCCTGAATGCCGTTCACGGTTCGCGTGACTTTGCTTCATCGTTCCTAACCTGCCCGGCGTGTGTTACCCGGGCCGGGCCGCGCAACAGCGCAAGAGTAGGGTGAAGCCTCGACCAGTGAAAGTCAGGACCGGACAGCTTGCCGCCTTGTCTCTCTGCGGTTGCAGCGCCTCGCCGGCGCAGAACTTGTTCGGCTCGTTCTTCCCGGCGTGGATGCTCTGCGCGGTCGCTGGCATCGCCGGCGCGGTGGTGGTGCACCAGGTCCTGGCTGCCGTCGGCGTGAACAAGTATCTGGTCGCCCCACCATTGACCTATCTCTGCATCGCGATTGCCGGCACCCTGTTCGTCTGGCTGTTCTGGTTCGGTCATTGAATGACCGTGCTTGGCCGCGGCATCGGCGTTCTCGTCAGCCTCGCGGCCTTCGCCGCGGTGATCCTGCTGGCCGCACTGACCCTGCGTCGTTCCGATCTGCGCCCGCGCACCGACGATGCCTATCTGCAGGCGGACGTCGTGCACATGGCGCCGGACGTGAGCGGTCGCATCATCGAGCTGGACGTGCGCGACAATCAGGCGGTGCATCGCGGCGACGTGCTGTTCCGCATCGACCCGGTGCCCTACCGGCTGCGGGTGGAGCAGGCGCAGGCCACCGTCCGCGGCCTGGCGGCGAAGCTCGGCGTCACGGCGGACCAGGTCGCCGCCCAGACCAGCAGCGCCGACACCGCGCATCGCGGCATCGCCTCCGCCCAGGCGCAGCTGCGCCTCGCCACCTCGACGCTGGCGCGGCTGGAGCCGCTGCTGCCGCATGGCTACGTGACGGCGCAGCAGGTGGACCAGGCGCGCACCGCCAAGCGCACGGCCGAAATCGCCCTGCAGCAGGCCCAGTTGCAGGCGCAGAGCGCGCGCGAGGCGATCAGCAGCACCCAGCCGGTCGCCGAGGAGCTGCAAGCCGCCAAGGCGACGCTGGCAATGGCCGAGCGCGACCTCCGCCTCACCGAGGCGCGCTCCCCCTGCGACGGCCGGATCACGGCGCTCGACATCGCCGCGGGGGAGTTCGCGATCACCGGCAAGCCGCTCTTCACCATCATCGACACCGAGGAGTGGTACGCGATCGGCAATTTCCGCGAGACCGACCTGGCCGGGATCAGACCCGGCCAGCAGGCCTACGTCTATGTCCTCCAGGCACCGCAGACGCCGGTGCGCGGTATCGTGGACAGCCTCGGCGGCGGTGTGGCGCCGGACGAGGGGGCGACGTTTCTCGGCCTGCCGCACGTGCCGCGCAGCCTGAACTGGGTGCGCATCGCGCAACGCTTCCCGGTCCGGATCCTGCTGCACGATCCGCCGCCGGCGCTGATGCGCATCGGCGCCTCGGCGGCGATCGTGATCGCGCGATGAGCGCGGCGCCGGCCTTCGACGAGGGCGACGCGCCCGGTCTCGCGCGGTTGTGGCGCCTCCTGGTCGACCCTGCTCCGGGGCGGTTGGGAATGACCCTGCGGATCACCGTGCTGGTGCTGGCGACGGTTGCGATCGGCGAGGTGTTCCGCATCCCGGAGATCGCGGTCTCCGCCTACATCGTGCTGTTCCTGTCGCGGGCCGAGGCGGCGTCCACCGTGATGACGGCGCTGATCGCGGGCATTGCCGTGATCCTGGCGATCTTCCTCGCGATCGCGGTGTTCATGCTCAGCCTGTCCGACCCGGCAGTGCGCGTGCCGGCGATCGCGGCCATGACCTTCGCCGCGATGTTCCTCGCCCGCTCCGCGGGGCAGCTCGGGCCGGCCTTCTTCGCCGCCGGCTTCATCATCGCCTACGGCCTGACGCTCGGGGACGAGGTGATCGCCTTCGCGCTGATGCCCGGGTCGGTTGGCAACACGACGCAGCCGAGCCTGCCCGAGCTCGCCTTCATCCCGCCCGAGGAGGCGCTGCTGCATTTCCTGCTCTGGCTGACGCTGGCGGTGGCCATCCCGGTCGCGCTGGTGATCGTCGGCAATCTGCTCACCGGGCGCGACCCGGCGGTGCTGCTCCGCGCCGGCCTGGTCGCGCGGCTGCAGGCGGCGGCCGGATTCTGCGACGGCGAGCCCGGTGCCGGCCGCGCGCTCGAGCGCCTGGCGCGGGAGGGCACGACGTCCCTGCTGACGCTGCGCCATCTCGCCGGCCTGCTGCACCGGTCGGCGACGCCGGCGCCGATCGCCGAGACGCAGCGCCTGTTGCTGCTGCTGCTCGCGGTGCGGCGGGTGCCGGACGCGGAGGCGGCGATATCCGGCCTGGCGCCGGTCGCGGCGTTCTGCCGCGCGGCCGCCGCGAGCGTCGCGGCTGCCCGCGACATCGCGGCGCCGGTGCCCGAGATCACCATCGCCGGTGCCGCGGCGCCGCTCGGTCCGCGGATCGCACGCGTCCTGCAGGACATGCGCGAGCCGCCCGCGCCCCCGCCTTCCGTCAGCCGCGAACCGCGACGGTTACTGGCGCCGGATGCCTTCACCAACCCCGACTACACGCACTTCGCGCTGAAAGTAACGCTGGCGGTCATGCTGTGCTATTTTGCGCAGAACATGCTCGACTGGCCGGGCATTCATACCTCCATGATCACGTGCTTCTTCGTCGCCCTCGGCACGGTGGGCGAGACGGTGCACAAGGCGACGCTGCGCCTGTCCGGCTGTCTCGTCGGCGCGGCGCTCGGGATCGGCACCATCCTGCTGCTGATGCCGGTTCTGACCGATCTCGGCGAGTTACTTCTGGTGGTCGCCGGGGTGACGTTACTCGCCGCCTGGATCGGCGCCGGCAGCGAGCGCATCGCCTATGCCGGCTGGCAAATCGGGCTCGCCTTCTATCTCAGCACCTTCCAGGGCTTCGGCCCGACACTGGACATGGCGACGGCGCGCGACCGCATCGTCGGCATCCTGCTCGGCAATGTCGTGGTCTCGCTGATTTTCACGACGGTCTGGCCGGTGAACGTGGCGCGAGTGGCGCGGGCAAATCTGGCAGCGGCCGTCGAGCACCTCGCGGCGCTGTTCCGCTCGGACGAGGGCGAGGCCGGGCACCGCGCCGGGTTCGCCCAGGCAGCGATCCAGGCCCGCACCGTGATGGTCAACGAGGCGTTCGAGACGGAGACGGTGCGGAGTGCCGGTGGCACGCGGCCGATCGACGCCGGGATCGTGGCGCAGGTGCAGGCGTTGTTCGTGCCGGTCTCGGTGATCCTCGACCTCCGGCGCGAGGCTCCGCGCCAGGACGCCGTCGGCCGGTATCACGCCGCGCTCGCGGAGTGGTTCCAGCGCGCCGCCACCTGGATCCGCGACGGCAGCGGCGCAGGCCGCGTCGCCGAGGGCCCGCCGGCGCCGCCGGCGATCGAGGAACCCCTCGGATTGTGGCACCGTCTCCTGGATCAGGATTTGCGCGCGATCCTGGCGCAGACCAGTCTCGCGGTGGGTGTGGCGCGCGACGCGGCGTCGGCCACGGTGCGTCTTGCGCCGGGTTAGACACATCGTCGTCCTGCTCGGCGCCTGCGCGGCGCTGGCGGCCTGCAACGACACGCGGGATCTCGCCCCGGCGGAGCCCGACACGCCCTGGCCGATCCCCGCCTCGAGCCTGCCCACGCCGGCCGAAGTGCCGCCCGTCTCATCGGAGCCGGAATTCGCCGCGTCGCATCGCTACTCCCTGCCCGAGGTGATCGACATTGCGGAGCGGCGCAACCAGGCGACCCGCATCGCCTGGGAACAGGCGCGGCAGGCGGCGATCGGGGTCGGGATGGCGCAGGCCGCCTATCTGCCGGCGCTGACCGCGAGCGCGATCGGCGGCTACCAGCACGTGGCGCTGCCATTTCCGAGCGATCTCGTCTCACGCGGCTTCATCACGGCCAACACCGAGGAGTTTCTCCCGACGCTCGCGATCCGCTACCTGCTGTTCGATTTCGGCCGGCGCGACGCGGCGGTGCAGGCGGCGCGGCAGCTCTCCACCGCGGCGAACGTCGCCTTCTCATCGGTGCATCAGAAGCTGATCTTCGACGTCGCGACCGATTATTTCCTGCTCGACGGCGCCAATGCCACGTTGCGCGCGGCGGAGCAGGCGCTGCGCGACGCACAGCAATTGCAGAGCGCGACCGAGGCGTTGCAGGCGCGCGGGCTGGACACGATCGTGACCGTCGATCTGGCGCGGCGCAGCACCGCACAGCGCCGATACGACCTGGCGCAGGCGCGTGCGGTGCAGCACGCCGCATCCTACCGCCTGCTGTCGGCGATGAATCTGCCGCCGACCACGACACTGCAAATCGTCGACGTCTCCAACCGGCCGCTGCCGCAACCCTCCGGCGTCACGATGCGCCACCTGCTGGACGAGGCGCTGCGCCAGCGCCCGGACCTGATCGCCGCGGTGGCCAAGCTGCGCGCAAGCGATGCCGGAATCGCCATGGCGCGCTCCGCCTTCCAGCCGGAAGTGTCGGTCAGCGGCAATGTCCAGGGCAATCTCGGCCAGGTCAGCGTCGATGGCGCGCCGTATGAAGGCGTGGTGCAGCCGCAGGCGGGAATCTTCCTGCGCTTCGACTGGCCGCTCTATCAGGGCGGTCTGCTGCAGAACCGGCTGCACGACGCGGAATCCAAGCGTGCGGCGGCGGCGGATGCGGTGGCGCAGGCGCGCGAACAGGCACTGCGCGACGTCGCACTCGCCTACGACCAGCTCGAAACCGGGCTGCAGCAATATGATGCGGCGCGAGCGCTGCTGACCGCCGCCGAGACCGCCTACGGCTCCGCGAATGACTCCTATGTCCACGGCGTCGGAACCTTCACCGATGCCGTCTCGGCCGAGGCCGCGCTGGCCGCGGCCAGGGCCGACGTCGTGCAGGTGCATGCGAAGGTTCTGATCAACGCCACCAGCCTGGCGCTTGCGACGGGGGCGCTGAACGCCGGCGCCGCGGAGGGCCTGCTGGGCGGCGAGCGATAGGCAAGTCACCGCGCCCGAGGCCGGTCGCACGACGTGGCGGCGCCGGCAACGATCGGACGGATCGACGTCGCGCGCGGGCGCCTCAGAGAGTCAGATGCAGGAGCAGATCGCCATAGCCCCAGATCGCGGTGCCGATGATGCCGGTCAGATAGCCGAGATAGGCGAAGATCCGGAATGACCGGGGCGGCTGCAGGGCAAGCTCGATTTCGCCCTCGAGCGATATCAGATTCGCCTGCAGGGCGATCGCGAGCTTTCTTTGGTACATGTTGACCACCCGGAAGGTCGCGATGGCGCCGATCAGGCCCATGATCGAGCCGGATCGGGAAAACCAGTCCGATCCCGTCTTGCGCGACAGGTAGTAGGAGAACGCCGCGAACAGCCAGGCGCCGACAAGCAGAAATCCGAATGTCCTGATGCTGCGATCGAGCCCCGCATGCAGCGTTTTCAGATCAAGGGTGTGGGTTGCCGTGGCCGTCCACATCAGTCTCTCCCGCGTCACGCGCGTTGAGATCGCCAGGCCGGCACCGATCGGTGCTCCCGGCCGCCGGCTTTCGCGGCGCCGCAGCCGCCGGATGCATCGGCGCGCTGCGAATCGCCGGTCGGGAGGGGCCTGCGACGCCGTGCATCGAATGTTCGGCAGCCCGGGGGCCGTGGCAAGCCGGCCGGCCTGAAACCACTCGCCGTGACCCCCGCAGGGTCGTGGATCGCCGGATGGCGCCTGCGCCGGCGGCAGGCGCCCGTTGCCGCGACGCGGCCAGTCGGCGCGTGGCCGGGGCCATGGTAAGGGGGCAGAGCGGCGGAGGGCGGCGAGACATGGCCAGGCACAGGATCGGCATCATCGGGCTCGGCAAGATCGCCCAGGACCAGCATCTGCCGGTGATCGCCGCGAGCCCGGCCTTCGAGCTGGTCGCCGTGTCGAGCCAGCGCGGGCTCGGCGCGCCCGGCGCCGCCCGCAGCGTGCGGGAGTACGCCGAACTGCTCGCCCTGCCGGACGTGGAGGCGGTGGCGATCTGCACCCCGCCCCAGGTGCGGCACCGCATCGCCCGCGCGGCGCTGCTCGCCGGCAAGCACGTGATGCTGGAGAAGCCGCCGGCCGCAACCACCAGCGAGCTCGCCGATCTGGTCGAGATCGCCGAGCGGGCCGGGCGCGTGCTGTTCGCGACCTGGCACTCGCAATACAACGAAGCCGTCGAGGAGGCGGCACGACGGCTGGAAGGCGAGCGCCTTCGTTCCATGCGGGTCACCTGGAAGGAGGATGTTCGCCGCTGGCATCCCGGCCAGGCCTGGATCTGGCAGGCCGGCGGGTTCGGGGTGTTCGATCCCGGGATCAACGCGCTGTCCATCGTGACCCGCGTCCTGCCCGACCCCGCCTTCATCCGCCAGGCGACGCTCCACGTGCCGTCCAACGCCGATGCGCCGATCGCGGCGAGCCTCGAATTCGGGAGCGGCGAGGGCGACGCGGCGATGCGGGCGGAATTCGACTGGCGCCAGGAGGGCGAGCAGATCTGGGAGATCGCGCTCGAGACCGCGGCGGGACGCTCGCTGCTGCTCGATCGCGGCGGCGCCCGGCTCGCCGTTGACGGGGCGGTGCTGGTCGACCGGGCGCCGGCCGAGTACGAGGCGATCTACGCGCGGTTCGACGCGCTGCTGCGCGCGGGGCATTCCGCGGTCGACGAGCGACCGTTCCGCCTGGTCGCCGACGCGTTCATGATCGGCCGCCGCATCGACGTGGAGGCATTCCACGAATAGGCCGGCCGATGGCCGGGGAGGCCGCGCCCGAGGTTGATGCGGGGCCCGCGGTCGCGGCCCCGTACCTCGCCCTGATTGCCGGCTGGACGGACGCGATCGGCTACCTGCAGGGCCACGCCTTCGCCGCCAACATGACCGGCAATACGGTGCTGCTCGGCATTTCGCTGGCGGCGGGGCAGTGGCGCGCGGCGGGCTGGCGCGCCGCCATCATCGCCGCCTATTGCCTCGGCCTGCTGACCGCCCGGCTGATGGTGGAGGCGCGGCGGGGTGCGGTCGCGGCGATGCTGCCGGCAGCGGTGCTGATCGGCTACTGCGCCTTCGCCCAGGTCATGCCGCGCGACCTGCTGCTGCTGGCCGTGGCGCTGGGGCTGCAGAACGCCTCGATGACCCGGTTCGGCGGCACCCGGATGAACACCACCTTCCTGACCGGCGATCTGGAGCGACTGGCGGAGGGGGTGGCGGGCTGGTTGCGGCGCGGCCGGCAGGCCGAGGGCGTCGGGCCGGTGCCGTGGCTGTGGCTCGCCTACGCGGCCGGGGCGCTGCTCGGCGCCGGGGCCGAGGCGTGGCTGCCCTACCCGCTGCTGGTGCCGGCGCTGCTGCTCGCCGCGGGGGCCGCCCTGCTGTCGTTCTGGCGCCAGCGGCAGCGGCCGTCGGCAGCAGGTGACAAGCCATAACCGGTTCTGCATACTGACGTCTTACGCTGCCGCTTGCGCCCGGAGTGCCGGCGGGTTCAGCGTTTTGCCACCTGCTCCTTGTCCCGCCGTTCGCCGCGATGAGGCCCGGCAACCGTTGCCCTGAAGAGGGTCAGTGAGACTGCAGACCAGGCCCAAGTCCGGATCGCCGGCACGATACTCCATGACCGTGGAGTCGCGGTTCGACCCGTCGGCGGATCCTGATACGGGCGGACTGCCGCCGGCACGGCGCCGCATGCTGATCGGCGCCATGCTGGTCTCGACCTTCATGGCGGCGGTCGAAGTCACGGTGATCAGCACCGCCATGCCGACGATCATCGCACGGCTCGGCGGCTTCGCGCTGTTCAGCTGGGCGTTCGGCATCTACCTGCTGGCGCAGGCGGTGATGACGCCGATCTATGGCCGGCTCGCCGATCTCTATGGCCGCAAGATCGTCTATCTCGGCAGCACGGCGCTGTTCCTGGTCGGCTCGCTGCTGTGCGGCCTAGCCTGGAGCATGCCGTCGCTGATTGCCTTCCGCGCCATCCAGGGGATCGGCGGTGGCGCGCTCACGCCACTGGCGACGATCGTGGTGAGCGACGTCTGTCCGCCGGCGGAGCGGCCGCGCGCCTTCGGCCAGATCAGCGCGGTCTGGGGCATCTCGGCGATCGTGGGCCCGGTGCTCGGCGCGTTCTTCGTCGCGCATCTGACCTGGTCGTTCGTGTTCTGGATCAACCTGCCGATCGGCGCCGTGGCGATGACGCTGGTGGCGAAGCTGCTGCACGAGCCGGGGCTGCGGCGGCGGCACCGGGTCGACTATCGCGGCGCGGTGCTGCTGATGCTGAGCGCCGGGCCGTTGATGCTGGTGCTGGTGCAATATGGAACGCTGCCCGTGACGGCAACGCTGGCCCTGCTCGCCGGCGGCCTCGTCGCGGCGGCGTTGCTGGTGCGGAATGAACGGCGTGCGTCCGAGCCGATGCTGCCGGTGCATCTGTGGCGGCAGCGCATGGTCATCGTGGCCAATCTCTCGGCGCTGCTGTGCGGCGCGCTGCTGATCGCACTGACCGGGTTCCTGCCGACCTACATTCAGGGCGTGGCCGGGGGCAGCGTGCTGCAGGCGGGGATGACGCTCGGGGTCATGTCGGTCAGCTGGACGCTGGCGAGCATGGCGATCGGCCGCTTCCTGACCGGCTTCTCGTGTCGCAGCGTCTCGGCGTTCGGCGGCCTTGCGGCGCTGATCGGCAGCCTCGGGCTGCTGGCGCTGACGCGCGGCCAGCACCCGGCCTGGCTTTGGGGCGAGTGTGTGTTGCTCGGCGTCGGGCTGGGGCTGAACAGCATCACCTTCATCCTGGCGATCCAGTCCTGCGTCGGGTGGAGCGATCGCGGCCGCGCGACCTCGCTGTTCTATTTCTGCCGCCTGTTCGGACAGGCGCTCGGCGCGGCGGCGTTCGGCGGCATCCTCAATGCCGGCATCATGCGGGCGGCGCCCGGGGCGCCGGCCTTCATTCCGATGCTGGTCGACGCGCATCAGCGGGCAGCGCTGTCGCGCGCCGTGCTCGACCACCTGGTCGGCGTGCTGCAGACGGCGTTGCACGGCGTGTATCTCGCGGCGGCGGTGGTGGCGATCGCCGCCTTCGCGGTGACCCTGCTCGCGCCACCGGGCCTGTTCATCGGCGGCAGTCGGGCCGAGTGACCTTCCTGCGGGGCCGGGACCGGTAACCGGCTCGGCGGCCGGGCGAAGCTACGGCGGGACCCGCCGAAGCATCCCGGCTTGCGTGGTGGCGTTCCAGCGCAATGTCTCGCCCGATATGTGCGGGCCGGCACGGCCGGCCGCGCCGCCGTTGCTCGACCACCTGCTCCGGAGGAATTGCATGAACGTGCACGCCGAGGCTCGCCCTGCGATCGATCCTGGCCGGTATTTCGAGGCGGTCGGCGATCGGCGGACCCCGGTCGCGGAGGCGGAGCCGGTATGCCTCTACCTGGAGGTGACCAATCGCTGCAATTTGCTGTGCGAGACCTGTCCGCGCACCTTCGAGGAACTCGAGCCGCCCGGCGACATGAGCTGGGACCTGTTCACGCGCATCGTGAACCAGGTTCCGCGGATCGAGCGGGTGGTGCTGCACGGGGTCGGCGAGCCGATGCTGGTGCGCAGCCTGCCCCGGATGGTGCGGTATCTGAAGGCACGCGGCACCTACGTGCTGTTCAACACCAACGGCACGCTGCTGAACGAGCGCAAGGCGCGGGAGCTGGCGGAGGCCGGGCTGGATGAGCTGCGCGTCTCGCTCGATGCCGCCGACGCGGCGACGTTCCGCATGGTGCGCGGGCGCGACATGTTCGACCGCATCGTGCGCAACGTGCGCAATTTTGCGGCTGTGCAACGGGCGGAGGGGCTGGCGCGGCCGAAGCTGTCGCTGTGGCTCACCGGGCTGAAGGAGACGATCGGGCAGCTTCCCGATTTCGTGCGGCTGGCCGAGACGATGGGGGTGCGAGCGGTGCACCTGCAGCGCCTGACCTATCTGCCGGAGGGCCAGGGGCTGGCGCGCGAGGCCTCGGCGCTGTTCGAGCGCAGCACGAAGGAGGACATGGCGGCGATCGAGGCGGCGGCGGCGATCGCGGAGTCGCTCGGGATCTACTTCGATGCCTCGGGCGCGACGGAACCGGGCAGCAGCCTGCAGCGCGCCGCGGACGATCAGCCCTGGTCGCTCTGCCGGCGGCCCTGGTCGCTGATGTATTTCACGGCGCACGGGCGGGCGATTCCGTGCTGCATCGCGCCGTTCTCGATGCGCGGCTATGACGCGTTCACGTTGGGTGATGCGACGCGGGAGAGCCTGCGCGCGATCTGGAACGGACCGCGCTATCAGGACTTCCGTGCCGCGCTGCTGAGCGACGCGCCGCCGAGTGCCTGTGCCAGTTGCGGGTTGCGCTGGAGCCTGTGAGCCGGGCCATGCCGCCGGTGGCGCTGGTCGTGCCGGTTATCGACGAGGCGGCGGCGATCGGCGCCGTGGTGCGCGCGGTGCCGCGCGACTGGGTGGCCTCGGTGATCGTGGTCGATGGCGGCAGCCGGGATGACACGGTGGCGGTGGCGCGGGAAGCGGGTGCCGAGGTGGTGGTCGAGGGCCGTCGCGGTTACGGGCGCGCCTGCCTCACCGGCGTCGAGGCGGCCGCCGCGCGCGGCGCAGAAGTGGTGGCGTTCATGGACGGCGACGGCAGCGACCGGCCGGAGCATCTGCCGGACTTGCTGCGGCCGATCCTCGATGGTGCTGCGGACTTCACCATCGGCTCGCGGGCGCGCGGCGATCGTGAGCGGGGAAGCATGGGTGCGCACCAGCTTTGGGCCGGTCGCGCCATCGGTTTCGGCGTGCGGGTGTTGTACGGCGTTGGCTACACCGACATGTGTGCATTGCGCGCAATCCGGATGGATGTGTTGCGTGGTCTCGGGATGCGCGAGATGACGTATGGCTGGAATCTGGAGATGCAGATGCGCGTCGCCCGGGCGCGTTGGCGCGTGCTGGAGGTTCCGGTCGCGCATCGCCGCCGTCGCGGCGGCGAGTCGAAGGTATCCGGTACCGTTCGCGGGACGTTGCGGGCGGGCAGCCGCATTCTGGCGACGATGGCGCGGGTCGCGCTGGAATAGGTCAAAGGGGTGCAGGGGACGACTGTCCCCTGCCGGGGTCGAGGGGCAGAGCCCCTGGCCTTATTTTTCTGATGTCCCAGATCACCAGGCCGAGAAACACGCTCCAGACCGCGGCATGGAGCGGCGGCGCGATCGATGCCGGCGCGGCGTAAAACAGCACCACGGCGACGGCGAGCCATATCGAGGACGCCGCCGGCGTAAGACAGGCGAAGTAAGCGAGCCACCCATAATACCAGGGGTAATGCGGCGTCAGGACCGCCGTGGTCGCCGTCGCCAGCACCAGCATGTCGCGTCCGATGATGCGCAGTCGCGCCGCGGGATCGAGTGGCAGCGCTGGCCGCCAGGCGATACGCAGGGCGAGTGCCGCCAGCAGCAGGAGTGCGAGTCCGACATAGGCCGGGCCGACCCATCGCGGCAGCGTCACGACGTGGCCGACGAGATCGAGCCATTCGATGCCGCGGCCGCTTCGCAGCCCCTCTTCCTTCGTGTAGCCGGGGAGGTAGCCGAGGATGTGGGTGCCGGCGCCGAGATAGGGCAGGTAGGCGACGGCGACGGCGGCGACGAAGGCGGCGGGCAGGAGGCGGTCCCAGCGGCGCCAGAGCGCGGGCGCGAGGGCCACTGGCAACAGCTTGCAGAGCGTGGCCGCGGCGAGTGCGAGTGCGGCAAGTCCCGTGCGGCGCCAGGTCGCGGCGAGCAGGGCGAGCGCGATGAAGACGAGCGCGGCCGCATCGATATGGCCGTTGCCGGCGAATTCCCATGGGGTCAGCGGGTTCCAGGCGTAGATCAGGATGGCGGCTTGCGGTCGCCCGGCGACGCGTAGCAGGTGGAGCATGACGCCGATCGCCAGGAGTTCCAGCGCCAGCATCGCGGCTTTCATGGTGAAAATCGTCGCGCCGATGCGCGTGACGCCGAAGAACAGCATCTGCGCCACGGGCGGATAGATCGTGCGCGCCGTGTCGCGGCGGCCGATATGCGGGTAGATCGCGGCATCGCGCAGTGGTGCCAGGGCGGGTGCGTCGGGGATGTAGCGGTAGGGGTTGATGCCGGCGGCCTGGACGCGGCCGTCCCAGACGTAGCGGTAGATGTCGGAGGAGAGGAAGGGCGGGCCGGCGAGCGCGATCAGCCGCGTCACGAGGGCGACGCCGAGCACGATCCAGAGCGCCGCTCGCGGCAGCGGCGCGCGCTGCAGCTGGGCAATGGCGGCGAAGTAAAGCAGGGTGGCAGTGACTGCCAGGGCAACGAAGCCGTCGATCCGCGCGTGCGATCCGATATCGACGGCGCCGGGGCGGTGCAGGGCGAGGCCGCCGGCGGTGAGCGCCACGAGACCGATTCCCAGCGCGGCGAAGCGAAGCGTCGCGGCGCGCGGCGGAGCCGCGCCGGGTGGCGTCATTGCGGGGGCAGAGCGCCCTCCATCCGGGCGCGGTGGTGGCGATCGAGGCCGAGCCGGGCGATGCAGGCGCGCGTCGCCGGCGCGGCAAAGCCTGCGCCGGGTGCAGCGAGTTCGCGCAGCAACCGGGTCAGGGCGTCGCCGTCATCGACATCGTACCAGGGCGGCAGATCGACGAGCGGGAGGTCGCGTTCGGCAATGCGGGTTCGGGTCTGGACGGCGACGCGATCGGTGCTCCAGTCGATCGCGGAGAAAAGGTGCGGATCGGGCGTTTGCATGCCGAGCAGATAGTATCCGCCATCCTCGGCCGGGCCGAGTACGGCACGCGGTCCGGGGCGAAGCAGGGCGGTGGCGGCTTCGATCAGGCGGTCGGTCGGCAAGGTCGGACTATCGGCGTTCAGCACGCAGACGGCGCCGAAACCCCGGTCGAAGAGCGCCCTCGTCGCATGCAACAGCGAGCGGCCGAAACCCTGCACCGTGTCCGGCATGGCGCCAGTGCCGTCGGCCAGCACGAGGCCGGTGTCGGGGGCGAGAAGCCCGTCGAACAGCGAATCCGATCCGGCCGGGGCGTAGGCGACGAAGCCCGCGATCGGCGCGTCACGCGCGGCGCATCGCAGGTTGGCGGTGACGTCGCGCAGGAAGGCGGCGCCCATCGCCATCGCCTCGTCCGGCGAGAGCGGCGGCGAGAGCCGCGTTTTCACCCGTCCCGGGCGTGGCGCCTTGGCCATGACGGCGATGGCGCAACGCCCGGCGTTGCCGGCGCGGCCGTCGATATGCGTCATGCGGAGCGAAGCAGGCTGTGGCTGCGAAACGCGAGCGCCGGCCGGAGCGGGCCGTGCCGGTGCATGGGCGTCGGTCGCGGCAAGGGTGCCTCCATGACGGGTGGTCCTGCCGCCTGTTTCGCCGCCGCCGCTCGCCGGTGACCTGCGCGACCTGCGAACGTGATCGCCCGATTGCGACCGCGCCGCCGGGCGGGGCCGCGCGGGGCGGCCCCGACGAGGGTTACTGTTTCTTTTCGCCGTTCGGGCCGAACTGCTCCAGATAGGCGATGACGTCGTTGACCTTCTGCGGATCGTGCAGGCCCGGGAAGATCATCTTGGTGCCGGGCACGACCTTTTGCGGGTCGGCCAGGTATTTCTGCAGCTCCGGCACGGTCCAGGTGATGCCGGAGCTCTTGTTGGCGTTGGAATAGCTGTAGCCGGGATAAGTGCCGGCCTTGCGGCCGACCACCCCGTTCAGGACGGGGCCCACGGAATTATGCGCGCCGGGGCCGATCTGGTGGCAGGCGCGGCAGATGATCGCGGTTTTCTCCCCCTGAGCGGCATTGCCGATCGGGGCTTCGTCCGCGAAGGCGGGCATGGCGACGAGCAGGGCCATCAGCCCGGTGAGGCATGCGGCAGTTTTCACGAGTCCCCCCTTCCCCAGACGACGATTCGTCGAGACGACAACGGCCCGACGTCATTGTGCCGTGCAGGCGTTTTGCCCTGACGGCGACACCACATCACCGGCGGACGCGGTCGCGCACCCGCCGACGAACGGCGTGGGAAGCTTCGATGCAGGGCGGCGGCTTGTCAACGCGCCGAAGGTCGCACACCCGGATCGCGCCGCCGGGTCAGCTTGGCTGATCCTCGGTGTCCGGCCAGGCGCAGCGGAAGCGTTGCACCCGATAGCCCGGATGCTCTCCCATGTACTGGGCCAGGTACGGCTCCGCCTCGATCATGCAACTGCGCAACGAGCCCTGCGACTGGAACAGCAGGTGCTTTTCCTGGCATTGGGTGGGATTGAGCAGCGAGCATATCACGACGATCAGGTCGACCAGGTTCATGGGCTCCTCCCCCGTATCGCCGCATCCTGCGCCGGTTCGGTTCGCCGCGCGCGACGGCTGTTTCCCATAAATTGGGCGAACCGAGGCTGGCGGAAGGGCGCCGTCCTCCTCAAGCCCGATCGGGGAGTAGCAATTCGCCCTTGCCGAGCACCGCCATGTCCCCGGCGAGGCGCCGCGTCGCCGTGGCGGCGAGACGCGCGGCGCGCTGGCTGACCGGCCGCAGCAGCCGGGCGAGCAGGCGGGCAAACACCGGGTCGGTCGCGCCGGAGTCGACGAAGGTCGGTGACAGCGACGGCGCGCGGCCGAGCACCAGCGTGCCGCGGCGCAGCAGATAGCCCGGCAGCGCCCCGGCCGTGCCGCAGACCACGAGCGTGCCGGCGACCATGCGGCTGCCGGGATGGTCGCCGGCATGGCCCTCGATGACGATGAGTCCGCGGCGGAGATGATCGCCGGCGCGCGCTCCGGCATCGCCCAGCACGAGCACGGTGCCGCCGCGCATCCCGCCGCGCTCACCGGGTCGGGCGCCGCCCAGGAAGGCGCCGGCATCGCCCGCGATCTCGATCGTGCCGCCGCGCAGGTCGCAGGCGGCGTGGTCCCCGGCGCTGCCGGCGATGCGCAGCGTGCCCGCGACCATGCCGCGACCGGCGCCGAACCCGGCGTCGCCGTCCAGCACCAGCTCGCCGCCTTGCATGCCGGCGCCGACCTCGTCGAACCGCTCCGATCCGCCAGTGATCGCAAGGCGCGCGGGATCGCCGGGGCGGAGACGGAACAGGTCGCCGACCACCACCGGACGACGGGTGGTGTTGAGCGCGAGGCGCTCGATGGCGCCGGCGTCCATACCGGCCAGACGGTGTGGCACGAGCGGCGAGAGGTCGAGCCGCTGCTCCGGGTCACTGCGCAGGGTTAGGCGCAATCCGGCGGGCGCCCTCACGGCAGCAGCTCACGCAGGTGGAAGTGATGGCGGCCGAGCTTGCCGCCGTAGTTGCCGGCGCCGATGCGCACGGCGCCGTGCTCCGGCCCGAGCGGGATCGCGGCGGCGAGCCCCGCCCGCATCGCCGCGGCGACCGCCTCCGGGGTAAGCCCGTCGATCACGATTTCCAGCACCGCGGCGATGTCCTCGCCGAGTTCCGTGTCCGGCACGATGCCGCGCAGGGTCGGGCAATAGGCGTGGTTGGTCGAGGCCATCAGCGCCTTGTATTTCGACCCGACCTTGGAGCCGGAGCGGGCGATGCCGCCCGGGAACGGGGCGATCGCGTCGGGCACGGCGCCGATCGCGTCGACCACGGCCTCGGCGGCGCGCAGCGCGCCGGCGGCGCTGCGCGCCATCAGGATCAGGTTGCCGCCGCCGACCGCCTGCCTAGTCATACCGGTCGTGCCCTCGCAGACGAACTCGCCGTCCATCACCGGGACGCGCCAGAAATGCCGCCCGCCGAGGCGCTTGGAGATCTGCCAGCCATCGCCGAAATAGCGCAGCGCGTCGCCGAGCTTCAGCGTCTCCGCCGCCTCGAGGCCGGCATAGCAGGCCGATCCCGGGCTGGTCAGCACGCATTGCCCGACGCGGTTCTGCACCTGCTTCTGCAGCTCGCCGGAGGAGCCGGAGAACATCAGCACGCGAACCCCGGGGCGGCCGTCGGGCGTCTCCTCGGCCGCGACCTCGGCGTCGATCGCCGCCTCGGCGCCGCAGGCGATGATCGAGGTGGCGAAGCCGGTCATGGTCACCGCCGCCTGCCGCGCCCAGCGCCGTGTCGGCGCGGTGATCAGCAGCGCGGTGCCGCGCATGTCGAACGCTTCGGCGAACGTGTCGTCGATGCGCACGCCGTTGCGCGTCATGCGATCGCGCGGGGAAGCGGCGGCGCGGCCGGTACGCCGGTCCGGTTGGCGTCGCTGGCGCGTTACGGCTGGCATGGCACCGCCTCGAACGGATCGGCGAGGCCGACGGCGAAGTCCGGCACGTCGAAGGCCGCGTGCGAGACACCGTAGACCCGCTCGTACCAGTCGCCGAGATGACGGTCGATCGCCGCGTCGTACGGCGCCTGCACCGCGAGGGCCCGACCGCGTGCGGCACGCGCCTCGGGCAGCGCGATGCCGTCGCGCACGATCAGGCGTCCGTCCTTGAACACCATCGACGCGTGCCGGAACATCGCGGCGCGATCGGCTTGCGGCCGGTAGACGGCGATGTCGGCGCGCGCCGCGGGGCCGAGATGGCCGCGATCGGCAAGCCCCAGCAGCCGCGCCGCCGCGGCGCGCGTCATCGTCGCGATCTCCACCAGCGTGTACTCGCGCGCGATCGACGGCAGCGTGCAGACCGACATCGCCTCCTTCGGCACCGTCTCGATCCATTGCGCGCGCAAATCGCGATCCATCAGCAGGGCGAACAGGTCGGGGTAGGCGGTGAACGGCGCGCCATTGGGGTGGTCAGTGGTGAAGAACATGCGCCACGGATCGGGCGCGAGCAGGAACAGTTCGAGTCCCGCGGCCCATTGCACCGCGTTGAAGAAGCTGCGGCGGCTGTAGCGGTACGGCACGATGCCGCCGCCATTGCCCTCGCCGTCCATGATCACCGACTTGCGCGGATGCGCCTGGCCGCGGGCGTTGAACTGGCGCAGCGTGTCGCAGGAGACGGTGACGGTCTGCCCGAACATCACCTGGCCGACATCGGCGGTGACGTTTGGCCGGGTGGCTAGCGCCTCGACCAGGCGCAGCGCCGCGGAGGAGAAGCCGCGCGGCCCCTCCTTGCCGTAGGCGTAGAACTGCAGATGCGCGAGGTGCAGGCGCAGATCGCCGGCCGCCTCGATCGTCGCCAGCGCGGTCTCGACATTGCCGGGCATGCCGAGATTGTTGCAGTGCAAATGCACCGGGTGCGGCACCCCGAGGGCCACCACCGCTTGCTGCATGGCGGTGAAGATCGCGCGCGAGGAGACGCCGTAGGACGGCACCTCGTCGTCGAGGCCGAAGCTGCGCACGTTCTCGCGGAATGCGGCGGCGCCGCCGGGGTTGATCACCTTGACGCCGAGCGCGCGCGCGCCGGCCAGCATCCGCCCGGCGAAATTGGCGAGCGCCGCGGTGCCCTCGCCGTCGCGCAGCAGCCCGAGCTCGTAATCGCCGTTGCCGAGCACGGCGAGGATCGCCTTGTCGATATAAGGGATCGCCGCCAGCTCGCGCTGGGCCTGCAGCGCGACATGCGGCGGGATCGCCGGCTCGACCACGGTGGTGAAGCCCATCTGCGCGTAGAGCCGGCCGATCGCCGCCGCATCCGGCGCCGAATCGAAGCCGCCATCGGCGCCGCGCTGATCGGGCAGCAGCAGGCGCGAGGTGTTCACGTTGGCGCCGGCGATGTGCGAGTGGATGTCGACGCCGCCGGCCATGACGACGCAGCCGGTCGCGTCGAAGGTCACGTCCGGCGTCCGGTCCGATCCGATACCGGCCCCGGGATCGGCGCCCGGATCGGCGATTATGTGGCCGTCCTCGAACCACAGATCGCCGACCGCATCGGTGCCGTGCGCCGGGTCGATGACATGGCCGCCGGCCAGGCGCGTCAGCACGACACCGCCTCCGCGGCGGGCGCGGCGGCACGGGCGAGGGCGCGCAGGATCTCCGCCACCGAGGGCGCCGCGCTGCGGGCGCTGGCCACAACCGGCGCCAGCGCGCCGAGCTCCGCCCGCCATTGCACGGCGTCGTGGTCGATACCCGGCCGGCCGATCGCGATCGCCACCGCGGCACCGCTTGCCGCCTGCACCTCGGCCTCCGGCACCAGCGCGATCAGCGCGGCGTCCTCGAGATGCGGCGCCGCCGCGCTGCCGGGATCGGTGCCGATCCACAGCACCGCATCGGCCTCGCCCGACCCGATCAACCGGTCGGCACCGAGCCGCAGCGGATCGTGCTCCGGATGGAAGCGGCCGAAGCCAACCGGCAGCGGGAAGCCCGCCTCCCAGCCGGCCGCCTGCATCGCCGCGGCGGCGCCGCCGCCCGGCGCCAGCGGCAGGCCGGCGAAGCGGGTGGTCTCGTTCAGCGCGTCGATCAGCCCGCACAGCATCTCGATTGCGAGCGCATCGAGCGTCGCGGCCGACCAGACCACGACGCCGTAGCGCGCCGCGCGCAACGCCTCCGCCCAGGCCGCGAGCGCCGCGCGCTCCGGCGCTGCCGGCGTCACCCGGCGCCCGGCCACGAGTGCCCGCAGCGTCGCGAGTAGCCCGGGTAGCTCCGCCGGGGTACTCCGGATCGTGTCCTCGTCCTGCGCGCCATCCCGCGCCCCAGCGCCGGGGCACAGCCGGAGCACGCGCCGGGCGCCCGCCGCTGCGAGCGGCGGCGGCGCATCGAGCGCCAAGCGCTCGGCAAGATCCGGCCAGGCCGCGTCGAGCCCGGGCCCGACCAGCAGCACCAGATCGGCGCGGGCGCGGGCCTGCAACGGCGAGGTGACGATCCAGCCCGCGTCGCGCATCACCCCGAGATCGCGCAGCGCCGCCGGTGATTGCACGTGATCGACGATCCCGCCCAGCGCCCGGGCGAGTGCCACCGCCGCTTCGGTGCCGGCGACGTCGATCTCGGCGCAGAGGATCAGCGGGCAGACGCTGTCGCGCAGCACCGCCGCGGCCGCCTCGATCGCCTCCGACCGCGTCGCCGCACGGCCGCCGATGCGGCAGGTCGGGTCGTCGTCGGTCATGCCGAGCCGCGCGCCGTCAGGAATCGTATTTGAGATAGGCGAAGCGCTGATCGCCCTGCGGCGTGCCCTCGAGCGCGCTGTCGGAGGATGGCCGCCACTGCACCACCTCCTCGATCTTGCGCGCCAGCTCGAAGTCCTTGTCGGTGATGCCCTTGGCGGTGTGCGTCGAGAGCCGCACCTCGACCCAGGCATAGGAGGCGGTGATGTCCGGATGGTGCCACGCCGCCTCGGCCAGGTGGCCGACCGTGTTGATCACCATGAGCGTGCCCTTCCAGCTGTTCGTGCGGAAGGTGCGGCGGATCCAGCCCCGCTCCAGCTTCCAGTGCGGCAGTTCTTTTGCCAGCCGCTCCTCGATCTCTGCCTCGGTGTAGACGCGCTCCTTGGCCCGCTCTGTCATGTTGCGTTGCCTCCCCAAGGTGGGCGCCGCCTGGCGCGAGTTGCCCGGCGCTGCCTTAGCGTGGAACATGCCGCATGACCAGCGCAACGCCCCGCGCGCGCCGAGGCGCCGCACTGCACTGCATCATTGCAGAACGATGAGGCAAAATGCCGAGGCTCCGGCAGATGCGCGGGTCGGACCGTCGGCGCTGGCCGACCAGGTCACGGTCTGTTGTAGCGCGCGGCTGCATCTCGGCTTCCTCGATCTCAATGGCGGGTTGGGACGGCGATTTGGCAGTCTCGGCCTGGCCCTGGATGCGCCCTGCACGCGGCTCACCCTGCGGCGGGCGCAGGGTCTGCGGGTCACGGGCGCGGAACCGGAGCGGGCGACGCGCCTGCTGACGGAGATGCTGCGGCATTCCGGCCTGGACGAGACGGGCCACGCACTGGCGATCGCCGAAGCGATCCCCGCCCATGCCGGGCTCGGCTCCGGCACCCAGCTCGCGCTCGCGATCGCCGCGGCGCTGCGCCGGCTGCACGGGTTGCCGCCCGATCCGGCGGCGGACGCGATGCTGCTCGGGCGCGGCGCCCGCTCCGGGGTCGGCCTGCATCTGTTCCGACACGGCGGGGTGGTGGTGGACGGTGGCCGCGGTGCGCGGGAGCAACCGCCGCCGCTCCTGTCGCGGCTGCCGGTGCCGGAGGACTGGCGCGTCGTGCTGGTGCTGGACCCGGCCCGGCAGGGACTGGCCGGCGGCGCCGAGATCGATGCCTTCGCCGGTCTGACGCCGCTGCCGGAGGCCGCGGCGGCGGAGATCTGCCGGCTCGTGCTGATGCAGGCGCTGCCGGGCGTCGCCGAGGACGATATCGGCGCTTTCGGCGCGGCGGTGACGCGCATGCAGGAGATCGTCGGCGACCATTTCGCCCCGGCCCAGGGCGGCCGCTTCACCAGTCCGCCCGTCGCCGCGGCGCTGGCAGGACTGCGCGCCGCCGGCGCCGTTGGCATCGGCCAGAGCAGCTGGGGACCGACCGGCTTCGCCTTCATCCGCGGCGAGGCCGCCGCGCGCCGCGCGGCAGACGCGGCGGCGGCGCAGGCCGCGGGACTGGACTTCATGGTCTGCCGCGGGCTCAATCACGGCGCCAGCGTCGCCGCGGGCTGACGGCGGCGATCGCCGGCCCGCGGCGCAGCGCCGCCCGGGAGGAGATGGACAGCGTGGCCGACAAGCACATCCTGCACATGCTGAGCCCGCTCAAGCATGTGAGCCCGTTCGACGTGAACATGGCGCTCGATGCCGGGTTCGACGCGGTCGTCCCGTACGAGGCGGTGGAGGCGCACGACGTCACCGGCCTTGTCCAGGACGCGATCTTCTCCCGCCCGCCCAAGCTTGGCCCGCGCACCGGCATCTTCATCGGCGGACGCAACGCGATCGCGGCGCTCGACATGATCGAGGCGGCGAAGCAGGCGATGGTACCGCCCTTCGCCGCCTCGATCTTCGCCGATCCCGCCGGCTCCTTCACCACCGCCGCGGCGATGGTCGCACGCGTCGAGCGGGTGCTGAAGCAGCAGGGCCATCATCTGCGCGACAGCCGGGTGGTGATCTTCGGCGCGACCGGTGTGGTGGGCTTCGCCTCCGGCGTGATCGCCGCGCTGGAAGGCGCGCGCGTCACGCTGGCCGGCCATGACGGGCCGAAGCGCGTGGCGCAGTCGGCCGAGGAGATCGGCAAGCGCTTCAAGGTCACGATGCACGCCGCCGACGCGAGCTCCGAGGAGCGCAAGGGCGCGGTGCTGCGCGAGGCCGAGATCGCGCTCTGCGCCGGCAAGGCCGGGGTGCAGATTCTCTCGACCGCCCTGCTGCGTGGTGCGCCGGGACTGCGCGTGGTCGCCGACGTGAACGCGGTGCCGCCGCTCGGGGTCGAGGGGCTGGACGTGCACGCCGACGGCCCGCCGGTCGGCAATGGGGGGCCGGCCGGCATCGGCGCGCTGGCGATCGGCCAGACCAAGTACCGCACCGAGTTCGGGCTGTTCCGCCGCATGATCGAAAGCGACAAGCCGGTCGCCTTCGACTTCCGCGACGCCTTTGCCCTGGCGCGCGAGCTCGCCGCCTGACCTGCGACCGGCTTCTGCGCTCCACCGCCCCGGATACGGAAGCCGGCTCGCCGATGCGGGCGGCGCCGGCGGTGCTGATCGCTGCCCTGTCCGGCCGGGCGCTGGCAGCGGCGGCGCGGCGCGCCGGCTACGCGCCGCTGGTCGCCGATCTGTTCGGCGACCTCGACACCCGGGAGATCGCCGCCGCGTGCGCGACCCTGCCCGGCGGCGTCGCGCGCGGCCCGGACGCGGCGGCGCTGCTGGCGGCGCTCGAACGGCTGGCGGCCGGCCGTAAGCCGGTCGGGCTGGTTCTGGGCGGCGGCTTCGAGCATCGGCCCGGCCTGCTGCGCGCGCTGGCACGGCGCTTCCGGCTGCTCAGCAATGCGCCGGCGGTGGTGGCGCGCGTGAAGGATCCGAGGCGCTTCGCGGCCCTCTGCCGCACGCTCGGCGTGCCGCATCCGGAGACGCGGGACGCGGCACCATCCGCCGGCGCCTGGCTGCGCAAGCGCGCCGGCGGGGCCGGCGGCGCGCATGTCGCCGAGGCGACGCCCGACGCAGCGCGGCGCGGCTGGTATGTCCAGCGCCGAGTGGCCGGGGAGCCGGTCTCCGCCCTGTTCCTGGCCGACGGGCGCGCCGCGCGGCTGGTCGGGTTCAGCCGGCAATGGCCCGATCCGACGCCGGAGCGACCGTTCCGCTACGGCGGTGCCGTGCGTCCCGCCGTCCTGCCGCCGCCGACCGCGGACCCGATGATGCAGGCGGTCGACCGGCTGACCGCGGCGCTCGGCCTGGTCGGGCTGAATAGCGCCGATTTCCTCTGCCGTGCGGACGGGTTCGACCTGCTGGAGATCAATCCGCGCCCTGGCGCGACGCTCGACATCTTCGCCGATGCCGCCGGATCGCTGTTCCGCCTGCACCTCGAAGCCTGCGATGGCCGCCTGCCACTGGCGGCCCCGGTCTTCACGGGCGCCGCCGCTTCGGTCACGGTCTATACAGCGCGGCGCATGCAGGTCCCGGCCGGGTTCGCCTGGCCCGACTGGGCCGCGGACCGTCAGCCGGCTCGTGTCGCGGTGCCGCGCGGGGGCCCGCTCTGCACGGTGCTGGCGACGGCGCCGGATGCGGCGGCGGCGGAAGCTTTGGCGCGACGGCGGGCGGGCGCGCTGCGCGCGATGGCGGAGGGGGCGTGATGGACGCGGACACCGGCTTGGACATCAATGCGCGGGCGGCACGCTTGGTCGATGCGCTGATCGCGGACGCGGCAGCGCTGCGTGTCGGCGTGGAGCGCGGGCCGGCCGGCGAGCGCCTGGTCGATGCCGGCGCCCGGCACGTGGGCGGCGTCGAGGCCGGGTTGCGCCTGGCCGAGATCTGCCTCGGCGGGCTGGGCCGCGTCCGGCTCGGCCCCGATGCGGCGACCCCGCGCTGGCCGTGGGTGGTCTCGGTTGCCTCGTCCAACCCGGTCACCGCCTGCCTTGCCAGCCAGTATGCCGGCTGGAGCCTGTCATATGGCGAGAAGCCGGACGCATATTTCGCCCTAGGCTCCGGCCCGGCCCGCGCGCTCGCGCGCAAGGAGCCGATCTTCGCCGAGCTCGGCACCGCCGAGCGCGGCAGTGCCGCCGTGTTGGTGCTGGAGAGCGGCCGCGTGCCGCCGGCGCCGCTGCTGGCGCGGGTCGCGGCGGAGTGCGGCGTCGAAGGCAGCGGCTTGTCCGTGCTCTACGCGCCCACCCAGAGCCTGGCCGGCAGCGTGCAGGTGGTCGCCCGGGTGCTGGAGGTGGCGCTGCACAAGGCGCATGAGCTGCAGTTCCCGCTCGAGCGCATCCTCGACGGCGCCGGCGCGGCCCCGCTGCCGCCGCCGCATCCGGATTTCGTCACCGCGATGGGCCGCACCAATGATGCGATCATCTTCGGCGGGCGCGTGCAGCTCTTCGTCACCGGCCCGGCGGACGATGCCCGCGAACTGGCGGCGAAGCTGCCCGCCAGCACCTCTCGCGATTACGGCCGCCCGTTCGCCGAGGTGTTCCGCGCCTTCAAGGGCGATTTCTACGCGATCGACCGGATGCTGTTCAGCCCGGCCGAGGCGATCGTGACCGCGATCGAGACCGGCGAAAGCTTCCGCGGCGGCGGCATCGATCCGGCGCTGCTCGACGCCTCCTTCGCCTGACCGACCCGGATGGCGCCGGGCCGGCCGCCGCGCATCGCGCTGGCGATCGATGATCTCGACTGGCACGCGCGGAGCCTGCTGCGCGCCTTCGCCGCTGCGGGGGCGCCGGCGACCGCGCTGCGCCTCGGCGACTGCGCCTTCGACACCACGGCGCCGGACGGGCTGCGCCTGCCAGGGTTCGAGGCGCTGCCGGACGCCGTGCTGGTGCGCGCGATCAGCGGCGGGACTTTCGAGGAAGTGACGCGGCGGCTCGGCATCCTGCACGCGCTGCGCGAGCGCGGCGTGCCGGTCTGGAACGACGCGCGCGCGATCGAGCGCTGCGTCGACAAGTCGATGACCAGTTTCCTGCTCGCCGCCGCCGGCCTGCCGACGCCGCCGACCTGGGCGGTGGAGGGTCGGGAGGCGGCGGCGGCGCTGGTCGCGCGCGAGGCCGCCGTCGGGCCGCTGGTGCTGAAGCCGCTGTTCGGTGGCCAGGGCCGCGGGCTGCGGCTGATCGAGGCGCCGGAGGCGCTGCCGCAGGCCGCGGAGGTCGGTGGCATCTATTACCTGCAGCGCTTCGTCCCGACCGGGGTGGCGACGGGTTTCGCCGATCACCGCGTGTTCGTCTGCGATGGGGTGGCGATCGCCGGCATGACGCGGCGCGCGGAAACCTGGATCACCAATATCCGTCGCGGTGGCACGCCGGAGACGCTGCAGCCCGACCCGGAGCTGGAAGGCCTCGCTGTGCGGGCCGCGGCCTGCGTCGGCGCCGACTATGCCGGGGTCGATCTGCTGCGCGACCGTGACGGGCGCGCCCTGGTGCTGGAGGTGAACAGCATGCCGGGCTGGCGCGGATTGCAGCGCGTGACGCCGGATCGTGTCGCCGCGCGGATCGCGGGCGCGCTGCTCCGCCGGCTCGACCGGGAAAGTGCTTACCCTGCCGAGCCGGTCCGGTCGGGCCGCCTGTTTGCGGGCCATGACGCGGGTGCGTCGTGACGCCGCCGGCGGCGATCACGATCTGACATGACCGGCGACACATGACTGGCGACGCGCCCGGCGGCGATAGCGCGGCGATCGCCCGCGCCTTCCTCGCTGCCTGCGTCGCGGAGCTGGAGGCGCCGAAACCGGGCAACGTGCATGTGCTCGCCGACGGGCACCGCATGACGGTCGCGGATTTCCGCCGCAGCGCCGAAGCGGCCGCGCCCGCCTTGTGTCGTCGCGGCGCGCCGCTCGGCCGCCGCATTCTCGATGCGGTGGCGGCGACGCGGGCGGCGGTGGGGCAGAACACCAATCTCGGCATCGTCCTGCTCGCCGCACCGCTGGCGATCGCGGCGGAGCGTGCCGAGGGTGCCGGCCCGGAGGCGTTGCGCCACGCTCTCCGGAGCGTACTGCAGGCCGCCGATCTCGCCGATGCGGCGACGCTGTTCGAGGCGATCCGGCTGGCGGCGCCCGGCGGGCTCGGGGAGGCGCCGCGGCACGACGTGCGCGACGCGCCGACCGTGCCGCCGCTCGCCGCCATGGCGGTGGCGGCCGGGCGTGACCTGATCGCTCGGCAATGGACGACGGGCTTCGCCGCGGTGTTCGGGCTCGGGCTGCGCACGCTCGAGGTGGCTCGGGGGCGCTGGGACGAGGCGCGTTGGGCGACTCTCGCCGTCTATCTCCGCTTCCTCGCCGCCTTTCCGGACAGCCATGTGCGGCGCCGGCATGGCCGGGCGGTTGCTGCGGCCCTGGGGCGGGAGGCGCGGAGGATGGAGCTTCGGCTGCGCGAAAGTCCGGACCCGGTCACGCTGCTGCCGGAGCTTCTCGCCTGGGACGCGGCGCTGAAGCGGCGCGGCCTCAATCCGGGCACCAGCGCCGATCTGACCGTTGCGACCCTGTTTGCCGCGGGGCTGGTTCATTCCGCGGGGTGATCTTGCGGAGGCGCGGCGATGATGGTTGAGTCTCCCGGCCGGGCGGATCGTCCTGCGCGGACCATGGCGTGCGTGGATCGCATCGCCGTGAGGCAAGGTTCATTCGACAAAGCGAGCGGGGAAGCGCGATGGCAACCATCAATAAAGTCTGCGTGGGCGAGTCGCTGGTGGGCGAGGGCAACGAGGTTGCGCATGTCGACCTGATCATGGGTCCGCGCGGCAGCGCCGCCGAGACCGCGTTCTGCAACGCGCTGACCAACAACAAGGACGGCTTCACCACGCTGCTGGCCGTGGTTGCCCCGAACCTGCTGTGCAAGCCGAACACCGTGCTGTTCAACAAGGTCACGATCAAGGGCGCGAAGCAGGCGGTGCAGATGTTCGGCCCGGCGCAGCACGCCGTTGCCAAGGCCGTCGCCGACAGCGTTGCCGAGGGCGTGATCCCGGAGAGCGAAGCCGACGACCTGTTCATCTGCGTCGGCGTGTTCATCCACTGGGAAGCCGCGGACGACGCGAAAATCCAGCAGTACAACTATCAGGCCACCAAGGAGTCGATCGCCCGTGCGGTGCGCGGCGAGCCGAAGGCCTCCGAGGTCGTGCAGAAGCGTGACCAGGTGAAGCACCCCTTCGCCGCCTGATCCGCGCGCCCTTCGCGGCGCATCTTGCTTTCATCGAGCCGCCCGGCCCCCGAGGCTGGGCGGCATCGTGTTTCTGGAGCCCGGCGGGCGGCTTCTCTCAGCCTGCCTGCGCCATCGGCGGGCGCGCGTATTGGCGCAGCCAGGCGGCGGAGAGCTCGCCATTGTGCAGCGCGGTTGCTACCAGCGCCCCGGCGACTCCGGCCGCCGCCAGTGCGCGCAGATCGGTCTCATCCCGCACGCCGCCCGCCGCGTAGACCCGGCTGCGCGTCGCCCGCCGCACGATCTGGGCCGCCCGCGCCACGTCCGGTCCGCGCGCCATGCCGACCCGCGCCAGCGTCATCACGATCACCCGCGACGGCCACAGATCGGGATCTGCCAGCAATTCCGCGGGGCCGAGAAAATCGTTGCCGCGGAAATCGAGCGACAGCAGCAGCCGCTCGTCCGCGCGCAGCGCAGCCAGCAAATCGGGCGACGCCTGCGACTCGCTGCCGATCACCACGGCGCCGGTATGGTCCGCGAGGAATGCCTGCGCAGCCCCAGCATCCGCGATCCCGGCGTCGATCCATGGCGTGATGCCGGGACGGGTGCGGAACAGATCGTCCAGCAAGACGGCGTGGTCGCCGCGCCGCTCGATCGCGTCGAGATCGGCGACGTAGACATGGCCGAAGCGGAACAGGCGCAGCAGGCCATCCAGCACCGCGGCCGGCTCGCTCGATCCGGCCAGAGGGGTAGTGATCGGCGCATAGGCCTCGCGCCGGCCGCCGGTCGCGTGAACCACCTGGCCGGATTTGAGATCGAGTACGGGGACCACGTCCATGGACGCAATCCTCGGCGGCGAGGCGCGGAGGTCAAGTCGTGACGGCCACCGCGTGACCGTTGGCTTGCGCCGATCGACCCGTGACGCGGTTCGCTCGCGGCGATCGGGCGGAGGCTTGCGATCCGTGGCCCTGGCGGGCGGGCGCCTTGGGCCTGACCGGATCGCGTTCTGCCGTGTCGGAGCTGCCGTCAGATCAGAAGGGACAGGCCGACATTGATCGAAGCGCCGGAGGTGGCCGGAAGCGATGAGGACGACGTGCTGCCGCCGCCCAGGATGGAGAGAATCGTCTGGCCGGGATCGGGGGCATCGCCGAACAAGCTCACCGCGCTGCCCGGATCGGGCGTGGAGCTCTGGTTGATCTGCACCAGCGTCAGGTAGCGTTCGGCCGACTGCGTCACATACTTGGCGTTCTGAAAGTCCGAGAGCTTTACGTCCTTCGTCAGAATGCGCACCTGCTGGTCATAATTGAGCAGACCGAACTGCTGCGGCAGCCCGAGATTGGCGGTGACGACGGACAAAAGTGTCGGATCGGACATGAGCTGCTGAATGGTCGTCACCGAGCCGATGTTCCGCGTGAAATACAAGGCCTGCTGCATGCCGTCGATCTGCTGGCCTTCGTTCTTCTCGAACTGGCTGGTCTCGTACTGATTGACGATCGACTGCAGGTTCTGGGCGTCGCTGAGCGCGGGCGTCGTCGTGCTGGTGACCCCGGCAGTGACCGTCAGCCGGTCGCCGGTGGCGACGGCCGCCTGCGCGTTGCCGGTGAGGGTGACGTCGCCGAGGCCGTCGACCGACTTCACCGTCCCGATCACCGTCGAGCCGTCCATGATCACCTGCCCGGCCTGCAATCCGGTGGCGGCGCTGCCGAGCGAGAGCATGTTGCCGCTGGTGGTCGTGGCACCGGTGGCGGTCATGGCGATGCCGACGTTGCTCATGCTGACACCCGGTGCGACGGCGATCGTGTCCCCGATCGCGACCGGCACCTGGGCATTCGCGGTCAAGGTCACGTTGCCCCAAGGATCGATCGACTGGATCGTGCCGACGATCTGCGAGCCGTCCCGCAGCACCTGCCCGGCGACCAGCCCTGCGGCTGCGCTCCCGAGGGAGACCACGTTCTGCGACGTGGTTGTCGCCGCCATCGCCGTGGCCTGCACGCTGGTGCCGGCGGTGACGGTGAGTGCATCGCCGATCGCGATCGATGCCATCGCATTGCCGGTCAGCGTCACGTTGCCGCTGGCATCGACCGACTGGATCTGTCCGATGACCGTCGTGCCATCCATGAGGGTTTCGCCGGCCTTCAGCCCCGCCGCCCCCGCGCCCAGCGCGACCATGGAGGAGGAGGTCGACGTCGCCTGCGTCGCCGTGGTGGCATAGGCCGTGATGCCGGTCTTATCGAGCGTCGTATCGCTCGTCGCGATGCCGTCGATGATGCTGATCGAGCCATCGGCATTCTGCTGCGCGTCGAAGCCGGCGGCCTGCATCGCGCCGACCAGGCTCCCCACCTGGCTGCCGACCTGGCCGGCCGTCGTGCCGGCCGTCACGGGCACGCTGACGACATTGACCTCGCTGGTCACGTTGCCGCTGGAATCGGTGGCGAGCGCCAGGGAATAGACCTTGCTGCCGTCGCTCTGGGTCGTGACGGTGACCGAAGGGGATCCGGCCGATCCCGAGACCGAGCCGTCCGGATTGATGGAATAGCTGGCGCCGCCGCCCGCTGCCGAATCAAGCGCGCTCAGGATGCTGCCCTGGGCGGAGCCGTCATTGAGCACGAACTGCCACTGCTTGCCGATATTGCTGCTGGTTTGGTCCGCGGCGGATTCGGCATAGGCCGCGTTCTGCAGGGTGAAGGTGGAGGCCGCGTCGCCGCCGGTGACGAGCGACAGGTTCTGGGGATTGCCGAGAGCGAGATCGACCGTGCTGCGGGCTGTCGTCGCCTTCACGAAGTGCAGGTAGTTGGTGTTGGCGGTCTGCTGCACCAGCGAGCTGGAGGAGGTCGGGTCCTGGGTCAGGAGGTCCTTGAGGATGCCGGTCGCGCCGATATCCGATCCCATGTTGAAGGCACCGAGGAGCACCTGCAGCGACTGGTAGCTCTTGAGCAACTGGCTCGAGGAGGTGATGGTCGGTGCCTGCTTCAGGAAGGCCTTGACCTGGCTCTGCGTCTGGGGGTCCGCCTTCATCCCCTTGGTCACGTAGGACTGCTCGTCCTTGGTGATCGCGAGATACATTGGTATGGCCAAAGGTCCGCCGACCGTGCCACTCATCGGGGCCTGTCCTCGTCCGCGTGTGCCGGCCTTCAGCGAGGCGACGGCAAGCGGCACTATCCGGCCGGTGTCCTCACCGAACGGTAAACGGCGCCGTCGCTGCAGGAGCCGGCCGATACCGGGCGTGGCCGAGTTTGTGGGAGGGGAGAGGGACTGCGGGCGGGAGGAGTGCATGCAATCGGTGATCGGCTGGGATATCGGCGGCGCCCATGTGAAGGCTGCCCGGATCGCGGAAGGCCGGGTGGTCGACGTGATCCAGCTTCCCTGTCCGCTCTGGCTCGGGGTCGATCGGCTGGCGGCTGCGCTGCGGGAAGCCAGCGCGCGGCTGGGGCCCGCCGAGCTGCATGCGGCCACCATGACCGGCGAGCTTGCGGATGCGTTCCCCGACCGCGCCACCGGCGTCGCCGGCATCGCGGCGGCGCTTACTGCGGCATTCGCGCCGGCGCGCCTCGCCCTGTATGGCGGCCGTGCCGGTTTCCTTGCCGCGGACCAGGCTGCGGCGCATGCGGCCGACATCGCCTCGGCGAACTGGCATGCGAGTGCCGCGCTCGCCGGCGGCCGTCTGCCCGACGCGCTGCTCGTGGATATCGGCTCGACCACGACCGACATCGTGCCGGTTGCCGGCGGCTGCCCGGCGCCCGCGGGCTACAGCGACCCTGAGCGCCTGTCCTGCGGCGAGCTTGTCTACACCGGGCTGGTGCGCAGCTTTCTCATGGCGATCGCGTCGCACGCGCCGGTCGGCGGGCGTTGGACGCCGCTCGTTTGCGAGCATTTCGCCACCACGGCCGATGTCTATCGGCTGCTGGGTGAACTCGCGCCCGAGGTCGACCAGATGCCGACTGCCGACGGGCGCGGCAAGTCCTTGCGCGCCTCGCGGGCGCGGCTCGCGCGCATGGTCGGGCGCGACGCCGCCGACGCGACGGAGGCGGAATGGCGCGACGTGGCTCGCTGGTTCGCCGAGCAGCAGCTTCGTCGCATCGAGGACGCTGTCATGCTGGTGCTATCGCGGGCGCGTCTGCCCGACGCGGCGCCGGTTCTCGGGGCGGGGATCGGCCGACATCTCGCGGCGCGTCTCGCCGCCCGGCTGCAGCGACCGTATCGGGATTTCACCGATTCCTGTCTCGATGGCGCGCCGTCGGTATGGGCAGGCCATTGTGCGCCGGCAATCGCGGTAGCATTGCTCGCGGGTCGAGAAGCCTCCGCCCAGACCGGCGTTAGTTAGGGGGGTCTGGGGCCTCAGGCCCCAGCGGGTCCAGGGCGGAGCCCTGGCCTTTCTTTCTACCGCTGCGCCGTCTCCCAATCCGCCGCCCGGTAGAACGGCGCATTGCTCGGTGCCAGCATCGGCCGCCCGCGTACATGATCCGCCGCCTTCTCCGCCAGCATGATCGTCGGCGCGTTGAGATTGCCGGTCGTGATCTGCGGCATGATCGAGCTGTCCACCACGCGCAGCGCGTCGATTCCGATCACCCGCGTTTGTGGATCGACCACCGCTGCCGGATGGTCGGCGCGTCCCATGCGGCAGGTGCCGGAGGGATGGTAGGCGCTTTCCACCTTGTCACGGATGAAATCGTCGATCTGCGCGTCGGTCTGGACCGCCTCGCCGGGCTGGATCTCGTCGCCGCGGTAGGGATCGAAGGCCGCCTGCGCGAAGATTTCGCGCGTCAGGCGGACGCAGGCGCGCATCTCGGTCCAGTCGTCCGGGTGGCTCATGTAGTTGAAGAACACGCGCGGCTTGGCGGCCGGATCGGCCGAGGCGAGCCGCACATGGCCGCGGCTTTTCGAGCGCATCGGCCCGACATGCGCCTGGAAGCCGTGGCCGGTGGCAAGCGACTTGCCGTCATAGGTCACGGCGAGCGGTAGGAAGTGGTACTGGATGTCCGGCCACGGCACGCCAGGCCGGCTGCGGATGAAGCCGCAGCTCTCGAAATGGTTGGTGGCGCCGAGCCCGTCGTGGAACAGCAGCCAGCGCAGGCCGATCAGCGCCTTGGCGGCTGGGTTCATCGCCGAATAGAGCGTGACCGGCTTGGTGCTTGCGACCTGGAAATAGAATTCCAGGTGGTCCTGCAGATTGGCGCCGACGCCGGGCAGCTCGTGCCGGACCGGGATGCCGTGCGCGGCGAGATGTTCGCCAGGCCCGATGCCCGACAGCATCAGCAATTGCGGCGAGTTGATCGGGCCGCCGGCGAGGATCACCTCGCGCCGCGCCCGCACGGTGCGTTCCGCTCCCTCCTGGCGATAGCGCACGCCGGTGGCGCGACGCCCGTCGAGCGTGACGGCCGTTGCCAGCGCGCGGGTGCGCACCGCGAGGTTCGGGCGTCGCATCGCCGGGCGCAGGTAGGCGTTGGCGGCACTCCAGCGGCGGCCGCGATGGACGGTCATGTCCATGCGGCCGAATCCTTCCTGCTCGTAGCCGTTGATGTCCGCGGTCTCGGGATAGCCGGCCTGCCGTCCGGCTTCGATCCAGGCGCGGTAGAGCGGATTGCGCAGCGTGCCGTAGCTGGTGTGCAGCGGCCCGTCGGCGCCGCGATACGCGTCGCCACCTTCGGCGCGCGTCTCGGCGCGGCGGAAATACGGCAGCACATGGCGATAGCCCCAGCCGGCGGCGCCGAGGCTCTCCCAGGTCTCGAAATCCATCGCGTTGCCGCGCACGTAGACGAGGCCGTTGATCGAGGACGAGCCGCCCAGCACCTTGCCGCGCGGCGTGTGCAGGCGCCGCCCGCCGAGATGCGGCTCCGGTTCCGTCTCGTAGAACCAGTTGTATTTCGCCATGTTCATCGGGATCGAGAGCGCGCTCGGCATCTGGATCAGGATCGAGCGGTCGGAGCCACCGTATTCCAGCACCAGCACCGTACAGCGCGCATCCTCGGTCAGCCGGTGCGCGAGCACGCAGCCCGCCGAGCCGGCGCCGACGATGACGTAGTCGAATTCCTCCGCCGCCATGCTCAGTAGGGCGCGTCGATCGGGGCGAGGGCGACGTACACACTCTTGGTCTGCGTGTAATGCTCGATCGCGGCGCGGCCGTTCTCCCGCCCGAGACCGGAGAGCTTGACGCCGCCGAACGGCAGCTCGATCGGCGTGATGTTGTAGTGGTTGATCCAGCACGTGCCGGCCTGCAGACGCGCGATCACGCGATGCGCGCGCGTCAGGTCGGCGGTGAACAGCCCGGCGGCCAGGCCGAATTCGGTCGCGTTGGCGCGGGCGACGACCTCCTCCTCGTCGCGGAAGCCGAGCACGGCCATCACCGGGCCGAAGATCTCCTCGCGCACGATCGCCATGCCGTCGGTGCAGCCGTCGAAGATCGCGGGCGCGACGAAGTTTCCCCGGTCGAGCCCGCCCCTCGTCACGCGATCGCCGCCGATCGCGAGGCGTGCCCCTTCCGCCCGGCCGCGCTCGATATAGCCCAGCACCTTCTGCATGTGCGGCTCGGAGATCAGCGCGCCCACCTGCGTGCGCGGGTCGAGCGGGTCGCCGATCACCAGCTTCTCCACCCGCGCGACCAGTTTTTCGAGGAACGCCTCGCGCACACTCTCCTGGACAAAAACGCGTGTGCCGTTGGAGCAGACCTCGCCGGCGGAATAGAAATTGGCGAGCAGCGCGCCCGCGACGGCGTTGTCGAGATCGGCGTCCTCGAACACGATCAGCGGCGACTTGCCGCCAAGCTCCAGCGTCACCGCCTTCAACGTCGCGGCCGAGGCCTGCATCACTGCCTTGCCGGTGCCGACCTCGCCGGTCAGCGACACCTTGCGGATCTCCGGATGCGCGGTCAGCAGCCGGCCGGTCGCGGCATCGCCCGGCACGACGTTGAAGATACCGGGTGGAACGCCGGCCTCGACCATGATCTCGGCCAGGCGCGCGGCGGAGAGAGGCGTCAGCTCCGCCGGCTTGAAGATCATCGCATTGCCGCAGGCGAGCGCCGGGGCTGCCTTCCAGCAGGCGATCTGCAGCGGGTAGTTCCAGGCGCCGATGCCGGCGACGATGCCGAGCGGCTCGCGTCGCGTGTAGCCGAAGGCGGGATTGCCGAGATCGACATGCTCACCGGCCAGCGTCGCCGCGATGGCGGCGAAATACTCCAGGCACTCGGCGCCGGAGATCACGTCGACGACGCGCGTCTCCTGGATCGGCTTGCCGGTGTCGCGGGTCTCCAGCTCCGCCAGTTCGTCATTGTGGGCGCGCAGCCGTTCGGCGACGCGGCGCAGGATGCGTGCACGCTCGGCGCCGGGTGTCCCGGCCCAGCCGGGCTGCGCCGCGCGCGCCGCGGCAACGGCCGCCTCGACCTCCGCCGGCCCGGCGGCCTCGATCTCGGCCAGCACCTCGCCGGTCGCGGGGTTGATGCTGGTGAACAGCGCGGGCGTGCGCGCCGGCAGGAAGCGGCCGCCGACGTGGCTCTGGATGCGCGGCACGGCCGGGCGCGCCTGGCGCGGCGCGGGCGGCGGTGCGGTGGCCAGGCTCGTGTCCACGAAGGTGCGCACCATCTGCCGCGCCGTCGCGCTGTCGGTCTCGGTCCAGCCAGACAGGGCCGCCCGCAGCCAGATGCCGTCGATCAGCGAGGCGATCAGCGTCGCGAGTCGTGACGCGACGTCGGGGGCGGCGAGCTGCCGCAGTTCGTGGCGCAGGTTTGTGACGATGCGCTGCTGGTAGACCGCCTGCACGCGGCGCAGCGAAGGCGAGTGCGGCACCTGCCCCCAGAAAGCGAGCCAGACGGCGCCGCTACGCCGGTCGAATTCGCCGGGGCCGAGATTGGCGTCGATCAGCGCCATGATGCGCTCGCGCGGCGTGTGCGCGCCACGCAGCCTGTCCAGCACAATCTGCCGCAACTGCGAAGCGACCGAGCGAAACGCCGCGAACAGCAGCCCGTCCTTGTCGCCGAAATAATGCGCCACAAGGCCGGCCGATACGCCCGCGCGCTCCGCGATGCGGGAGAGCGTCGTGCCGACATAGCCGTAATCAGCCAGGGCATCGATCGTGGTTTCGATCAGGAAGCCCCGCCGGCCCTCCTCCTGGCCGGGTTCCTTCACAAGTTGGTGAGAACCGCGCATAGCCCACCCCTGTTTTGATTGCACGTTCAATCGATCCTGCGTCATTGTCAATCGGGAAGGGGTTTCAACGGCGGGGCTGAGAAAGGAAGGAAGGCCGGGGGCTTTGCCCTCTGGACCCCCAGCAAAGGCTA
>DATJSJ010000232.1:0-2494 GCA_035504175.1 Acetobacteraceae bacterium
ATTCACCGTGGCAGTGCTGGTGGTGAGGTAATCGACGAAGTTCGTCTCCACTTCCTTGTAGCCGGTGGTCTGGCTGTTGGCGACGTTATCGGAAATGTTGCCGAACGCGGCCGATTGCGCGGTCAGCCCCGAGATGGCGGTGTTCATTGCCCCAAGCAAGGACATTGGCAGGCTCCTGCAATGCCGGCGCCGCGATTCGCGCGGGACCGTTCGCGGCGGCAAGCAGCAGGAAACGTGCCAGGGCGCGGGTTCCAGCCCGCCCGTCACGGCCGGGCGTGACCCGGCCATCGACACACGAACAATCGCCTCACGTTCCCATGGCAAACGGTCAAGCCGGGCCGCGGCGCGTCCACCCGGCAGCTTTCACCGGCCGTGCGGGCCGGACCCGGCAGCTTTTGCCGCATCGGACCTTTGCAATCCCCTTCGCAATCCCTTTGCAGCGGCGATTCGCTTGGCCCCGCTTTTGCGTTCGCCGCAGCAGGACGAATGCGGAGTGCGCAATGCCGCAGGCGATGGCTCTGACGGCTCTGATCCCGGTGGCGGCGGCTGCACGGCCGGCGGCGGCGCAGGCTGCCCTCCCGGCCGCAGCGACCGCGGCGCCGCCACCCTTCGCGGGCGTACTGCGAATGTTCGATGCGGTCGCTGCCCCGGGCAAGATGGCCGAGGCAGCGACCGCATCGGCCGAAGCCGCGGCAGCAACACACACCCCTCCGCAAGCGAACCCCACCGCGTGGCCGGCCGCGAAAAGCGCGGCGACCCGCGCGGGGACCATGGCGGCACGCCAGCCATGGCCGGCACCAGCCGCCTCGCGCCAATCGGGGACCACGCAAACCGACGCATCGCCCGCCCAGGGCGCAGCATCCCCCGCTGCTTTGCCCGCGGCCGATCCCGAGGCCGAAACCCTCACCGGAGAGCAGGGGACCGCCGCTCTGCGCCGGATCGCGGGGCGCTTCGCAAGCGTTCGCTTGGCACCGAACGTGACCGCGCCGGCGGCGTCGAGGACGTCTTCGGCCGAAGACCCGACCGCCGGCGAATCCAACGATTCTTCCGTGTCCGGCGATCCTTCCCCATCCGATGATCCAGTGCCGGGACCGGCCGCAAAGATCGTCCCTCGTGCCGGATCCCTGCTGGCAGCCCGAACGTCCCGGCTTTTGGAAAGCCAAACCCCGCGGCCCACGGCATCGCACCAGCCAGGCGCCGGCTCGCCGGCCGCCTCCGTCCCGCAGGATACGAGCCACCATGCCGCGGCCACCGACGACAAAACCGGGACGCAACAGCCGCCGCACGCTGCCGCCGATGCGATGCCGCCCACCGGCACGCCGGCTGACGCGGCAGCCGCATCAGCCGTCGCCGCGGCAACGCAGGCTGCCACGCTGGCGCCCGGCCCGGCGGACGATCAACCGCTGCGGTCTGCCTTGCCGCACGTGCAAGCCGGCCCGGCGGCCGCCGGCCCGGGGCCGCCGCAGCAAGCCGCCGCAACCGAGACCGGGCCGCACGCAGCGCCGTCCCCACCGGCGCCGGCCGCCGCCGTCGCGCCGCAAGCGCCAACCCTGCCAAACGAGCCGGCAACCGCGGCGCCGGCAAACCTGCTGCCAACCCCGTCACCGCTTTCCGGTGCCGACGCCGCCTCCGCCGCATCGTCCGCCAGTGCCGGCACCGCGGCTTCCACCGCCATGCCGGGCACCGCGCCCGGCGCAGCGGACCCGACAGGCACGGCGGCCCCGGGCCACCAGGTGTCCGCTGCCCTGCTGTCGCTCTCGCGCGGCGCGGACGGGGCGCAGAGCATGACGCTGCATCTCGATCCTCCCGATCTCGGCCAGGTGCAGATCCGCATCGACCGCCCCTTGGACGCGCCCGCCCGCGTGGACATCGCCGTGGAGCGCCCCGAGACCATGACCTTGCTCCTGCGCGACCAGCCGGAACTGCAGCGCGCGCTGGACCAGGCTGGCGTTCCCTCGGACGGGCGCAGCCTGACGCTGCATCTCGCTTCTCCCGATGCGCTGACCCCGTCCGCCGGCACGCATGGCGGCATGGCGGCCAACGCCGGCTCCGGCCAGGGCGGCGGCGGCAACGGATCCGGCACCAGAAGCACGGGCACCGCCAACGGCGAAGACCCCACCGACGCCGCACAGGAAGACGCCTCGCCGTCCATCCCCCGCTGGCTGCGCGCCGGCCTCGACATCACCGCCTGAAAGGTCGCACCGCCATGAGCCTCGCGTCAGTCGCCGCCCAGCAGAGCGCCGCCAATGCCAGCGCCGCGTCGCAGACCACCAACAACGCGCTGTCGTCGCTGGACGGCAATTTCACCGACTTCCTGAACATGCTGATGACGCAGTTGCAGAACCAGGACCCCACCAGCCCGATGGACTCCGACCAGTTCACCAGCGAACTGGTGCAGTTCGCCTCGGTGGAGCAGCAGATCGACACCAACCAGAGCCTGACGAGCTTGATCCAGCTCACCCAGGGCAGCGAAGTCATCCAGGGCAGCCAGATG
>DATJSJ010000233.1:0-17506 GCA_035504175.1 Acetobacteraceae bacterium
TTGGCGGTGGGGTCGGGACTTCGTCGGCGATGGTGACGGCGGCGAGGATGCGCTGGCGCGCCTGCGCCGCCTCCGCGGCAGTTCGGGCGTGCACCAGGCAGAGTGGGGTGTCGGCGGTGAGCTGGGTTCCGAGCGGGAGCATGTCGCTGACGCCCACGGCGGGATCGATCGCCTGGTCGGCGCGGGTGCGGCCGCCGCCGAGTTCCAGGATGGCGAGTCCGATCTCCCGCGTGTCCATGCGGGCGAGGGTGCCGGGGCGGGGTGCCGGAACCGGTTCGACCACCGGGGCGGCGGCGAGATGCGCGGCGGGGCGCTGCAGCAGGTCGGCGGGACCACCGAGGGCGGCGACCATGCGGGCGAAGTGCTCGGCGGCGCTGCCGTCGGCGAGGTGTGCCTCGGCGGCGCGGCGGCCGGCGGTGAGGTCGGCGGTGAGGCCGGCGATCAGCAGCATTTCGGCGACCAGTGCGAGAGTGACTTCGGCGAGGCGGGACTCGCGGCGGGTGCCGGTGAGGAAGTCGATCGCCTCGGTCACTTCCAGGGCGTTGCCGGCGGTGGTGCCGAGCACTTGGTCCATGTCGGTGATCAGCGCGGTGGTGGCGACGCCGGCACCGCTTGCGACCGCGACCAGGCTCTCCGCCAGGGCGCGGGCGTCGTCTTCCGTGGTCATGAAGGCGCCGTTGCCGCACTTGACGTCCATGACAAGGGCGCGCGGCGCGGCGGCGAGTTTCTTCGAGAGGATGGAGCCGGTGATCAGCGGGATGCTTTCGACCGTGCCGGTGACGTCGCGGATGGCGTAGAGACGCCGGTCGGCGGGCGCGATGTCGCCGGTGGCGCCGACGATGGCGCAGCCGGCCTCGCGGGTGACGCGGGCGAGTGTCGCCGCGTCCACCTGGCTGCGGTAGCCGGGGATGCTGTCCATCTTGTCGAGCGTGCCGCCGCCATGGCCGAGGCCGCGCCCGGAGATCATCGGCACGAGCGCGCCGCAGGCGGCGGCGAGTGGTGCGAGGATCAGGCTGACCTTGTCGCCGACGCCGCCGGTCGAGTGCTTGTCCACCAGAGGCGCGTCGCCGAGACCGAGTGCGGCCCAATCCAGCACGTCGCCGGAGTCACGCATCGCGAGAGTGACGGCGACGGTTTCCGCGCGTGTCATGCCGCGCAGGAACACGGCCATGGCGAAGGCTGCGACCTGTCCCTCGGTGATGGTGCCATCAGCGATTCCCGCAACGAAGCCGGCGATATCGTCGGGCGGCAGCGCCTTGCCGTCGCGTTTGGCGCGGATGATTTCCTGCGGAAGCATGGCGTCTGCTCTTTGGTCATGGATTGCAAAGGCTGAGCCTTTGCCCGGGTCCAGGGGCGGAGCCCCTGGCCTTTCTTGCCTTCTACGCCGTGCTCACGGTGTCCGGCCCGAAATCGTCCGGCAGCAGCGCCGCGAGCGTGCGGCTGAGCAGCACGGTTCCATTCTCGTCGACCACGCGGATTTTAGTGTCCGGTGCAGCGAACTCGCGGATTTTCTGCCGGCAGCCGCCGCAGGGCGTGCAGGGCAGGGGCCCTCGGCCGGCGACCACGATCTCGGCGATGCGGTGCTGGCCGGCGAGCACCATGGCGGCGATGGCGCCTGCTTCGGCGCAGGTTCCTTCGGGGTAGGCGGCGTTCTCGACGTTGCATCCGGCGTGGATCGACCCATCGGCCGCGCGCAGGGCGGCGCCGACCAGGAAGTTCGAGTAGCGGGCGTAGGCGTGGCTGCGGGCGGCGAGGGCGGCGGCGATGAGCGGGTCGTCCGGCATCGGTGGTTTCCCTTCCGGCTGGACGGCGAGCGTTGACCAGGATCGGCGTGCTGGCAATCTCGGACGGAGAGAGGAGAGGTGCCATGGCACCGGCCCGTCGTCGCGAGGCGCCTGCTGCCGCCGGCCGGGTGTCCCGCGTTACGGCGATGGGGCGCGTGCGGGTCGGCATTGGCGGCTGGGTGTTCGCGCCCTGGCGCAGGCATTTCTATCCGCCCGGGCTGCCGCAGGCGCGGGAGCTCGAGCATGCGTCGCGGGCGCTGGCGGCGATCGAGATCAATGCGACGTTCCACGGCCCGCAGCGGCCGGAGAGTTTCCGCCGCTGGCGTGAGGCGACGCCGGACGGGTTCGTCTTCGCGCTGAAGGGGCCGCGCTGGATCACGCATCGCCGCGATCTCGGCGAGACGGCGGCCGGGGTGGCGCGGTTTCTCGACACCGGGGTGATGGAGCTCGGCGACCGGCTGGGGCCGATCCTGTGGCAGTTCGCGGCGACGCGGCGCTACGAGCCGGAGGCGATGGCGACGTTCCTGGCCGCGCTGCCGCGGGCGCATGGCGGGCAGGCGGTGCGGCATGCGGTCGAGGTCGCGCATGCGAGTTTCGCCGACAAGCGGTTCGTCGGGCAGTTGCGCGATGCCGGCGTGGCGCTGGCGCTGATCGAGGCGCCGGCGGCGGTGATGCTGGCCGACGTCACGGCGGATTTCGTCTACGCGCGGCTGAAGGCGAGCATCGCGACACAGAAGCTCGGCTATCCGAAGGCGGCGCTGGATCGCTGGGCGGCGCGGTTCCGGGCGATGGCGGGTGGGCTTCCCGCGCCCGACCTGCCATGCGCCGATCCGGACCGGGCGCCGCGACCTCAGGCGCACGACGCGTTCGTGTTCTTCATCGGCGGCGCGAAGCAGCAGAACCCGGCGGCGGCGATGGCGCTGCAAGGACGGCTGGACGCACCGTGTGGCGGTGACCGAGCGTGACCGACCTGTTGCAGGTCGCCAGCACCGGGGGGAGCCGTCCGGCGCGGGTTTTGCTCCGGGTCAGCCGCTGGTGGCGTCAGCCGCCGGCGGCGGGTCGAGCCGCGCGGCGGCGCGCGGCCGCAGGCGGCGCCGGCAACGTCCGCATCCAGGGCGGGCGCAGCCGGGCGATGGTCGCGGCGACCGGGCAGTCCGGCGCGTGCGCGCCGGGCAGGTAGCCGAGGCTGATCAGGAACTCGCCGGTGATCTCGCCGCCGGTGAACAGGAACTGGCGCTTGAACAGCTTCACCCAGTCGGGCTTGTCCTGCGGATGGTGCGCGTCCAGCCAGGATGCGAAGCCGTCATGGCTGGCGCGCAGCGCCTGCACGCGCCGGGCGTTCTCGACCACCGCGGCGACCTTCAGCCGGTTGCGGATGATGCGCGGATCGGCGAGCAGCCGGGCCTGATCGGCCTGCGAGAAAGCGGCGAGCGCGTCGACCTCGAAGCCGGCAAACGCCTCGCGCATGCCGGCGCGCCGGCGCAGCACCAGGCCCCAGGAGAGGCCGGCCTGGAAGATCTCGAGGCACAGGCGCTCGAACAGCACGGCCTCGTCCCGTTGCGGGAAGCCGTACTCCGTGCCGTGATAGGACGCGTGCACCGGATCGCCCGGCGCGAATGCGCAGTAGCCGCTCATGCCTCCCCTCTCGCCGGGCCTGGCCGGCCTCCCCATCCTTTGCGGCGGCGCCGCTTGCCGCCCTGCCGTCCCGGCGGGTCTCGCCGGCGGTCATTCTGGCACAGGAGCAGCGATGCGGCTTGTGGCGATCCTCTTGCTGCTCGGCGGGCTGGCGCTGGCGACGGTGCTGGTCGCCTGGTTCGGCGCGGGGGAGATCGGTCGGGCGCTGCTCGCCGTCGGCTGGGACGGGTATGCGCTGATCCTGCTGGTGCATCTGCTGCTGATCGGGGTGATGGGGCTCGCGTGGCTGACGATCGTGCCGGGGCAAGGCATGCGGGCGGCGCCGGTTTTCGTCTGGGCGCGGCTGATCCGCGATTCCGCCGCCGAGGTGCTGCCGCTGTCGCAGATCGGCGGCTACGTGCTCGGCGCCCGCGCCGCCGTGCTGCACGGGATCGCGCCGCCGATGGCCGCGGCCTCCACGGTCATCGACGTGACCATGGAGCTGGCGGCCCAGGTCGCCTATGCGGCGATCGGGCTCGCGCTGTTGCTGCGGGCGCGGCCGGACGCGGCGCTCGGGCTGCCGCTCGGGATCGGATTGCTGGTCGGGGCGGGGCTGACCGGGCTGATCCTGGCGGTGGAGCGGCGCGGCGGGCTGGCTTTGCTCGACCGGGCGGTGCTGCACGTGGCGCCGGGATGGTTTCGGGCGCTGCCGGCCGGCAGCCTGCACGCCGCCGCCGAGGCCATCTTTGCCCGGCCGGGCCGGCTGGGCATCGCGTTCCTGCTGCACCTGACGGAATGGCTGGGCAGCGGGGCGGAGGCGTGGCTGGTGCTGCGGCTGATGCACGTGCCGGTCAGCCTCGCCGCCGCGCTGTCGCTGGAGAGTTTGCTCTATGCGCTCCGCAGCCTTGCGTTCGCCGTGCCGAACGCGATCGGCGTGCAGGAGGGCGCCTATGTGCTGCTGGCCGGGAGTTTCGGGCTGACGCCGGATCAGGTGCTGGCGCTGTCGCTGGTCAAGCGGGGGCGCGACGTGCTGCTCGGGGTGCCGGCGCTGCTGGTCTGGCAGGCGCTGGAAGGGCGGCGGGCCTGGCGGCCCGGCCGGCGGCTGGGCGACCCCGTGCCGGCCGCCCAGTCGGCGGGGCCGCGGCCATGATCCCGCGGGCGTGGCGCGGCCTGGGGTACGGTGTGGCGCTGGCGCTCGGACTGCTGGTGGCGCTGGCGTCGCCGGCGCGTGCGGCATTGCCGATCGGCGACTGGCTGACGCAAGGGCGCGACGGGGTGATCCGGATCGGCCCGTGTGGCGCGGATCTGTGCGGCTGGATCGTCGGGATCGGGCATTTCGAGGCGGACGGCAGCGCGCCGCGTGCGGTGGGCGGACGCTCGCAGTGCCAGCTCGCCATCCTGACCGGCCTGCACCAGGAGGATGAGGGTGTCTGGCAGGGCACCGTCACCGATCCGCGCGACGGAACCAGCTACCACGCGCGGGTCACGCTCGATCCGGAGGGAAGGTTGCATATGCGCGGCTATGTCGGAATCCCGTTGTTCGGGGAAACGCAGATCTGGACGCGGTATGCCGGCCGGCTGACGCAGGACTGCCACATGCGGTGAGCCCGACGGGGCGGCCGGCGCGGCCTGGGATCAGCCGGCTGCCTCGAGCTCGATCGCGAAGCACGTGCCCTGCCCCTGCGTCGAGGACACGGTCACGCGGTGGCCGAGCAGATCGGCGAGGCTCCTGACGATCGCGAGGCCGAGCCCGAGGCCCTCGCCGCCGCGACCCTGGTCCTCGCCACGGTCGAAGGCGCGCCAGATCGTGTCCTGATGTTCGGGGCGGATGCCGCGGCCGGTGTCGCAGATCTCGATCCGGACCAGTCCCGCGATGCGCCGGGCGGTGATGGAAACGCTGCCCTCGGCCGTATAGCGCAGCGCGTTCTCCACCAGGTTGCGCACGATCCGGCCGAGCAGGTGGCCGTCGCTGCGCACCAGCAACTCCGTCGGTTCGATCTGCAGGCACAGGCCTTGGCCTCGGCCCGCGGCGCATAGGCGCCCTCGATCTCGGCCAGCAGCACGCCGAGCGGGAAGCCCTGCACCTTCGGCCGCAGCTGGCCGTGCTCGGCGCTCGCCATGTCGTTGAGGTCGGAGAGCAGCCCGTGCATGGTGTCGAGCGCGTCATCGAGGCTGCGCAGCAATCCGCTGCGCCCGTCCGACGGCGTCTCCGCCTGCAGCCGCGAGGCGATGAGGAACATCGATTGCAGCGGCTGGCGGAGATCATGGCTGGTCTCGGCCAGCATCCGCGACTTGGTCGCCGCGGCGTGCTCCGCACGCTCCCGTGCCGAGGTCAGCGCCTGCTGCTTCAGCACGCGCTCGGTCTCGTCGACCAGGATGCCATAAATCGTCAGCCGCCCGTTCGCGTCGGGCAGCCATTGCCCGACCGCGAGCAGCCAGCGAGTGCTCTCCGGGACGAGCACGCGGAAATGCAGCCGTATTGAGTCCATCGCATGCCGCGGCGCGGACAACGCCCGGGCGACGTCGGCACGGTCCTCGGGATGGACCGTGCGCAGCCAGCGGTCGAGCGATCCGGGATCCGGCGCCGGCGGCGCGTCCTGGCCGCACAGCGCCCAGGCGCGGCGGGAGCAGGCAAACTGGCGGCTGGGCTGGATCGTCCACCAGCCGGCGCCGGCCGCCTCGAGCGCGAGGGCCGTCCGTGCCTCGCTCGCCCGCACCTCGGCCTCGGCCTGGCGCAGCCGGCGATTGTGCCAGGCCAGGGCGCCGACCAGCATGAGGCCGCAGAGAACCGCCGCCGCCATCAGGCCGGCCACCAGGACCTGCTGGTGCGCCAGGCGCACATCCTGGGCGACGGTCGCCTCCAGCTGGGCCGCGTGCAGGCGGGAGGCGAGCCGGCCGATCGCGGGATTGACGCGGCGCAGATCGTCCAGCACGGCTTCCGGCGCGGCCTGGCCGGCAATCGCCGCGCTGACGGCGCCGAGCGCGTCCGCCATCCGCTGGCGCAGCGCGGGGAAGGTCGCGTCGGCGGCGAAGCTGCTGGCGACCTCGCCCTCGACCAGGTGGCCGAGCGCGCTTTGCACGAGCTCCAGGCGGAGTTGCGCCTCCTCGCCGGCCGCAGCGGTGCCCGACCGCATGTCCGCCACCGCGGTCTCGAGTTGCAGCCAGTCCGCGAAGATCCGGGCGGCGTCCCAGGATGCGTCGTAGCGCGCGGCCGCGCGCAAGGCCCGCTGGTGGTGGCTCGTCAGCACGCCGCCGCCGACGGCGGAGCCGGCCAGCAGCAGGAACGCGGCGAACAGCATTGCCTGAAAGCGTTTCGACCCGATCGCCGGCCACGGCGTCGACGCCGGCGCGATGGTGTGGCGCAGGGACACGCCGTCACTCCACGTCGATGCGGATCACGTGCCCGAGCGACCGGGCATAGTAGATGGACCGACGCAGCTTCGGGATCGCGTCGTAGCGGTAGACGATGAGAAGCGGGCCGTCCTGGCCGACCGGCATGTCGGCGCCGTTGCGCTTGAGCGCCAGGATCGGGTCGTATTGCGCCAGGTCCGCGACCGGGATCGTGGCGCTGTAATCGTCGAGCGTGGTCACGATGACGTCCCGGCCGTCAGCCCCGACCGCGCGCAGCAACGCGCTCAGCGGCACGCCCTCGAATGTGATCGGGCGCCCGGACCACGGCGTGCGGACGCGCAGTGTCTGCAGGCCCAGCGCTTCCAGCGCGGCGCGGCTGAAGTCGACGACGTCCTCAGGGTAGGAGCCGGCGATGCGGCCGGTGACGACCAGCACCGTATCCGGCCCCCGGCGGGCCCCCGGCGCCGCTTCGTCCGGGGCGAAATCGGCATCGTGTCGCGCCGGCTCGTGCGGGAAGCCGGCCAGCGATGCGCCGTCGCGATGCCCGTTGTCGGTTGGGCCGGCCTCGTCGCCTGCAGCGCCAGGCGATCCCGGCCCCCGGTCGAGACCGCCTGCCAGAGCATCGCCCGCGTCGCCGGGCGGATGGCCCCCTGCAGCGCCCGGCATTTCGCCCCCGGGGCCGGGCCCGATGCCCGGCGCGCCGTGCGGCGCACCATGCCCCTCGCCGGGGGCGGCGCAGGCGGGTGGGATGGCAATCGCCAGCACCATGCCCAAGGCGAGGGCAGGACCCAGCAGGCCGGCCAGTACGACAGCCACACGCCACTCCGTCCAGGACCGATGGCAGGGCCGGATGACTCGGACCCGCAAGACACTCCTCCCGCCTGGAGGCTTTGATGCCAATCGAGGCCGGTCAGGCCGGCAGGAAACAGCGCCGACGCGCGTATGCCGGAGCCTCCGGCCTCACGAACCAGTGAACGCGGCGGCGCGGAAAATTTCCAGCAGAATTTTCGATCACGCGCGGCGCCCGATCGCCATGTCGCCAGCGCGCCGAGCGGCTTGACCCGTGGCCAGGCGGCTGATTGCCTGCGGCGCGATGCCGAACCGGCCCGGCCGCCGGCAACGACGCCGGGCCGGCACCTTGCCCGGATTGACGGAAGGACGTCGCCATGCGGCTCGGAGTGATCGTGGCGCTGCTGGCGTTGGGCTTGCTGCGGGCGACGCCCTGTGCCGCGGCGGGGACGGCCGGACCCGGTTTCACTGACCCCGCCGCCTATTGTGCCGCGGTCGGGACGCTCGACCGGCCGGATAGCAACTATACCGGTCCGGCGATGCCGGACTGGATCGCCCGCGCGCTGCGCCGCGTGACCGGCGCGCCGCCGGATGCGCCGCTGCGTTTCTTCCGGCAGGGCGCCTGGCGCTGCGATCACGGGCGGGTGCTGGCCTGTGGCGTCGGCGCCAACATTCCCTGCTTCCAGAAGGCCGAGCAGAGCCGCGTGCCGACCGCCGCCGAGCGCGCTTTCTGCGAGCAGCGGCCGGATTCGTCGGTGATCCCGGCCTACGTGGCGAGTCATGCGACGATCTGGCTGTGGCGGTGTCGCGGCACCGAGCCGGTGATCGTGCGCCAGGTGCTGCACGTCGACGACCAGGGCTACCCCAGCGAGTTCTGGCACGTGGTGACGCCGGCGGAGGGCGCGCCGCTGCGCGGCTGAGGGCGACTGGTTCGATCGAACCTGCTGCCGCGTGGCCGCACGCAACTGCGGCCGGCGGCTCGGCAGGCGCTCGCATCTGGGCGCGGGGGATGCGCGCCGTCGCCGGTCTCAGTTGCGCAGCAAGCCCTGCGCCATGGCCAGCCGCATCAGCGCAATGTCGGAGCCGACACCGAGCTTGCCGCGAATGAGGGTGCGCGTGTTCGCCACCGTCTTCGGGCTGAGATAGAGGGCGGCGGCGATCTCGTCGGCGCTGCGGCCGTCGAGCAGCATGCGCAGGATCTCGAACTCGCGCGGCGACAGAATTTCGGCCGCCGCCGGCTGCCCGGACAGCCGGCTCAATGCCAGCGCATGGTCGATATCGGGGCTGAGCGCGGTCCGGCCGGCCAGGACCTCGAACGCCGCCTGCACGAGCGCCTGCGGCGGGCTGCTCTTGGTGACGTAGCCGCGCGCGCCGGCGCGAAACGCCTGCACCGCGAAGGCGGCGCTTTCGTGCATCGTCAGCACCAGGATGCGGGCGGCCGGATCCCAGGCGCGGATGCGCCCGATGCCCTCGATGCCGCCCATCCCCGGCATGGTCAGGTCCATGATGACGAGATCGGGCCGCAGCGACTTGAACAGCCGGTAGGCCTCGCCGGCATCGCCAGCACTGCCGGCGACGCGCAGTCCCGGCTGCTTCTGCAGCAGGGACCGATAACCTTCGCAAACGATGGCATGATCGTCCACGAGCAGGATGGTCCTCTCCCCGCTCATGCGGCGGGCGCCGCGACGGCGAGGGGGATCGCGACACACAACTCCGTCCCGGCGGGCTCCCGCGGACGCAGACTCACGTGCCCGCCGAGCGCCGCCGCGCGTTCGCGGATGCCGAGCAGGCCGAGCCCCGGCCTGGGCACCAGGCCCGGTTCCGCGCGGGTTCCGTCATCCGCGACCGAGAGCCGCACCGATTCCGCATCGGCAGCGAGCCGGACGATCACGTTGCTTGCCGCCGCATGCCGCACCGCATTGGTGATCGCCTCCTGCGCGATCCGATAGAGCCCGGCGCTGACGGCGGCCGGCAGCGCGTCGCAGGCGCCCTCGATCGCGATGGAAAACCGCGTGGTGCCGCCGGAACCGTTCCAGCCGGCCACCAGGCCGTCCAGGCTGGCGGCGAGGCCGAGCTCGTCCAGCTCCGGTGGGCGCAGGCGCAGCAGCACGCCTCTGACCCCCGCCATCATGCGCGCGGCGATGGCGCCGATGCGGTCGCATTCGGGAACCAGCGCCGGGCAGTCCTGCACGGCGGTCTGGCGGATCGAAGCCGTGAGTGCCGCGATCGCCGCGAGGCATTGGCCGAATTCGTCGTGCAGCTCGCGCGCGAGGTGCCGTCGCTCCTCGTCCTGCAACGCGACCAGACGGCGCATCAGCGCGTTGCGTTCGGCGAGCGTCGCGTCCAGCCGCGCGGCGAGACGATTGAACACCTCGCCGATCGCCGACAGCTCGGCGAGGTCGAAGCGCGGCAATCGGGTCGAGAGGTCGTCAGCGGCGAGCCGTTCCAGGCCGGCCCGGATCGTCCGCGTCGGCCGCAGCACCCGTGCCAGTGCCGCGTAGACGAGGGCGCACAGCACCGCCAGCGTCGCGGCCATCACCGCCAGCACGGGGCCGAGTTCCCGCCAGGCCTGCGCGATGACCGTCGCCGGATCGAACGTCACCGCGATCTCGCCGCGGGTTTCGTCACCGATCCTGACCGGGTGCGTCACCGCCCGTCCCGGCGCGAAGGCCGCGCGGTAGAGGGCGGCGAAGAGGGCGGGCGCCGTTGCCGGCTGCGCTCCGCCGCAGAAGCGCTGCACGACGCCGTCGCCCGGGTCGCGCCAGGCGATGCAGAGGCCGGGCGCCGCGACGAGTTGCGCGATGCCCTGCAACCCCGGGGCGGCGTCGGGCGGGTGAGTGATCCAGCGGGATTGCTGCGCCTGCAGCGCCACCTCGCGCGCCGCGAGGGCGGCGATCCAGGCGGCGTGGCGGCGGGCACCGGTGTCGCGGGCGACCAGCAGGCAGGCGGCGGCCGCGACGAAACAGGCGGCGGCGAGGACGACGACCCGCAGCGCGATCCGAAGCTTCAGGTCAGGCGAGCGAAGCATGGCCATGCGCGCACCGCATTCCGCCGCAGCGCGCGCGGGCTGGCAAGGCGGACACGACAGATCGGGAGATTTGCCCGGATGGTCCCGGGCTCCGGTCCCTATCGCCGCCTTCGCCGCGGACCTACCAGGAGCCCTCCCAGGCAGGAGATTTCCCGATGATCCGCTCCGGCATGCTGTTGGCGGCCTTCTTGACCCTTGGCGTTCTTCCCGCCCGGGCCGAACGGGCTGCCGGTTTCGACAGCGATGGGATCGCGGGTACGTCGGGTGCCGTCGCGTCGCATCATCCCGGCATGCAGATCGCGGACGCGGCCGAGACCGCGGCGCCGATCCGGATCGCGGTGTTCCCGTTCGAATACAGCGATTTCAGCGCCGACGGCCCGTATCACCTGACGCGCGATGCCGATCTCGCTTATGTGCAGTCGGTCACCGATGCGGTGCGGCAGGCGCTGGCGCAATCCGGGCGCTACGTTCTGGTGGATACCGACCCGGCGCTGGCGGCGCGCGGTTTCTACGGTTGCGACGGCTGCGATGTCGCCGTTGCCGCGCGGCTGGGCGCCGGTCAGTCGCTGGTGGGTGTCGTGCGGCGGATCAGTCGCACCGAGTACACGATCGGCTTTCGCCTCCGCGACGTCCGTACCGGGACGGTGCTGGAGGACGCGGCGAGCGGGCTGCGCATGGGGGCCGATTATTCCTGGAAGATGGGCGCGGTGCAGTTGATCCGCGACCGCTTGCTGTCGGGCGCCCGGTAGCGGGCGTCCGATCGCCGCGACGCGTCGGTCGCGCTGCGGCCACACCTTGGGGCGCAAGTTGGAGACGCGAGCAACCGGCCGGAGTCGGCCTGCCGTGAAACCGGATACGGCGCAGGCGATGCCGTCGGCCCTCTGACGGAACCCGTCGCGGTCACCTTGCTCGCGCGCAGTCGCCCGTCGCCCGGCGGCCCGTCGTCTCTTGCCGTTGTTTCCTGGCGATCGTGATGCGCCGGGCCGCGGTGCAGACGTGTCAGTCGGTGTGGAACACCTCCTGCATCGGCGCCCACCATTCGCCGGTGGCGCGGGAGGGCAGCGGGTCCTGGCACGGTGCGGTCAGCGCCCACCAGCGCTGCGTCGCCGGATCGGCCGCCATGCGCGCCATGTCGGCGGCGAAGTCGCTGCCGTGATACTCGAAGCTGGCGAACAGCCAGTTCTCCGGCTCGCGCAGGAAGATCGAGTAGTTGCGGATGTGGCAGGCGGCGATGGTCGCGAGCACGTCGTCCCAGACCGCCGCGTGCAGCCTTTTGTACTCCGCGGCGTGCTCCGGCCGCAGCCGGATCACCGTTCCCATGCGCTGCATGATGCGATCGCGTTATGGCGTATCGGTTGTCATTGGCGACCGCTTAACATTGCGGCCGCGACGAAGCCAGCCGGGACTCGGTCCCGATCCGTGCAATCGATTCAGCCGCGGCGGCGCCGGCACCATCCCAGGCAGACCAGCGCCGCGCCGAGCAGCGCCAGGCTGCCGGGTTCCGGCACCGTGGTGGCAATCCCGCTCACGCCCGCCTGGGCGAACGGGGTGTCGGTCACGGCAAGACTGGGGGTCGCGTAGCCGAGGGCGAAGGTGCCGACGGGCAGGGCGGTGAAATCGACGTTGATCAGGTCGCCGGCGCCGAACACCGCATTGCCGCTCATCGTGAGGGTGACCTCATAGAGCGAGAAGTTGAGGATCGGGTTTGTCGTCGGATCGTAGAGCGCAGGGAACAGCGCGTAGTCCGCCGACCGCAGGTCCGTGAAGGCGACGATGTCCCCATCCAGCAGTCCAAGCGTGCCGTAGACCTCGCCACGGGTCATCAGGGTGTCAGCGCTGAGGCCGCCGACCGCAACCGATGTCGAGGCGCCATTCGCGGCGGGCACGTGGAGCTGCGCGCCGGTGACGGGGTTTGCGGTCAGCCCGTTTGCGGGATTGTTCGGGACGGCGAATATCAGCAGGAGGGTGCCGGTATCCACTGAACTGGTGGACGACTGGTACAGGTCCAGACTCTGCGTGCCGATCGCATTGACCGAACCGTTGAAGACGGGACAGTTGCCCTGGGCACAGGAGGTGCCGAAACCCGGCCCCACGACGATCGACGCGGCTGCCTCATGGCTGCCCAAGGCAAGCGCGAGAAGCAATGTCGCGACGCTAACGATCCTCGTCATGGCCGCTGTCCCCCCCAGCACTGACGCTCTTCGAAGGCGCGGGGCGACCCAGGTTGCGATCCGCCTGTCCGCGCCCGCCCGCTTCCGGGCAGCAAATCATTCCGGAAAACCATCGTAACAATAGGCACGACCTGCGGCTTCGGCCAACGGTTTTCTGAGCGTGGCCCAGCGGGATCCGTATTGCAGTGCGATGAACCCGGAAGATCGCGCCCGGTCGGCAGGCCAGAGCCCGGCACGAGGTTCCTGACATGGGCGGAATGGCCGGCATGAGGCGCGAGGCCGGATCGGGGAGCGGATGCGCCTTGGCGAGCGGCGCGCAGCCGTCAGCCACCGCGGTCGCGCAGCCGGGCGAGCACGTTGTCGCGGCTGTGCGCCAGGTGGTCCGCGAGCGTGGACAACGCCGCCTCGCGGTCGCGGCGCGCCAGCGCGGCGACGATCGCGTCGTGCTCCCGCTGCGCGCGGGCGATGTTGCCGGCGTCCCAGGATTCCAGCGAGTAGACCCGCGCGGTCTGGGTCTGGTGCAGGATCGTGCCGTGCCAGCCGATGATCAGCGCATTGCCGGCGAGCGTCGCCAGATGCGTGTGCAGCGCGTGGTCGAGCCGCAGCGCCTCGCGCAGATCGGCGCGGCTGCGGCGGCGGCTGCGCGCGGCATAGCCGGCGGCGATCGCCGCGAGCTGCTCGAGGAACGCGTCATCGACGCGACCGGCCGCGAGGCCCGCCTCGATCGCCTGGCGCTCCAGCATCAGCCGCGCCTCGTAGAGCTCGGCGACGTCGCTGTGGGTGAAGCGGCGGACCTGGGAGAAACGGCGCGTCGCGACCTCGATCAGCCCGTCGCGCTGCAGCATCAGCAGCGCCTCCTTCACCGGGGTCGGGCTGATCGACAGCATCTGGCCGAGCTCCTCCGGCAGCAGGCGATGACCGGGCGGCAGCTCGCCGCGGGTGATGCGGTCGCGCAGCTCGCGGTAGGCCTGCTCGGCAAGCGTGGATCGGACCAGTCCGGCCATGCAACGCCTTGTAGCGCCCTCGCGGCGCGGCGGACAACGATGGAAAATTTTCCACCGACCATCCGGCTTGCCATGTCCCTGGCGGGGCGCGTAGCCTGCGCCCGGAATGGCCCGGCCCAGAACCGGGAGCAGCACGGGAGGAGGCAGCGAATGAAGCAGCAGTCACGGCGACAGCTCTGGGCGGCATGTCTGGCCCTCGGGGCGGCGCTCGGCCTTGCGGCGGCGCCGGCCAAGGCCGATCCCGCCAGCACCAAAGTGGCGCTGGTTCCCGGCGGGCCGCATCCGTATTTCGCCGCCTGGGCGCAGGCCGGCAAGGACGCCGTGCGCGACTTCCATCTCGGCGCCGCCGACTACAAGGTGCCACCGAGCTGGAACCTGAGCCAGCAGAACGATTTGATCGAGAGCCTGGCGAGCCAGGGCTACAACGCCTTCCTGATCTTCCCCGGCGACGCGGTCGGCACCCGCCCGGTCGTCGCCGAGCTCGCCGACAACGGCATCCCGACCATCGCGCTGGCCGGCTGCCTGCAGGATCCGAGCAAGGCGCTGTTCTGCCTCGGCACCGACACCGGGCACTCCGCCTATCTCGGCACCAAGGAGCTGATCCGCGCGATGGGCGGCCACGGCCGCATCGCGCATTTCACCGGCTTCCTGGTCGATCCCAACACCAAGCTGCGCATGGCGGCGGTCAAGCAGGCGGTGGATGAAACGCATGGCGCGGTGACGCTGGTGCAAACGATCGCCGACATCGACGCGCCGGAGCCGGCGCAGGACAAGATCAACTCCTTCCTCGCGACTCAGGGCAAAAATATCGACGGCATCATCACCACCGCCTGGATTCCCGCGGTCGTCGCGTCCGAGGCGCTGCGCAAGATCGGCGACAAGCGCATCAAGATGGTCGGCATCGACCACGATCCCGTCGTGCTGAAGGCGATCAAGGACGGCTACGTCACCGGCACGATGCTGCAGAATCCGTACGGCCAGGGCTACGTCGGCTCGTACGTGATGGCCAGGCTCGCCTCCGGCTGCAAGGTCAACCCGAACGCGCCGTTCGCTCACACCGCGCAGACTGCGCGCTTCATCGATAGCGGCACCGCCTTCGCGGGTCCGGCCGATGTCGACCACTACCTCGACAAGATGCGCGCGGTGACCAAGACGCTGCTGGCCGATTTCCAGCAGAAATACCTGATCTGCCCGTGAGCCTCGCGTCCGGCCGCATTTCTCCTCGTCGCGCATCCGGGGAGTCCATGCGGCCGGCGCTATCACGCCGACCGCGGCCGTCCGTTCCATGCCAGACGCGCCCGGACTGATCGGCGCCGCCGCCCGGCCCGGCCACTCCCACGCCGATGCGGCGGAGCCGGCGCTGCCCGCCGGGCGCGTGCCGCGGGCGGGTGGCGTGCTGCTCTCCGCCGAGTTCGGCCTGTTCGTGCTGCTGGTGCTGTTCTGTGCCGGCTTCGGCCTGTTCACGCACGGCTTCACCTCGCCGTTCAACCTGTTCAGCCTGGCGCGCACCGCCGCGGTCAACATGCTGGTCGGCCTCGCCATGATGACCGTGATCGTGACGGGCGGCCTCGATCTCTCGGTCGGCGCGGTCGGCGTCTGTTCCGCCATGGCGGCCGGCTGGCTGATGCAGGTGGCCGGGGCGCCGCTCGCCGCCGCGATACCGGCGGCGCTCGCGGTCGGGTTGCTGCTCGGCCTGCTGAACGGCTGGCTGATCGTGCGCACCGGGCTGCACAGCTTCGTCGTCACGCTCGCGACGATGAGCATCTATTTCGGCGTGATGATCGTCGCGACCCGCGCCCAGGCGTTCGAGAACCTGCCGCCCGGCTACGCCGGGTTCGCGCGGCTGCGGCTCGCAGGCTGGGTCTCGCCGATGCTGGGCTGCGGCGTCCTCGCCGCGGTGCTGCTGCACATTCTCTACCGGCTGACCGATACCGGGCGGCGGATGCTGGCGGCCGGCGCCAATCCGCGCGCGGCACTGCTCTCCGGCGTCGATGTCGGCCGCGCCGTGACGCAGTGCCACGGCCTTGCCGGGCTGCTCGCGGCGGCGGCCGGGCTGATGCTGTCGATGCGCAACGGCGCCGCCATCCCCTCGATGGCCGGCAATCTCGGCCAGGACTGGCTGCTGCCCGCCTTCCTGGCACCGGTGCTGGGCGGCACGCTGCTGACCGGCGGGCGGGTCTCGGTCACCGGCACGGTGCTCGGCGCGCTGCTGGTCAGCGTGCTGAACAGCGGCCTGCTGCTGCTGCATGTCGGCGTGTTCTGGGTGCAATTCTTCCTCGGCGCGCTGCTGCTCGGCGCGGTGCTGATCGACAAGGCGCGGCTGCGGCTGCTGGCGGCCGGGGGCGGGCGATGAGGCGGCTTCTCGCCAGCGACTGGTTCGGCCTGACCATCATCGCATTCGCCGGCTTCGTCGCGATCAGCGCGCTGCGTCCGGACTTCCTGACGCCGTTCAACATCTTCGTGCTGCTCAACACGATCGCCCTCGCGACCCTGATCGCGCTCGGGCAGATGGTGGTGGTGGCGCTGGGGCAGATGAACCTGTCGCTCGGCTCGATCGGCGGCCTGACCGCGATCGGCTTCGCGGCGATGATGCAGCTCTGGGGCCTGCCGGTGCCGGTCGCGCTGCTGGGCGGGTTGCTGCTGGGGGCTGCCTGCGGCGCATTCAACGGCTGGGTGACGGCGCGGGCGGGGCTTTCTTCCTTCATCGTCACGCTGGCGACCATGGCGGCCTACAAGGGGATCAATCTCGGCATCACCCAGGCGCAGCCCTTCTACAACATCCCGGCGAGCGTGAAGGCCGCCGGCAACGCTTCGCTGATCGGGCCGATCCCGGTGCTGCTGGTGCCGGCACTGGTGGCCGCGATCGCGATCTGGGTGCTGCTGAACCGGCTGCCGCTCGGGCGGCAGATCCTCGCGATCGGCGGCAACGCGCATGCCGCGGAACTCTCCGGCATCTCGATTCCGCGCGTGACCGTCGCAACGCACGTGATCTCCGGCATGCTGGCCGGGATCGGCGGCATGATGGCGGTCGCGCGGCTGCAGATCGGCCAGCCGACGATCGGCGATGACTGGCTGATCCCGTCCTTCACCGCGCCGGTGATCGGCGGCGCGGTGCTGGCCGGCGGGCATGTCAGCGTCGCCGGCACCATCGCCGGCGTTGCCATCATCGCGCTGATCACCCAGGCGCTGGTGCTGTTCCGGGTCGATCCCTATTACGTGCAATTCCTGCTCGGCGCGCTGATCCTCGCCGCGGTCGGCGCCAACCGGCTGCGCGAGGTGCGGGCGCAGCGCGCCGCGGAAGCGCGGCCATGAGCGGCGCGGCCGCACTCGCGCTCTCCGGGGTGACGAAATCCTTCCCCGGCGTGATGGCGCTGCGCGGCGTGTCGCTGTCCGTTTCGCCGGGCTCGATTCACGCCCTGCTCGGCGAGAACGGCGCCGGCAAGTCGACGCTGATCAAGATCGTGACCGGCGTGCACGCGCCGGATGCGGGTGAGGTGCAGGTCGAGGGGCGCGCCGTGCGCTTTCCCGATCCCACCGCGGCGATCGCCGCCGGCATCGGCGTCGTGCACCAGGAGCGCAACCTGATCCCGCGCTTCTCGGTGGGCGAGAACATCCTGCTCGATCGTGTCGCCCGCGCGGCGTTCAAGCCGATCGACTACGACGCGCTGCATCGCGAGGCGGCGAAGTGGCTGGCGCTGCTGGAGCTGCATCTCGATCCGCGCACGCCGGTCTCGCGGCTCACTGTCGCCACCATGCAGATGGTGG
>DATJSJ010000234.1:0-2620 GCA_035504175.1 Acetobacteraceae bacterium
CGCTGGTCGGGGAGTTCGTGCAAATGCGCGTCGCCGGAGCCGGCGCGGCCGGCCGGGTTGACGCTCGAGACCACCAGCATCGGCACCGAATCGGCATAGGCCTGCGCCATCGCGGTCGCGATGTTGGTGACGCCCGGGCCGGTGATGACGAAGCAGGCGGCGGGCCGGCCGCTCGCCATCGCATAGCCGTGCGCCATGAAGCCGGCACCCTGCTCGTGCCGCGGCGTGACGTGGCGCAGTCCGCCCCCGGCCAGGCCGCGGTACAGCTCGACCGTGTGCACGCCAGGGATGCCGAACACGGTGTCGATGCCGTGCGCCGCGAGCAGCGAGACGAGGCGCGCGGCGAGCGTGGTCATGCGGAGTGGGCCAGCGCCGCGACCGGCCCGGCCGGCGCGACCGGCGCGGCGGCAAGCAGGCCGGCGACGAAGCGGCCGATGCGGCGGCAGGCTTCCTCGAGCTGCGCGTCCTCGGCGGCGAAGGAGAGGCGCACCATGCCCTCGGTGCTCGGGCCGAAGGCGCCGGCGTCCAGCACCGCGACGCCGGTCGCATCGTACAACGCCCAGGCGAAATCGCCGGCGGCGAGCCCGCTCGCGGAGACGTCGACCAGCATGAACATGCCGGCCTCCGGCGGCAGGCAGGCGATGCCCTCGACGCGCGACAGGCGATCCAGCACCAGGTCGCGGCGGCGCTGGTAGATCGCGCACATCGCTGCGGCGGTCCGATCGTAGTCGCGCACCGCTGTCAGCGCCGCTTCCATGACGAAGCCGGGCAGGCCGTACAGCATGCACATGGCGAGCCGGCCCATATGCTCGATCAGGGCGCGCGGACCGACCGCCCAGCCGGCGCGCCAGCCGGTCATGGCGTGGGATTTGGACAGCGAGTTGATCGTGACGGTGCGGTCGGCCATGCCGGGCAGCGCGGCGATGCTGACATGCGGGTGATCGAAGGCCAGCGCCGCGTAGACCTCGTCGACGATCACCCAGAGATCGTGGCGGCGGGCGAGATCGGCGATCGCCGCGAGCTCGTCGGCGTCGGCGATCAGCCCGGTCGGGTTGCACGGGTTGGCGAACAGGATCGCGCGCGTGCGCGGCGTCACCGAAGCGGCGAGCGCCGCGGTGTCGAGCCGCAACCCGAGCGCGCGCGGCTGCGGCACGGTGACCATGGTGGCGCCGGCGGCGCCGACGCAGGCCTCGTAGGTGAGGTACATCGGCTCCGGCACGATCACCTCGTCGCCGGCCTCGAAGAGGCAGAGACAGGCGGCGAACAGCGCGTTCTGCGCCCCGGGCAGCACGATCACCTGATCCGCGCCGACCGCCTGGCCGGCGCGGCGCGTGTGCAGGTCGGCGATGGCGCGGCGCAGCGCGGTGCGGCCGAGCACGTCGGCGTAGTGCGTGTCGCCGGCCGCGAGGGCTGCGACCGCGGCCTGGACGATCGGCGCCGGGGTGGCGAAATCCGGGTCGCCGACGCTGAGAACGATCACGTCCTCACCGTTCGCCTGTGCCTCCGCGGCGGCGGCGTGCAAATCCCAGGCGGTGACGCGTTGGCCGCCGATCCGGCCGGTGAGGGAGGAGTACCGCATGTTGAGCCGCCTTTCGCGCCGAATCGGGGTGGGATTCAGTATATGTGAAAAAATGAACAGTCGTTCAACAACGATCGCACCACCGTGGCGCGAGGGTCAGGCGTAGTGGCGCGGGTGCCACGGTTCGAGCGGGTGGCCGGGGCGGACCGGCGGCGGATGCTGGCCGAGGCGGCGATCGCCTCGATCATGGAGGGCGGGGCGGAGGGTGCCTCGATCCGGCGCATCGCGGCCAAGGCCGGCGTGTCGGTCGGGCTGATCCACCATCATTTCGGCAGCATCGACGAGCTGGTCGCGCAGGCCTACGAGCTGCTGTACGACCGGATCATCGCGGGGGTGGAGGCGGGGCTGGCGGCGGCGGGACCGGCGCCGCGGGAGCGGCTGTCGGCGCTGTTCCGCGCTTCGTTCTCGCCGGCGCTGCTGATGCCGGAGCTGCTGACGGCGTGGGTGGTGTTCTGGAGCATGATCCGGCACTCGGCGCCGATGCGGCAGGCGCACGAGGCGAAATACGCGGCCTATAGCGGCATGCTGGAGGGGCTGCTGGCGGCGCATGCCGCGGCGGCCGGGCTGCCGGCGTTCGACCTGCGGCTGGCGGCGATCGGCCTGTCCTCGCTGCTGGACGGGCTGTGGCTGGAATGGTGTTTGAACCCGGCCTCGTTCAGCCCGGCGGAGGGGATCGCGATGTGCGAGGCGTGGGTGGACGGGCTGCCGGGGGCGGTGGGGCGGTTGGGGTGAGGGGGCGCGGCTGGCTGGGTTACGGGGTTTTCGCGCCGAGTTCTGCGAGCTGGGCGTCGAACCAGGCGAGGTCCTCTCGCCATTCCGTCCAGTCGGGATGCGCCTCGACCAGCGGGGCGATGATGGCGCGTCCGGCGCCGAGATGTTTCCCCGCCTGTTCGACATCGCCCGCTTTGCGAAAGGCGAAGGCCAGCCAGGCGTGCGACTGGGACAGGTCGCGCTGCCATCCGGCATTGCCGGGATCGGCGGCGGCCAGGCGCCTGGCGATGGCGAGGCCGTCGCGGAAGGCGGCCAGCGCCTCGGCCAGCT
>DATJSJ010000235.1:0-18615 GCA_035504175.1 Acetobacteraceae bacterium
ATCAGCAGCTCCAAGCTGACCGACCGCTACTATGTGAACGGGCTGCTGCTCGGCTACGTCTCGCCCACCGGCGAGCTGCCGGACTTTGCCTCCCGTATCGGCACCGATCTCTGGGGCGACGGCCGCCAGCGCATCTCAATCGACATCGAGCAGTCGATCTTCACGCCGGCCAACACCACCGCGAAGCCGCCGCTGTCCACCGACCGCCCCTACGCCGGCGTGCTCACGGGTACCTTCACGCTGTATCAGGACACCGACTTCTGGCGCAGCATGCTGGGCTTTCAGGTCGGGCTGGTCGGTCCCGGGGCGGGTGCGGAAGAGCTGCAAAACAGCTTCCACAGCCTGATCGGCCAGGGCAAGACGCTCGGCTGGAACTACTACCAAATCCATAACGAGCCTGTCGTGCAGCTGTTCAGCCAGCGGGTCTGGCGGGAAGAACTGGGCCATATCGGTGGGGTCGATGTCGACTGGCTGCCCAATTTCAGCGTCGGGGTCGGCAATCTGCGCATCTACGGGCTGACGGGCGCGCTGGTCCGGTTCGGCCAGGGGCTCGATTCCGACTACGGACCCAACCGCATTCAGCCCTGGGGCATGACCGGCGGCGAGGCCTATACGCCGACCCGTCCGTTCGACTGGTATTTCTTCGCGGGCGCCGACGGGCAGGCGGTGCTCTACGATGTCACCCTCAACGGCAACCTGTTCCAGTCCAGCCCGCATGTCTCGCCGGTATGGGACGTGGGCGAGTTGGAGGCGGGCGTCGCCCTGATGGTTCATGGGGTCCGCATCTCGTACACCCAGGTGTTGCAGACATCAGAGTTCCGCCACCAGAAAGGCGGCCTCCATCAGTTCGGCTCGCTGGCCGCTTCGCTTCGGTTCTGAACGACCGCCCGGCCGGGCGGGGTCACCGCTCGTGAGAGGCTTGGCGCATCGCCGCTTTAGCTTGAATCGCGGCCGCTGGGGCATTCCGGATCGTCTGCGTGCGCATCAGATTCAAGCTGCGGGCTGGCGGGAAGGCCACCCGGCATGGGAGCTCCTGCGCGTTTGGCTTGCGTGAACGCGTCATCGCCGGGTTCGAGGGCGGCACCGTCTGACGGTGGCCTCAGTCAGGAGCCGGCCGAGGGGGACCGGGTGAGGTTCGCTGGCCGCGGATGGCCTCGCGCCGAGGAAGCGGCGCCGTCTACCTCATAGCCTTAAGCAAATCATCCGGTGCCCCTACGAGATCGGCTAGGTTGCTCGCCGGCTTCAGACCGTCGCCCCGATCGGCCAGGGCGCGAATTCGGCCGCGCCAAAATCGTAACGCTCGCTCTTGGTCTGCTCACCCGAGGCCACGCGCAGGATCAGGTCGAAGATCTGTCCGCCGAGCTGCTGAACCGTCGCGTCGCCATCGAGCACCACGCCGCAGTTCACGTCCATGTCCTCGTCCATCCGGTTGTACATGGGCGTGTTGGTCGCAAGCTTGATCGAGGGCGCGGGCTTGCAGCCGAACACGCTCCCGCGGCCGGTGGTGAAGCAGACCAGATTGGCCCCGCCCGCCACCTGGCCGGTCGCCGCCACTGGATCGAAGCCGGGCGTGTCCATGAACACGAACCCCTTGGCGGTGACCGGCTCGGCATAGCGCACCACGTCAACTAGGTTCGTGCTGCCGGCTTTCGCCATCGCGCCGAGCGACTTTTCCAGGATCGTGGTAAGGCCGCCGGCCTTGTTGCCGGGTGAGGGATTGGCGTCGAGTTCCGCGCCCTCGCGCTCGGTGTACTCCTCCCACCAGCGCATCAGCTCGACCAGTTTCTCGCCGACCTCGCGACTGGTCGCGCGTCGTGTCAGCAGGTGCTCCGCGCCATACGTTTCCGGGGTTTCGGAGAGAATGACCGTGCCGCCGTGGCGGACCAGCAGGTCGCTCGCGGCGCCGAGCGCCGGATTGGCCGAAATGCCCGAATACCCGTCGGAGCCGCCGCATTGCAGCGCCACCGTCAGCTCGCTCACCGGCACCGTCTCGCGGCGGACGTTGTTGGCCTCAGCCAGCACCTCCCGCACGAAGGCGATCCCTGCCTCGACCGTCTTGCGCGTGCCGCCCATGCCCTGGATTTCCATGGCGCGCAGGCGCCCGGCGAGGCGCTGCTCCTCGAGCAGCCCGCCGATCTGGTTCACCTCGCAGCCGAGGCCAAGCACGATGACGTGGCTGAAGTTCACGTGCCGCGCGTAGCCGGCGAGCGTGCGGCGGAGCAGGCGCAGCGGCTCGCCGACCGTCATGCCGCAGCCTGTCTTGTGTGTCAGCGCGACGACGCCGTCGACGTTCGCGAAATCGGCGAGCGGATCGGCGCCGGTGAACGGGTTGCGCTTGAACGCGTCGGCGACCAGGCCCGCGACATGGGCGCTGCAGTTCACGCTGGTCAGGATGCCGATGTAGTTGCGCGTGGCGACGCGCCCGTCCGGGCGGACGATGCCCTGGAAGGTGGCGGGCGAGTCGAAATATTGCGTCGGCTGCGCCGCCTCGCCGAAGGCATAGTCCTTGGCGAAATCGCCCATGCCCATGTTGTGCACGTGCACGTGCTGGCCGGCCGCGATGTCCTGCGTCGCGAAGCCGATGATCTGGCCGTAGCGGCGGACCGGTTCGCCGGCGGCGATCGCCCGGACCGCGACTTTATGGCCGGCGGGGATACGGTCGGTCGCGGCGACACCGTCCGCGACCGGCGTGCCGGGCAGCAGGCTGGCGCGGGCGATCACCACGCCATCATCGGGATGCAGGCGGATCACCGGGCTCGGGGCTGTCATTGGTCCACTCACTCCTGGGGCGCCTATTCGGCCGTGGCGCGCGGCGGCCCCGCCCAGGCCGCGCGCCGATGAACAGCGGCGGTTCAGTCCGCGGCCAGCGCCCCGGCGGCCTCAGCCCGGACGGCATTCACCGCCGCGCGCGCCGCCGACAGCATCAGACCGCTGTCGTTCAGGATCGTCACCAGGCGGAAGCCCATGCCGATCGCCCGCGCCGCGTAGGCGGCACTGCCGCAATGGATGCCGGCGGCGATGCCGCGGCGCGACGTCTCGCGGATGATCCGCTCATAGATCGTTAGGAATTTCGGCTCGTCGCGGTCCATCCGCGGCTCCTCGCCCAGCGAGAAGCTCAGGTCGCTCGGCCCGACATAGATGGCATCGATCCCCGGCACGTCCAGGATCGCCTCGAGATTGTCCACGGCTTCGCGGGTTTCGATCATCGGAATGCAGAGGATCTCGTCGTTGGCGGTCTTCTGGTAGCCGGTGGCGACGCCGTACATGGCGGCCCGGATCGGTCCGTTGCTGCGTTTGCCGGCGGGCGGGTAGCGGCAGGCGGCGACCATCTGCTCGGCTTCGGGACGGCTGTTGATCATCGGGCAGATCACGCCGTAGGCGCCGCCGTCCAGTGCCTTGCCGATGATGCCGGGCTCGTTCCACGGCACGCGAACCATGGGCAGGACGGGGTGGCCCTGGATCGCCTGGAAGCAGGCGACCATGGAGACGTAGTCCTGCACCCCGTGCTGGATGTCGACGGTCAGGCTGTCCCAGCCGGCCTGGGCCATGACCTCGGCCGTGAAGCCCGACGGGATCGCGAGCCAGCCATTGATCACCGCCTTGCCGGCCGCCCAGCGCTGCTTCAGCCTGTTGTTCGCCATGCGTCACCGGTCCCTCGGCTGCCCCGGCTAGGGATAGGCGCGGGTCTGCACCGGGTCAAATTGCCGGCCGTCCGAGGAGTCAGGCTGCAAAGCAGCCTCAGGCGGCTAGGTCAGGGCGGATTGGCGAGTACCACCCGGGCGAGGAAGAACGGCATGCGGACCGGGTTCGCGGTCAAACGGCGAAGGAGCACCGCGTCCAGCCGCGCCGCAAAGGCCGCGACCCGTTCCGGATCGGGTTCCCCCTGCAGCGCGGACGCCAGCGACGGGGTCATGGCAGCACGCGAAAAGGCAACCCAGCGCGCGGCCAGCGCGTCCGGCTGCGGATCAGCTGTGAACTGATCCCAGGCGGGGTCCGGACCGGGGATGATATCCAGGTGCTGAACTACGAGCCCATGGTACCGTCCATCGTCGGCGAACGGGGACAGGATGTCCTCGCGTGAGCGGACGATCGTCGGAATCACCATCCGGCCGTATTCCGCCGGGTTGATGAACCCATCCGCCAGCATTTCCCGCGCCGCCTCCTCGAGCGGCTGCACCAGCGGCTCCCATCCGGGCCAGCCGGCCGCGTCGGCGCCGAGGAAAACGAGGACCAGCCGCCCGTCGGGCCGCAGCTCGCGCGCCCGACTTTCGAGGAATGCCGTCCAGTCCGCCAGGCTCTGCCTGAGGAAGTCGGCCCGGACGGCAGGCTCGCGGGTCAATTGGCCATGGATGTGGTCACGAATGGGCGACGGCACCCGGCTCAGCCAATGCAGCGCCCAGGCGCTCCAGCCAAGCGTCACCGAGCGGTCGGGGAAAATCTGACGGTAGAAGGAGCGGCCGGCCGCAAGGGCGAAGACGTTGGGATCCGTCGCGAGATAACTGTCGGGATCGGTGTCGACGACCTCGAACAGACTGGAGAAATCGTTCCGCGGCACGTCCGTGTGCAGCACCGCGATGGCGCGCTCCGGCCCGACGCGCGCGCGCAGCGCGGCCACGGCGATCTGCATCGGTCGCAGCGAGTTGCGGCCCTGCGAAGCGCCGAAATCGGCGACCCAGATCGGGGCGTCGCCCGCCGGCAGCGCGACGGTGCGCGCCGCCGCTTCGAGCAGGGGCAGCGCGAGGGCGTTCCCGGCCGCCTGGATCGTGGAGCTCCGGTTGTAGGCTCCCTTCCCTTCCATCGGGGCGGGCATCGGTGGAACCGCGAAGGGGCACATGCGAACCTCGGTGCTGCAGGTTGTCTGCACAGATAGCGCAATGTTGCGACATCGCACCTTAACGTTTTGTGCGGTGACGTGTGGCCTGGGCGCGTCGGCCGCCCCGCCTTTGGCGCGCAAGGCACCACGAGACCGGCGGTATTTTAGTCGAGCGCCAGTATCCGCCCGCCTTCCCTCAATCGCCGACGGGCGCAGGCCCGCATTGGGTCGGATTGCACGGGCGGTGACAGAGATGGCCGGCCATGCGTGCGCCGATGTTTTGCGCCGGCCGCAGCGGCTGGTCCGGGCTGGCACGCGAGCGCCGGCCGATGATCGGCTTGCATGCAAGGTGACACAACCCGCCGGGCCGGCCAGGGCGCGATGGCCGGTCAGCCGGCCGACCCGTCGGCCGCGCCGTCGCCCCGTCTCGGCCGATCCTCTTGCCATACATATCCGGAGATGTACACCTACCGATCAGCGAGATCTGCCGCGAGGCAAGGCCAAACCCCCTGCGAGCGCTTTGCAACCGTAGGTTGGTGCCGTGATCGGCCAGTCTGTGACCGCAGATCGCGCGATGGCGCTGGCATGCGGACGGACACCGAAGAATGAGCGAAGATCGCACCCGTCCCGAGACCGCGGGCGAGATTGCCGGGCGCGCCGAGCCGCGCGGGGCGACGCGGCGGACCGGCGAGATTTTCGATCTGCTCGAAGCCGGCCTCGGCGACCAGGCTGTGTTCGTGCTCGATCCGGAAGGCTGCGTCACCAGTTGGGGTGAAGGCGCGACGGAAGTCACCGGCTACGACGCCATCGAGATGATCGGACGTCCGCTCGACGGTCTCTATTCCGCGTCGGACCGCGAGGCGGGGGCACCGGCGCGTGCACTGGCTGCCGCGCGATTGACGCGGCGCTGTTATGAGCAGGGCTGGCGCCTGCGCCGCGACGGTGAGCAGTTCTGGGCGGCGGTCGACATCGCGGCGCTGAACCGCGATCCCGCGGCCGGTTTCGTCGTCGTCTTGCGCGATCTCTCGGCCGCCATGCTGCTCGAGCAGCGGCTGCGCCGCATCATCGACTCGGCGCCGAATGCGATGATTCTGGTCGATGCGGCGGGGGCAATCGCCATGGTCAACGTCCAGGCCGAGCGCATGTTCGGCTACTCCCGCGGCGAATTGCTGGGCCAGGACGTCGATCGCCTGGTGCCGAACCGGTTCCGGCCGGCGCATCCCGGGCTGCGCGCCTCCTTCTTCTCCGACCCGCGGGCGCGACCGATGGGAGCCGGCCGCGACCTCTACGCCCGCCGGCGCGACGGCAGCGAGTTCCCGGTCGAGATCGGCCTCAACCCGATCGAGACCGAGGAGGGAACGATGGTGCTCTCGGCCATCGTCGACATCTCCGCCCGCAAGGCGCTGGAGGAGCGCTTCCGCCGCGTCGTTGAATCCGCCCCCAACGCCATGGTTATGATCAACGGCCAGGGGCGCATCGAAATGGTCAACACCCAGGCGGAGAGCGTGTTTGGCTATACCCGCGCGGAGATGCTGGGGCGTCCGGTGGAAACGCTGGTGCCGGAGCGCTTCCGCGGCCAGCATCCGGGGCTGCGCGGATCCTTCTTCGCCGATCCGCGCTCCCGCCCGATGGGGGCGGGGCGCGAGCTCTACGCCCGCCGCCGCGACGGCAGCGAGTTCCCGGTCGAGATCGGCCTCAACCCGATCGAGACCGAGGAGGGAACGATGGTGCTCTCGGCAATCGTCGACATCTCCGAGCGCAAGCAGCGCGAGGAGGGGATCCGCGGCGCGCTGCGCGAGAAGGAGATACTGCTCGGCGAGGTGCATCACCGGGTGAAGAACAATCTGCAGGTCGTGCACAGCCTGCTGGACCTGCAATCGGCTCGCATCGCCGACCCGCTGGCGCTGGAAATGGTGCGGGAGAGTCAGAACCGCATCCGCTCGATGGCGCTCATCCACCAGATCCTGTACGAATCGAAGGATTTCGCACGGGTCGAATTCCGCGGCTTCCTCGAAAGCCTGGTGACCGCGCTGGTCTCCTCCTACGTGATCGAGCCGGGCCGGATCGCGATCGGCGTCGACGCCGACGATGTCCGCCTGCCCATCGACGCGGCGATCCCCTGCGGCCTCGCGGTCAACGAGCTGATCTCCAATGCGCTCAAGCACGGCTTCCCGGACGGGCGACGCGGCACGATCCTGGTGCTGCTGCGGTCGCTGCCCGACGGCCAGGTGACCTTGCAGGTCAGCGATGACGGGATCGGGCTGCCCGACGCTCTCGATCTCGCGGCGAGCGAGACGCTGGGCCTGCAGCTCGTGAAGCTGCTGTGCGAGCAACTCGGCGGCGCGATGGACGTGCAGCGTGCCGCGCCGACCCGGCTCACGCTGCGCTTTCCCCTGCTTCGCGTGGAGGCCCGGGCATGAGAGCGCGGATTCTCATCGTCGAGGACGAGCGCATCGTCGCGCTCCACCTGCAGCAGCAGCTCGTCAAGCTCGGCTACGAGGTGCCGGCGGCGGCCGCTTCGGGCAGCGAGGCGCTGCGGCTGATCGCCTCGGTGCAACCCGACGTGGTGCTGATGGATATCCGCATCCAGGGCGAGATGGACGGCATCGAGACCGTGGCGCGGATTCCACCGGAGCAGCGGCCGGCGGTGATCTATCTCTCGGCGCATTCGGAGGACGCGACGCTCGAGCGCGCCGGCGCCACCCGCGCCTACGGCTACCTGATCAAGCCGTTCTCGGAACGCGAGCTGCACGCCACGATCCAGACGGCGGTGGAGCGCCGCCGCGCGGATCTCGCGCAGCAGGAGAGCGAGCGGCGGCTGGCCGAGCTGCTGGCGCAACGCACCGCGGAGCTCGAGCAGGCGAGCGCCGAGCGCCTGAAGGCGGAACGCGCCGTGCAGCAGCTGCAGAAGACCGAGGCGATCGGCCGACTGACCGGCGGCGTCGCCCATGATTTCAACAATCTGCTCACCGTCGTGATCGGCAGCCTGGATCTGATCGCGGCACGGGTGCAGGACCCGCAGGTCCAGCGCATGGTGCAGTCGGCCTCGAGGGCGGCGAACCGCGGCCAGCACCTGACATCGCAGCTGCTCGCGTTCTCCCGCCAGCAAATCCTGCATCCCGAGGTGACGCGGATCAATCCGCTGATCACCGTATTCCAGGACCTGCTGCGCCATGCCTGCGGTGACCAGGTGATGCTGACACTCGACCTGGCGACGAATCTGCATCCGGTCGAGATCGACCCGGCGCAGCTGCAATCGGCCATTCTCAACCTGGTCATGAACGCGCGCGACGCCATGCCCGACGGCGGCACACTCGCGATCTCCACCGCGAATGCCGCCATTGCCGGCGGCCACGACGTGACCGGCATCGACATCGCGCCCGGCGATTACGTCAGGATCGTGGTCTGCGATTCCGGCGCCGGCATGGCGCAGGAGATCCTGCCACGCGCGATCGAGCCGTTCTTCACCACGAAGGAAGTGGGCAAGGGATCCGGTCTCGGCCTCAGCCAGGTCTACGGCTTCGTCCGCCAGTCCGACGGCTATCTATGGATCGACAGCGAGCCCGGCCGGGGCACCGAAATCGTGCTGCTGCTGCCGCGCGCCGCGATCGCCGCCGTCGCGGATTCCCCGGTCGCGAGCCACACGCCGGCCGTGCTGGTGGTCGAGGACGACCCCGACGTGCTGAGCGTCGCGGTTGCCATGCTCAATGAGGGTGGCTATCAGGTCTATACGGCGGTGGACGGACGCGATGCGCTCGAGCTCCTGCGTTCGGACATGCCGATCGATGTATTGCTGACCGATATCCTGATGCCGAACGGCGTGACGGGCGTCGATATCGCGCGGAAACTGGAGACGCTGCGGCCCGGCACGCCGGTGGTGTTGACCTCCGGCTGGTCGCGTGATGCTCTCGAAGAGCTGCATGGGCTCGGCAAGGACCAACGCCTCCTGCCCAAGCCGTTCCGCCTGGCCGGCCTGCTCGACGAGATCGCCCGGGCGGCGCACCATTCGCTGAGCCGCTTCGGTCCCGCGGCGGCCTCGTTCCGCCCCTGACGGGCTCCGGCGAGGCCGGGCGGGACGGGCCTGACCCCCTTGCAGGACTGCGACCAGCCCCGACGCGGGGCAGCGTCCCATGCCTGCGCCTGTGCCGGAGCCTTGCATGTCCGCCTCCTCCGCTGCCACGCGCGCCGTCATCGCCGCCGCCGGGTTTCTCGGCGACCGCATCACCACCAACGCGGCCCTCTGCGAGCAGCACGCGCATGGGGAAGGTGCGCAGCCGCCGGCCCTGCCCGAGGCCGTCGCGCTGGTGGAGCGCGAGGACGAGGTCGCGCGCCTGCTCGCGCTGTGTCACGCGCACGGCGTGCCGGTGGTGCCGTTCGGCGCCGGCACCTCGCTCGAGGGCCATGTCAACGCGGTGCGGGGCGGCATCAGCCTTGACCTCACGCGCATGACGCGCGTGCTCGAGATCAATCCGGCCGACATGGATTGCCGCGTCGAGACCGGTGTGACGCGCCAGGCGCTGAACCGGCATCTGCGCGACCAGGGACTGTTCTTCCCGGTCGATCCCGGCAGCGAATGCACGATCGGCGGCATGTGTGCGACCCGCGCCTCCGGCACCGGCTCGGTGCGCTACGGCACGATCCGCGAGAACGTGCTCGGCCTGACCGTCGTCCTCGCCGACGGCCGCATGATCCGCACCGGCGGGCGGGTGCGCAAATCGGCCACCGGCTACGACCTGACGCGGCTGTTCATCGGCTCCGAAGGCACGCTCGGCGTGATCACGGAGATCCAGCTTCGCCTGCACGGCATCCCGGAGGCGATCTCGGCGGCGATCTGCCAGTTCGAACGGCTGGAGGATGCGGTCGAGACGGTGATCGCGGTGATGCAGGCGGGCATCCCGGTCGCCCGGATCGAGCTTGCCGACACGGTGCAGATGGCGGCATCGATCGCCTATTCCCGCCTCGAGGGTCTCGCGGCGCTGCCGACGCTGCTGTTCGAGTTCCACGGCAGCCCCGCCGGCGTCGCCGAACAGGCAGCGCAGACGCAGGAGATCGCCGCCGGCTTCGCCGCGCGCGGTTTCGCCTGGGCGACCGAGGCCGAGGCGCGGGCGCGGCTGTGGCAGGCGCGGCACGATGCGTACTGGGCCGTGACGTCGCGCCATCCCGGCTGCCGCACCGTCGTCACCGACGCGATCGTCCCGATCTCCCGCCTGGCTCAGGCGGTGCTCGGCGCGCGCGCCGATATCGAAGCGTCGGGGCTGTACGCCGCGATCGTCGGCCATGTCGGCGACGGCAATTTCCACTGCCAGATCGCGGTGCCGGATTCATCGGATGGCTACGCGCGCGCCTGGGCGCTCGACCGGTGCATCGTCGCCCGCGCGCTCGCCCTCGGCGGGTCGTGCAGCGGCGAGCACGGCGTCGGCCTCGGCAAGCGCGAATTCCTCGAACAGGAGCACGGGGCGGAGGCACTGGCGGTGATGCGATCGCTCAAGGCGACGCTCGACCCGCGCGGCATCCTCAATCCCGGCAAGCTGTTCCTGAACTGATCCGGGCCGGTCGTTCCATGCAGATGATCGCGTGACGGGCGCCGGCGCGTGACGCTGCACCAGATCGAGGCCTTCGCCATCATCGGCGGTATGCTGGTGCTGTTCGCCTCCGACCGGCTGCGCTACGACCTGGTCTCGGCGCTGGCGCTGACGGTGGCGACGCTTGCCGGCGTGGTGCCGGCGAATCGCGCCTTTCTCGGCTTCGCCAATCCCGTCATCATCATCATTGCCTCCGTGCTGGTGTTGAGCCGGGCGATCGCGGTCTCCGGCCTGGTCGATATCGCCATGCGCCGCGCGCTGCGGCACCTGCGGCGCCTGTCGCTGCAACTCGGTGCGTTGATCGCGGCGGTGACGTTCCTCTCCGCCTTCATGAAGAATGTCGGCGCGCTCGGCATCTTCATGCCGATCGCGATCCAGGCGGCGCAGCGCGGCGAGCGCCCGCCCTCGCTCTACCTGATGCCGCTCGCCTTCGGCTCGCTGATCGGCGGCACCATCACCCTGATCGGCACCTCGCCCAACCTGCTGATCTCGACCGTGCGGCAGGAGACGATCGGCCATCCCTACCATCTGTTCGATTTCGCGCCGGTCGGGCTGCCGCTTTCGATCGTGGCCATCGCCTTCCTCGCCGTCGGCTGGCGGCTGCTGCCGCGCGACCGGCGGGCGCAGACCGGCAGCGACCGGCGGCCCCCGATCGACGATTACCAGAGCGAGGCCCGCCTGCCGCCCGCCTCGCCGATGGTCGGGCACACCGTGGAGGAGCTGGAGGCGCTGGGCGAAGGTGACGTCACCGTCATCGGCATCATCCGCGAGCACGACCGGCGCTACATCCCGGCCGGCCATTGGCGCCTGTTCGCCGATGACGTGCTGGTGATGCAGGCCGATCCCGCGGCGCTGCAGCCCTTCGTCGCGGAGGCCGGGCTGGAGCTGCTCGGCGCCGCGGAAATCGCCGCGACCGCACCGCAGGACAAGGACGACGATCTGCAGACCGTCGAGGCCGTGGTCGGCGCCGAATCGGCGCTGATCGGGCGGACCCCGAGCCAGCTGCATCTGCGTCAGAGCTACGAGGTCAACGTGCTGGCGCTGAGCCGCGGCGGTCAGCGCATCAGCGCGCCGCTGCGCCGCAACCGTTTCCGCATGGGCGACATCGTGCTGCTGCAGGGACGGCGAAGCCGGCTGCCGGAGACGCTCGCGTCGCTCGGCTGCCTGCCGCTCGCCGGACGCAGCCTGACCATCGGGCGGGAGGTCGGCAGCGTCATGCCGCTGCTGTTCCTGCTCGGCGCCATGGTGCTGATCGCGACCGGCGTGCTGCATGCCGAGGTCGCATTTTTCGCCGCCGCGGTGCTGGTGGTGCTGACCGGGCGGCTCAGCCCGGTCGAGGCCTATGAGGCCGTGGAATGGCCGATCATCGTCATGCTCGCCTGCCTGATCCCGGTCGGCGAGGCGCTGCGCGACACCGGCGCCGCGCGGCTGATCGCCGACGGGCTGACCATCCTGGCCGCGCACCTGCCGGGCGGGCTCGCGGTGGCGCTGGTGCTGGTCGTGTCGATGCTGGTGACGCCGTTCCTGCACCATGCCGCGGCGGTGCTGGTCATGGGCCCGATCGCGGCGAGTGTGGCGCACAATCTGCACGACGCGCCGGATGCGTTCCTGATGGCGGTCGCAGTCGGCGCCTCCTGCGATTTCCTCACCCCGATCGGGCATCAGAATAACGCGCTGGTGATGGGTCCGGGCGGCTACCGGTTCGGCGATTACTGGCGGCTCGGCTTGCCGCTCTCCTGCATCGTCGCGGTGTTCGGCACCTGGCTGATCCTGCAGGCCTGGCCGCTGCACTGACCACGGCGCATCGCGCGGCGTGTGATCCCGCTCACACCGATATCGCAACGAAACCCCGATAGTCGGAGGACCGCCGGGCCGGGCACGAGCCCGTGGCCGGGCAGGCCGCAGCGGCATCGGCCCGTCCGGCGGCGTAACCCTCATCAGCCCAGGAGGCTCAGATGGACTATCGTCTCGACGACGCGATGCCGACCGAGGACTCGAACCGGGTGCTGCACCGGCTGGTCGCGCGCGAAATGACCGCCGAAGAGATCGACCAGATCAGCGGCGGCCTGCGCGCTGCCGGCACGACGAGCTGCTCGTGCGGCTGCGACGACTGCGACTCCGTCTGTCTCGCCTGATCGCGCATCGCCGCGGGCCGGCCGGTCCCGACCGGGCCGGTCGGCTCCCGCGACGGCGCCGCACGGCCGCTTGCCGCGGCCGGCGCCGGCGCGCGCCCCAACGCCTGCCGCCACCCCTCCCGCCGCCGCGAGGTGCCTCGCCATGACCCGGGTGCTGATCCTCAGTCACGCCGCCGACATCCATGTCTCCGCCGTCGAATGGGCGCTGCGCCGGTCGGGCCACAGCCCGGTTGTCTGGAGGATGGATCGCTTCCCCGGTCGGCAATCGGCGGCGCTGCGCATCCCGCCCGAAGGCGATCCCACACTTGCGCTGGAGGGCATCGCGGATCTCGCCGGCGGCCAGGAGTTCGACACCGTCTGGAGCCGCCGCATGGCGCGGCCGACCCTGCACCCGGATCTGCATCCATCCGACCGCATGATCGCATCGCGGGAGGCGCGGTTCTTCCTCGAGGGCACGCTGCGGCTGCTGGCGCCGGCAGCGCGCTGGGTCAACCCGCTGGACGGGCGCTACCGCGCGATCTGCAAGCCGCTGCAACTGCATGCAGCGCGCGCCGCCGGGCTCGCCGTGCCGGACACGCTGATCGCCAATGATCCCGAGGCGATCCGCGGCTTCGTCGACCGCCATGCCGGGCAGGTGGTGATCAAGCCGTTCTTCCCGGCGTCATGGCAGGCGGCGGAGCGGCTGCACACCTTCTACGCCACGCGCTTCGATGCCGCCGTGCTCGCCAACGAGTTCGCCGTCCGCGCCGCGCCGGCGATCTTCCAGCCCGCGCTGCCGCGCGAGTACGAGCTGCGCATCACCGTGATGGGCCAGACCTGCTTCGCCGCGCGCATCGACCCGCCGCCGGCGGACGCGCCCGAGGTGATCGACTGGAAGCAGGACCTCTACCGGCGCGAGCTGACGCCGTACGATTTGCCCGATGCGGTGCGCGAAGGGTGCCTCGGCCTGATGCGCCGGCTCGGCATCGTGTTCGGCTGCATCGACATCATCCGCCAGCCGGACGGCACCTACAGCTTCCTCGAGGTCAACGAGATGGGCGCGTTCCTCTGGGTCGAGGAATATGCGCCGTCGCTGCCGCTGCTCGCCGCGTTCTGCGATTTCATTTGCGACGGATCGGCCGATTTCCGCTGGCAGCCGCGCGGCGCGCGCCCGGGCATCTGGGATTTCCGTGCCGCGCCGGAGTTTGCAATATTTGAAGAAGAGAACGATCCGGACTTGCTTAGACAACAGTATCAGATGACAGTGGAGGAAGTCGGCTGATCGACTGCCGACGGAGACTGCCGGGCCGATCCGGCATCACGAGGAGGCCGCCCCATGTTCCGAGACCGAACCGCCGGGATTGATGCGGCGGGAGTCGCATCCCGCTGCGCGCTGGCGGCGACCGTATGGCTGGGAGCCTCGATAGGCTTCGCGGCCGATCTCCGGGCGCAGCCATTCGAGGATGACAGCACGCAAGGGCAATTCAGTGCCCCGGGCGGGGCGCAGAACGTCATGGTCCATGTCTGCAAAGGCAATGCGCTGCTGATCGGCGTCGACGTGGAGAACAACCGCTTCCTGTGTTCGACCGTGCCGGAACCGCTCGCGCCGCCCTTCGTGGACACCAGTACGCATCTGACGTTCGGCGTCAATTTCGGCAGCGGCTCGATCAGCATTCACGCCTGCCCGACCTTTGCTGCCATGGTCGGACTGAGCGTTGACCGGAACTGGCTGATCTGCACGCAACTGCCGCCCGGCGGCTGGGTCGCGGGGCAGAATCAATTGTTCGGCTCACTGACCACCGACGGCCCTTCGGGCGCCACCCAGGCAGCCGAACCGAACCACCCGAGCCGCCTCCTGCACGTTTGCACCAACGACACGATCCAATCGCTGGGTGGGATCAAAGTCGACCACAACATCTTCATCTGCGTGAACAATGTGGTGACCAGTTGCTCTCAGTCCCCGTCGACTCCCGGATGCCGGTGACAGGCCGCCGCCCGCCAGCCGCGCGGCAGCCCGGCCACGGCCACCTGGCCGCGTAACGTCTCCCCCGGCAGCCCCTCGGCGAGCGGGCCGCGCGCGGCGATCAGCGCCGCGAGGTCGATGCCGGTGGCAAACCCCATGCTCTCCAGCATAAACACCAGATCCTCGGTCGCGATGTTGCCGGAAGCCCCGGGCGCGAAGGGGCAGCCGCCGAGCCCGGCCAGCGCCGCGTCGAACCGCCGCACCCCCTCCTCCAGCCCGCCCAGCGCATTGGCGAGGCCGAGTCCCATCGTGTCGTGCAGATGCAGGCCGGAGAGCCGGTCGCCGACCGCGCGCCGCGCCGACCGCACCAGGGAGCGCACCTGCGCCGGATTGGCGTAGCCGACCGTGTCGGCGAGCCCGATCCGCTCAGCCCCGGCCGCGGCGAGGCCCTCGGCGACGCGCAGCACGGCCGCCTCCGGCACCGCCCCGTCGATCGAGCAGCCGAAAGCGGTCGAGCAGACCGCCTCGATCGCCAGACCCGGCGCCGCCGCGTCGCGCCAGGCGACCATGCGCCCGACCTCGGCCACCTGCTCGGCCGGCGTGCGGCCAAGATTGGCCCGGCTGTGGCCCTCGCTGACCGAGACCGGGATGCTGATCCGATGCGCCCCGGCCGTGGCCGCCCGCGCCGCCCCGCGCTGGTTCGGCGCCAGGGCCACGACACACAATCCCGCGATCGTGACCGCCTGGTGCACCACTTCGTCGGTGTCGGCCATCTGCGGCACCAGGCGCGGCGGCACGAAGCTGCCGACTTCGATCTCGCGCAGGCCGGCGGCGGCCAGCGCCGCGATCCAGCGATGCTTCGCCGCCGTCGGCATCATCCCATGCGCGATCTGCAGCCCGTCGCGCGGCCCGACCTCGCACACCGTCACCGCCTCCGCCACGTCCCCGCGCCTCCGCCCTGTCCGCGCCAGCATGCACCGGCGCCCGGCCGCGGGCCAACCGGCGCCCGGTCTTCGGCCCGCCTCTTCGCCCGGGGTGGTTGACCATTCCGTACTCGTCTCCCTATTGCTGTGATGCAGCGACCCATCCTGCGCTCCGGCGCCCGGGGTCCTGGTCATCGACGCGTGCATTCGGGGGGCTCGATGCGCCTGCGCATCCTGCTGGCGTTGACTTTCGGGCTATCGATTGCCGCGGTGAGCGGCACGCCGGAGCGCGCCCGCGCGCAGATGGGCATGGGTGGCCCGCCCGCGGTCGGCGTCATACGGGCGCGCAAGCAGCCGATCACCGAATCCGACCAGTTCATCGGCCGCATCCAGGCGACCGACCGGGTCTCCCTGGTCGCCCGCGTCACCGCCTTCCTCGAGCAGCGCTTCTTCACCGAGGGTGCCGAGGTCAAGAAAGGCGACCTGCTCTACCGGCTGGAGCAGCCGCCGTTCCAGGCCGACGTGCTGGCCAAACAGGCCTCCGTCGCCCAGGCCAACGCGCAGCTGCAGAACGCGACGATCACGCTGAACCGCGCCAAGGCCCTGCTCAGCACCCCGGCCGGCCAGCGCTCCACCTACGATGACGCGCTCGCGGCGCAGCGCAGCGACGCGGCCCAGCTCCTCGCGGCGCAGGCACAGCTGCAGCAGTCGCAGATCAATCTCGGCTATACTGAGATCCACGCCCCGATTGCCGGCAAGATCGGCCGCGACGTGATTACGGTCGGCAACGTCGTCAGCCCGAGCAGCGGTCCGCTGAACACGATCGTCAGCCAGGACCCGATGTACGTCGTCTTCCCCGTGGCGCAGCGCGAGGAACTCGATCTGCGCCGCCGCTACGCCAAGCGCGGCGGCTTCAAGGCGATCGTGATCAAGCTGCGCCTGCCGGACGGGCGGATCTACGGCCAGGAGGGCAAGCTCAACTTCGTCGACAACACTGTCAGCCCGGATACCGACACCGTGATCCTGCGCGGCACGATTCCGAACCCGGTGAAGCCGGGCACCGGCGACAGCGAACTCGGCGACCGCGAGCTCGAGGATGGCGAGTTCGTCACCGTGCTGCTGCAGGGCGTGCAGCCGGTCGAGGTGATCGCGATCCCGCGTGCCGCGGTGCTGAGCGACCAGCAGGGCGACTACGTCTACGTGGTCGACGCGCACAACAAGGTGGAGCAGCGCCGCATCCAGCTCGGCCAGTCGACGCCGACCACGGCGGTGGTGCTGCACGGGCTGCAACTGGGCGAGATGGTGGTGCTGGAGGGGCTGCAGCGCGTGCGCCCGGGCATCACGGTCGCCCCCGGCCCGGCCAGCGAGCCGGTGTCGCTGTCGGATTCGGCCGGCAATGCCATCGAGCCCGGCGGGGCGGCGCCGGCAGCCGGCGCGCCGGCCACGGGCGCCGCGCCGTCCGGCCATGCCGGCGCCGGGACGCATGGCTGAGCCATGATCTCCGCCGTCTTCGTCGACCGGCCGCGGCTGGCGATCGTCATTGCGATCGTGATTACGATCGCCGGGCTGCTGGCGATGACCCGCATCCCGGTGTCGCAATTCCCCGACATCGTGCCGCCGCAGGTCAATGTCAGCGCCACCTATCCCGGCGCCTCGGCCGCGGTTGTCGAACAGAGTGTCGCGCAGCCGCTGGAAGCGCAGATCGTCGGCGTCGACAAGATGCTGTACATGAAGTCGACGAGCGGCAATGACGGCAGCTACAACCTGACCGTCAGCTTCGAGCTCGGCACCGACCCGGACATCGACACCGTCAACGTCAACAACCGGGTGCAGACGGCGCTGTCGCAGCTCCCGGCGGAGGTGCAGCTCGAAGGCCTGAAGGTGGCGAAGAAATCCTCCGCCATCCTGCAGTTCATCATCCTCTACAGTGAGGGCGGCAAGCAGAGCCCGCTTTTCATCACCAACTACGCGACGATCAACGTGCTGGACGCGATCTCGCGCACGCCGGGCGTCGGCCAGGCGAGCCTGTTCGCCAAGCTCAACTACTCGATGCGGATCTGGTTCGACATCCAGCGCCTGAACCAGCTCAAGCTCTCGCCGTCCGACGTGATGGCGGCGATCGAGGCGCAGAACGTGCAGGCGCCGGTGGGACGGATCGGGGCGCGGCCGATCAGCAACGAGCAGCAGTTCCAGCTCAACGTCCAGACCCAGGGCCGGCTGTCGACAACGGAGCAGTTCGGCAACATCGTGCTGCGCGCCAATCCCGACGGCAGCCTGCTGCGCGTGCGCGACGTCGCGCGGGTCGAAATGGGGGCGCAGAACGAGGATAGCGAGGCGCGCATCAACGGCCAGCCCGGCGTGCCGATCGGCATCTATCTCGCCCCGGGTGCGAACGCCGTCTCCACCGCCGCCGCCGTGCACCGCACCCTCGACCAGCTCGAGAAGCGCTTCCCGGCCGGCCTGCACGCCAAGGTGATGTACGACAGCACCACCTTCGTCAGCGACACGATCAGCGAGGTGATCCACACGCTGGCGATCGCCTTCGCCCTGGTCGTGGCGGTGGTGTTCCTGTTCCTCGGCAATCTGCGGGCCACGATCATCCCGGCGATTGCCGTGCCGGTCAGCCTGATCGGCACCTTCGCGGTGCTGCTCGCACTCGGCTACTCCGCGAACACGATCTCGCTGCTCGCCATGGTACTGGCGATCGGCATCGTGGTCGACGACGCGATCGTCGTGGTCGAGAATGTCGAGCGGGTGATGGAGGAGGAGCCCGACCTCTCGCCCAAGGACGCGACCAAGAAGGCGATGACGCAGATCACGGCGCCGATCATTGCGATCAGCCTCGTTTTGCTCTCGGTGTTCGTGCCGATCGGCTTCATTCCCGGCATTTCCGGCGAGTTGTTCAGCCAGTTCGCGGTGACGATCAGCGTCGCCATGGTGATCTCGGCGGTCAACGCGCTGACGCTGTCGCCGGCGCTGTGCGGCGTGTTCCTGCGCCATGACGGGCCGCGGCGCGGCATCATGGCGCGGGTGCTGCGCGGCATCGACCACGTGCGCGACGGCTATGTCGCGGTGGTGAAGCGGCTGCTGCGTCTCGCGGTGCTGGCGATCGTGCTGGTGGCCGCCTTCGGGGTGGGGATCGGCCTGATCTCGCGCATCACGCCCACCGGCTTCCTGCCGGAGGAGGATCAGGGCGCGTTCTTCGTCGCCGTGCAGCTCC
>DATJSJ010000236.1:0-7345 GCA_035504175.1 Acetobacteraceae bacterium
CCGAGCAACAGGCCGAGCAGCACCGCGACCAGCACGATCACCGGCCCGGCATGCGGGTAGTGCACTGCGAAATCGGCGGTGAGATAGGCGGCGAAGCCCATGATCGCGCCGACCGAGACGTCGAGATTGCGGGTCAGCAGCACCACCGCCTGGGCCGCGGCGGCGAGTGCCAGGATCGAGGCGTTCCCCGCCACCACCTCGATGTTCTGCGCCGTCGCGAAGCGGGGCCGGAGTGCCGTGAACACGAGTGCCAGCAGCAGCACGAAGGCGATGACGCCGGTGACGCGCAGGCGCAGCGCCCAGGCGGCGACGCCTCCGCCGCTTGCGGCGGTGCCGCTCATCGTCCGGGCGCCATATCGGCGGGCGCCGCCGCGCCGGTCGCCGCGGTCATCACCCTCTCCTGCGTCGCGGCTTCGCGCGAAATGTCGGCGACGATGCGGCCCTCGGCGACGACGAGGATGCGATCGCTCATCGCCAGCACCTCCGGCAGGTCGGAGGAGATCAGCAGCACGGCGAGGCCGGACGCGGCGAGATCGGCGATGATGTGGTGAATCTGCGCCTTGCTGCCGACATCGACGCCATGCGTCGGCTCATCCAGGATCAGCACGGCGGGCTTGGTCGCGAGCCAGCGGGCGAAGGCGACCTTCTGGCGGTTGCCGCCGGAGAGCTGGGCCACGACCTGGTCGATGCCGCTGGTGCGCACGCGGTAGGTCTCGACCGCCTGGCGCGCCACCGCCCGCACCTCGCCGCGATCGACGACGCCGAGGCGCGCGAGCCGCCTGATGATCGGCAGCGTCGCGTTCTGCGCCACCGTCTCGGCCATGATCAGCCCCTGGCCGTCGCGGTCCTCCGGCAGATAGGCGAGGCCGGCGCGCAGCATCTGCTTCGGGCTGCGCGGGCGGATCTCCGCCCCGCGCAGCAGGATCCGACCGGCGCTGGGCGGCGCCATGCCGAACAGGGATTGCGCGATCTCCGAGCGACCGGCGCCGACCAGCCCGGCCATGCCGACGATCTCGCCGGCGCGGAGCGCGAAGGACACGCCGGCGAAGACGCCGCGCCGCGCCAGGCCTTCGACGCGCAGCACCTCCGGCCCGGGCGCCGTGGCGTGGCGCTCGGCGAAGAGCTGGTCGAGCGTGCGGCCGACCATCAGGTTGACAATCGCCGGCCGATCGAGCTCCCGCGCCGGCCGCGTCGCGACGTGCCTGCCGTCGCGCAGCACGGTCACGTCGTCGGCGATCGCCTCCACCTCCTCCAGCCGGTGCGTGATCAGCAGCACCGAGCGGCCCTGATCGCGCAGGCCGCGGACGATGCGGAACAGCCGCTCCGCCTCGGCCGGGGTCAGCGGCGAGGTCGGCTCGTCCAGGATCAGCAGCCTGAGCTCGGTGGAGAGCGCGCGGGCGATCTCGACGAATTGCAACTCAGCCATCGAGAGCCCGGCGACCAGCGCGCGCAGATCGAGCCGCACGCCGAGCCGGCGCAGCAACTCGCCGGCGCGCGCGTACATCGCGCGGCGATCGACCGCGCCCATCGCGGTGCGCGGATAGGCGCCGACGAACATGTTCTCCGCGACGTCGAGATGCGGGAACAGTTTCGGATCCTGGTACACCGCCGCGATGCCGGCGTCGCGCGCCGCGACCGGATCGGCGAAGGCAACCGGCGTGCCGTCGAGGATGATCGCCCCGGTATCCGCCTGGATGATTCCAGTCATGATCTTGACCAGGGTCGACTTGCCGGCGCCGTTCTCACCGACCAGCGCGTGGACCCGCCCGGCGCCGATGGCGAAGGAGAGGTCGCTCAGGACGCGGGTGGCGGCGTAGGATTTGTCGATCCCCTCGAAGCGCAGCAGCTCCGCCGGCGCGGCGGCGAGGCCGGACGCCGCTGCCGGGCGCGGCGGCGCCACGAGGCCGGACGCATCGCCACCCGGCTGCATCGGAGCGCGGGCGCGGTGATCCGCCGGCGCCGGCATCATCGCCGCCACGATCCGCTCACACCGTCTTCAGCATGCCGCCATCGACGAAATAGGTCGCGCCGACTGAATAGCTGGCGCGGTCGGAGCAGAGGAAGACGAAGAAATTCGCCAGCTCCTCCGGGGTCGCGAAGCGCCGGATCGGCGCGTGCTCGCGCGCGACCGCATCCAGATGCGCCTGCCAGTCGCCGCCCTTGTCGGCGGTGAGCTGCTTCGCCGTCTTGATCCAGTCCGGCGTCAGGATCAGGCCGGGATTGATGCAGTTGACGCGGATATTGTCGCCGATCACCTCCAGGGCCAGTGTCTTGGAGAACATCATCAGCGCCGCCTTGGTGACGTTGTAGATCGGCTCGTACCAGAGTGGCTGCACGGCGCAGATCGAGGCGTTGTGCAGCACCGCGCCGCCGCCGCGCCGGCGCATCGAGGGCACCAGGCCGCGCGACAGCCGCACCGCGGCCATGACATGCAGGTCCCAGTAGTGCTGCCACTTCTCGTCCGGCGCCTCCATGATCGTCTCGTTGCTGCCGGTGCCGGCGTTGTTGATCAGGATGTCGGCGCCGCCGAACAGGCGCTCGGTCGCGTCGATCAGCGCCCCCGTGCCCTCGGCTGTCGCGACGTCGCAGGCGACGCCCTCGGCGCGCACGCCGCGCGACGCGGCGATCTGCCGCGCCGCTTCCTGCAGGCGCGCGGCATCGCGGGCGGCGAGCACCAGATGCACGCCCTCGGCCGCGAGCGCGTCCGCAACCGCGAGCCCGATGCCGACGCTGCCGCCGGTAATGACGGCAACCTTGTCCTTGAGTGCCAGATCCACGGCATCCTCCCCACCCGACTGATGGCCGGGCCCGCCAGCTATTGACTAGCTATGCATTTCCTTTGCATAGCTATGCACGGCGCTCCGGGACGGTCAAGCACAGCTTCGGCGGCGATGATCACGGAATCGGGATTATACCGCAGCCGGATGCAGCGGCGAGCCGGCCAGGGCGAGGAGAATGGCCGAGCGAGGAGGATGCAGGTGACGATGGCGCGCGACGCCGTGCCGGTCCGCCGCCGGATGGATGGCGCGATCGGCGCATGAACGGGGCGACCGGCAAGCGCTACGCCTCCTCCACCGATGTCGCGCGCCTGGCCGGCGTGTCGCAATCGGCGGTGTCGCGCACCTTCAAGCCGGGGGCGAGCGTGTCCCACGCGACCCGCAGCAAGGTACTGGAAGCCGCCGCGGCGCTCGGCTACCGGCCGAGCGCCATCCCGCGCATCATGTTGACCGAGCGGTCGAATCTCGTCGCGCTGGTCACCGGCGGCATGGACAACCCGTTCTACGCCACGGTGCTCGAGCGCTTCACCGTGCGGCTGCAGGAAACCGGCCACCAGGTGCTGCTGGTGCACGCCGATAGCGGCCATATGCTGGACGGCGCGATCCCGCGGCTCGCGAGTTACCGGGTCGATGCGATCGTCAGCGCGTTGGCGATCCTGTCGCCGCAGGCGGCGGCCGAGCTGTCGCGGCTGCGCATCCCGGTGATCAGCTTCAACACGCCGATCCACAATGAGTGGATCTCCGCGATCTGCTGCGACAACGAGGCCGCCGGGCGCGCCGTCGCCGATCTGTTCGTGGCGCGCGGCGCGCGGCGCTGCGGCTTCGTCGCCGGCCCGGCCGACAGCCCGGCCAGCGCCGAGCGGCGGCAGGGGTTCTGCGCCCGGCTGGCGGAACGCGGCCTGCCGTCGCCGGCGCAGGCGAGCGGCGGGTTTCGCTATGAGGGCGGGTTCGAGGCGGGGCTCGCCCTGCTCGACGCGCAGCATCCGCCCGATGCGATCTTCTGCGCCAACGACCTGATGGCGCTCGGCGTGATGGATGCCGCCCGCATCCGCTGCGGGCTGCGTGTTCCCGAGGATCTCATGGTCGCCGGGTTCGACGGCATCCCCGCCGCCGACTGGGCCGGCTACGCGCTCACCACTTGCGTGCAGGACGCCGCGGTGATGATCGACCAGGCGGTCGCGATCCTGCAGCGCGGCCTGGCGGCCGATCGGGCCGAGGGCCAGGAGGTGATCATCGTGCCGGCGCATCTGATCGAGCGGGCGAGCACGGCGCGCGCCACGCCCGCGCTCGCCGGGCCGGGGCACGCCGGCACGGCGCGGCCGCGCCCGGTGCGCCGCCGCGCCTGAGCCCTGTCCGGCGGGATCACGCGGTCGGCTCGCACCGGACGTCGGCGCCGCGCGCCTCCCAGCGCCCCAGCGCCGCCAGCAGCGTCTCCGCGTGCGCGCGCACGGCCGCAATCGCGTCCGCGCCGAGCTGTAGCCGCAGCGGCGTGTCGGATGCGGCCAGCGCCGCCTCGATCGCCGCCGCGGCCTTGCGCGGGTCGCCGTCCTGGGTCGCGTGCATGCCGCGGGCGAAATCATGCGTCGGGCCGACGATGGCGCGATAGGCCGGCAATTCCGGCATGTGACGCAGCGCACCGCCGGCGAAATCGGTGCGGAACGCGCCGGGCTCGACGATCAGCACCTTGATGCCGAACGGGGCGAGTTCCTGCGCCAGCGCCTCCGACAGACCCTCCAGCGCGAATTTCGCCGCCGAATAGGCGCCGAATCCGGCGACCGACATCTGCCCGCCCATGCTGGAGATGTTGACGATCGCGCCCTGACCCTGCGCCCGCAGCGCCGGCAAGGCGGCGCGGGTCACCGCGACGGCGCCGAAGAACATCGTCTCCATGACGGCACGCAGTTCCTCGGTCGAGGTCTCTTCCACCGCGCCGACGATGCCGTAGCCGGCATTGTTGACCAGCACGTCGATGCGCCCGAAGCGCGCCAGGGCGGCTTCGATCGCCGGCTGCACCTGCTCCGGCCGGGTCACGTCGAGCGGCAGCGCCAGGACGCGCGACGGCGCCTGCCGCACCAGCGCATCGAGCCGGGCGGAATCGCGGGCCGTCGCCACGACCGCGAAGCCGCGGTCCAGCGCGTGCATCGCGAAGGCCTGGCCGAACCCGGACGAGGCGCCGGTGATGAACCAGACCTGGCTATGATCGCTCATGCTGACCTCCTCTCGCGCGGCCGGCGATCGGCCGCGAGCCAGAGGATGGGACGCCGCAAGCGATCGATCATCCGGTTCTGTTCGCCGTGGTTATGCGATATGGCTCAGCAATGCATCGCAGCCTGCTGCCGCATTTCCCGGTGGTGCTGGCCGTGGCGCGGCGGCGGAGCTTCGTCGGCGCGGCCAACGAGCTCGGCATGGGCGCCTCCGCGGTCAGCCACGCCGTCCGAACGGTCGAGGACGGGTTGGGCATCCCGCTGTTCACGCGCACGACGCGCAGCGTCGCGCCGACCGAAGCCGGCGCCGCCGTGCTGGCGGTGCTCGATCGCACGTTCGGCGAGATCGAGGCGGCGCTGGAGCGGGTCGCCGCGGATCGGGGCGCGGTGACCGGCCTGCTGCGGCTCAACGCGCCGCGCGTCGCGCTGCCGATCGCGCTCACCCCGATCCTGGCGCTTCTCGCCCGGCGGCATCCGGCGCTGACCGTGGACGTGACGAGCGACGACGCGCTCACCGACATCGTGGCCGAGGGCTTCGACGCCGGCATAAGGCTCGGCGAGATGATCGAGCAGGACATGGTGGCGGCGCGACTGACGCCGCCCTTCGCCGCGATCATGGTCGCCGCCCCCGCCTATCTCGCGGCGCGCGGCCGGCCGGACTCGATTGCGGCGCTGCGCGCGCACAATTGCATCGGCTTCCGCCTGCTCGCGGCGCAGCGCCTCTATGCCTGGGAGCTGCGGCAGGACGGCGCGGATGTCGCGGTCGCGGTGCGGGGCAGCGTGATCGTGACCGACCCGGTCTATGCGCGCGAGCTGGCGCTGGCCGGCATCGGCATCGCCTATCTCTTCGAGCCGCTGGTGCACGCGGACCTGCAGGCCGGACGGCTGTGCCAGGTCTTGCCGGAGGCAGCCCTCACCGAGCCTGGCCTGTTCCTCTATTTCCCCCGCCGCTCGGCCGGGACGCCGAAGCTGCGCGCGTTCCTCGACGCGGCGCGGGCGGTGCGGCGACAGGCGCCGGCGACGCCGTAGGCCGCGCCCGTCCGCGGGCCTGCGCTCGGCGCGCGGTGAGCCGGTGATGACCGGACAGGCGCGGACGCAATGGTCGAAACCGCTCGGGTCGGGCCGGCCCGGACGCGCCGCCCGTCACGCCGCGTTTGCTTCCCGTCCGCGGCCGCGACCGGGATGGCTGTTGCCGTCGCCCGAGGCTTTATCTATCGTCCCCATGTTATAGGGTTGTCCTACAACCGGAATGTCGAGCGGTCGGCATCCCGGCAGGTGCCTGGAATGGCCGGCGCAGATCGGTCTTTGTTGGGAGGATCGGGTGATGACACGCGACAACCATGCTCTGCCCTTCGCCGTCGGGCGCCGCCGCTTGCTGGCCGGCGCCGCGGCGGTCGGCGCCGGAGCCGCTGCCCTGGCCGGGCTGCCGCGGCGCGGCTGGGCGGACAATCCGCCGCTGCTGGTCACCTCGATCCGCTCGCTGTCCAACCCGTATCACGCGGTGTGGAAGCAGGGCGCGGACGCGTTCGCGAAGGAAATGGGCATGCCGAACGTCACGCTGGTGACGGAAGGCAACAGCGAGAAGGGCATCTCCGACATCCGCGCGATGATCGCCAAGACCGGCGGCCACATGGTGCTGGCCGTCGATCCGAACAACACGCCGGATGCGCGTCCGATCGTCGAGGCCTGCCACAAGGCGAAGGTCTACGTCGTGTCCTGGTGGAACAAGCCGGCCGACCTGCATCCCTGGGACTTCAACCCGTACTACATCAGCCATATCGAGTTCGACGGCGTCACCAACGGCGCCTACATCACCGAGCAGTTGTTCAAGGCGATGGGCGACGAGGGCGGCTATGTCGCGATCGGCGGCATCATTTCCAATTCGGCGGCGATCACCCGCCGCAAGGGAATGATGGAGACGCTGAAGAAGCACCCGAAGATCACGCTGCTCGACTTCCAGACCGCCGACTGGCAGGCGCAGAAGGCCTTCGACATCATGAATTCCTGGCTCACCCGCTTCGGCGACAAGATCAAGGGCGTCTGGGCGGCGAATGACGACATGGGCACCGGCGCGCTGGAGGCGATGCGGGCGCAGGGCCTGGCGGGCAAGATCCCGGTCGTCGGGATCGACGGCATCAAGGCCGCGGTCGAGGCGGTCAAGGCCGGCGAGTTCGTCTGCACCGTCACCTCCGATCCGTACTGGCAGGGTGGGATCGGCCTCTCGATGGGGCTCGAAGCCTCGCAGGGCAAGTTCGACCCGGCCAAGGAGCCGCGCATCCACCGCGAGTTCAACGCGCGCACGGTGAAGATCACGCACGACAACGTCGACAACTACATCAAGACCGAGGTGAACTCGCACCCGAA
>DATJSJ010000237.1:0-13708 GCA_035504175.1 Acetobacteraceae bacterium
CTGCGCCGCGCGCCACCGCCGCTCGCCGGCGATCAGCTCGAAAGCCGCCTCCACACCGTCGATCGGCCGCACCAGCAGCGGCTGCAGTACGCCCTTCTCGCGCACCGACTGCGCCAGCGCCTCCAGCTCGTCCTCATTGAAGTGCCGGCGCGGCTGAAACGCGCCGGGCCGGATCAGCTCGATCGCCACCTCGCGCACCGCGCCGTCCGCGTCCGCGCTGCCGCCCGCGTTCGCGCGTCCCTCCGTCTCGCCGAACAGCGCCGCAAGCCCGCGGCCGAGCGGTTGTCGCCGCGGGCTATTCATCGCCAAGCATCTCCGCCGCCAGGCTGACATAAGCCTGCGCGCCGGCGCAGCGCTGGTCGTAAACCAGCACCGGCACGCCGTGCGACGGCGCCTCCGAAACGCGAACGTTTCTGGGAATCATTGTCTTATAGACTTTGTCGTGAAAATGCCCGCGGACGTCGGCGGCGACCTGTTCGCAGAGATTGTTGCGCCCGTCATACATGGTGAGCACCACGCCCTGCAACGCCAGCCGCGGGTTCAAGCCGCGCTGCACGCGCTCGACCGTCCCCATCAGCTGCGCCAGCCCGGCGAGGGCGTAGAACTCGCATTGCAGCGGCACCAGCACGGCGTCGGCGGCGACCAGACCGTTGACGGTGAGCAGGCCGAGGCTTGGCGGGCAGTCGACGAGCACGAACGCGAACCTGCCGTTGCGGATGGGTGCGAGTGAGTTGCGCAGTCGGGTCTCGCGGCTAGGTGTGCTGACCAGCTCGACCTCCGCGCCGGCGAGGTCGGCGTCGGACGGGATGATCGATAAGTGGGGGATGCCGGAGGCGCGGATGACGGTCTCGGCTGGCACGCCGTCGATCAGCATGGCGTAGGTGCCCTGCCCGCGCGCGGCGCGATCGACGCCGAGCCCGGTCGAGGCGTTGCCTTGGGGGTCGAGGTCGACCAGGAGCACGGGTTCGCCGGTGGCCGCGAGGGCGGTCGCGAGGTTGACGGCGGTGGTGGTCTTGCCGACGCCGCCTTTCTGGTTGGCGATGGCGAGCACGCGACACCTGGTAGCGGCGGCGCGCAGGGTTCTCGGAGCGAGGTCAGACACGTCGGGGATCGGCGATGCGCAGGATGCTGGCTCCGGCATGAGTCGCGCTCGGGATGATGTCGAGCTGCATGTGCCAGGTTTTGCGCGCCTCGGCGATTTCGGCGGCGGCGGACTCGCCCTTCGGGAACAGGCAATAGCCGCCGGGGCTCAGCAGCGGCGCCGTCCAGGCGAGAAGCTGTGGCAAGGGTGCCAGCGCGCGCGCCGTCACCAGCTTGGCCGGCTCAAGATGCAGCGTCTCGATCCGGGTGGGATGAACAACAACATCGGCGCCGAGCAGGCGGGAGGCTTCACGCAGAAAGGCGGCCTTGCGGTGCTGGGCCTCAACCAGCTCCATGCGTAGCGGGCGCGCGAGCGCCAGAACCAGGCCCGGGATTCCTGCCCCGGAGCCCAGGTCGATGCCGCGTTCGACGGATGTGTCAATTAGTGGGATGAGCTGGAGCGCGTCGGCGATGTGCCGCTGCCAAATGTGGGGCAGATCGGCGGCAGCGATGAGATTCGTGCGTCCGTTCCACCGCCGCAGCAGCGCAGCGTAATCTTCCAGCCGCATCTCTGTTTCACGTGAAACACCGACCGCGATCGGGGCGGCCGTGTCAGCCATGTGTTCCACGTGAAACATCCGGCGGCATCGCCCGCCCGTGCTTGCGCAGATAGGCGAGCAGCGCTGCCATTGCCGCCGGGGTGACGCCCGGGAGGCGGCTGGCTGAGCCAGCGGTTTCCGGCTGCGCGGAGGCCAGGCGGGTGCGGATCTCGGTGCTGAGGCCGGGGATCAGCGCGTAATCAATCGCTCCGTCGAGTTGCACCTCGTCCAAGCGCCGAAGCTGCCCGAGTTCGCGCTGCTGGCGCTGGAGATAGCCGGCGTAGAGGGACTCGGCAGCGCGATACGCGTCGGCGCGCCGTCGCAATGCGGGTGAGAGCGAGAAAGCGCCATCGGCCGCCCTTTCACCCATCCTCTCACTGTCAGGGCCGCCTTCGACTGCAACCCGGAACGCGGAAAAGGCCCGCCGCCGCTCGGGGCCGATGCAGCCGAGCGCGATCCCCCGCTCCGTCAGCCGGACATCCGCATTGTCGGCCCGCAGCGTCAGCCGGTACTCCGCGCGGGAGGTGAACATGCGGTATGGCTCCGTCACCCCGCGCGACGTCAGGTCCTCGACCAGCACGCCGATATACGCGTCGGACCGGCTGAGGACGAGCGGCTCGCCGCTGCCGACGCGGCGGGCGGCGTTGATTCCCGCGACCAAGCCCTGCGCCGCGGCCTCCTCATAACCGGTCGTGCCGTTGATCTGGCCGGCGAGGAACAGCCCGCGAATGACGCGCAGCTCCAGGCTGGGCCGAAGCGCCCGCGGATCGACGAAATCGTACTCGATCGCGTAGCCGGGCCGCACCATGCGCGCCCGCTCCAGTCCGGGGATGCTCGCCAGCATCGCCGCCTGGACGTCCGCCGGCAGGCTGGTGGAAATGCCGTTCGGGTAGACAAGATCGCTGTCCAGCCCCTCAGGCTCGAGGAAGATCTGATGCCGCTCGCGGTCCGCGAAGCGCACCACCTTGTCCTCGATCGACGGGCAGTAGCGTGGACCGACGCCCGTGATCCCGCCGCCGTAGATCGCCGAGCGATGCAGATTGGCCCGGATCAGCGCATGCGTCTCCGGCCGCGTATGGGTGATGCGGCAGGCGATCTGCGGGTTGGCGATCGCCGCGGTGAGCAAGCTGAACGGCTCCGGCTCGGCATCCGGCGGATCGGGGTCCAGCGCCTCCCAGTCGATGCTGTCGCGCGCCAGGCGCGGCGGCGTGCCGGTCTTGAGTCGTCCCATCGGCAAATCCAGCGCCGCCAGCCGGCGCGCCAGCCCGATCGAGGGCGCCTCGCCGACACGGCCTCCCGCCACCTGCTCGCTGCCGACATGAATGACGCCGCGCAGGAACGTACCGGTGGTGAGCACTGCCGCGCCACAGGCCAAGCGCTCTCCGGCCGCGGTGATCACCGCCCGCAAGCGCCCATCGCGATCGCAGTCGAGATCCTCGGCCGCGCCTTCGCGGATCTCCAGGCCCGGCGTCGCCGCCAATAACGCCTGGGTCGCCTGTCGATACAGCGCCCGGTCGGCCTGCGCCCGCGGCCCGCGCACCGCCGGCCCCTTGCTGCGGTTCAGCAGCTTGAAATGAATGCCCGCGGCATCGGCGGCGCGGCCCATCAACCCATCCAGCGCGTCGATCTCCCGCACCAGGTGGCCCTTGCCAATGCCCCCGATCGCCGGGTTGCAGGACATCGCCCCGATCGTGTCCTGCCGATGCGTCAGCAGCAGCGTCCGTGCGCCCATGCGCGCCGCTGCGGCCGCGGCCTCACAGCCGGCATGGCCGCCGCCAATCACGATCACGTCGTAGCTAAGTCCATCCCCTGGGGCCATGCCGGCGCCGCTTCCCCTACTTGCCGATGCAGAATCGGCTGAAGATCGAGTCGAGTATATCCTCGACATCGACCGCGCCGGTGATTCGTCCGAGATGCCGCGTCGCTTGGCGCAGATGCTCGGCGCGCAACTCCGGCAGGGCCGCGTCCGGCAGCTCCGCCAGCGCCGCCGCGGCATCGGTCAGCTCGGCGCGATGCCGCGCCCGGGTCAGCGGCGGCGGACCCGCCGCCGCGAGCAGCTCCCGCGCCGCCGCGGCCAGGTGCTCGCGCAACACCGCCAATCCGGCGCCGGTGCGGGCGCTGACGCCGAGCGCGCCCGGCGGCGGCAGCGCGAGATCGATTTTGTTCACCACCGCCAGCCGCCCCGCCGCCCCGTCACCCGGCACACCGTCGCCGAGCGCATCCTCCGCCGGCCCCATCCCTGGCTCGGAGACCGCCAGCACCAGGTCGGCCGCGCCCGCCCGGGCGCGCGCCCGCCGCACCCCCTCCGCCTCCACCGGATCATCGGTGTCGCGCAGCCCGGCCGTATCCACCAAAGTCACCGGGATGCCGTCGAGATCGAGCCGCGCCTCGACCGGATCCCGCGTGGTGCCGGGCACCGGTGAAACGATGGCCACGTCGCGACCGGCCAATGCGTTGATAAGACTCGATTTTCCGACATTGGGTGGCCCCGTCACGGCGATCACCAGCCCATCCCGCAGCCGCTCGCCGCGGCCACCGTCGTCGAGATGCGCAGCGATCTCCGCCCGCAGCGCCGCAACCTCACGCAACAGATGCCGGTCCACCGCCTCGGGCAGATCCTCGTCCGGGAAGTCGATCAGCGCCTCCTGGTCGGCGAGCAGCGCCCGCAGCCGCTCCGACCAGCCGCGATAGAGCTCGCCGAGCGCACCCTCCATCTGCCGCAGCGCCTGGCGCCGCTGCGCCGCGGTGTCGGCCTCGACCAGGTCGGCCACCGCCTCCGCCTCCAGCAGATCCATCCGGCCATTGAGGAAGGCGCGGCGGCTGAACTCCCCCGCCGCGGCCGGCCGCGCGCCGAGCGCGACCAGGGCCTCGGCGACCGCCGCATACACGGCCGGACTGCCGTGCAGATGCAGCTCGGCGCAATCCTCGCCTGTATGCGTGCGTGGCCCGGGCAGCCACAGCACCAGCCCGTGATCCAGCGCCTCGCCATCCGCCGCGCGGATCGCGCGCAGCGCCGCCCGCCGCGGCGGCGGCAACCGGCCGCACAGCGCCGCCAGGGCCGGCCCGCTGCGAGGCCCGCTCAGCCGCATCACCGCGACCGCAGCGCGCCCGGCGCCGCTCGCGATCGCGAAGATCGTGTCCTCGGCGACCACGCCCGACGCCGGCCGGTCCAGCATCGCCCCCGCCGTCATTCCACCGGCAGCAGCAGCGCCCGGGCGCGCCCGCCGCCCAGCACATGCTCGCGCAGCACGGTCTCGATATCCTCGGTCGAGCCGATCCGGTACCACACGCCCTCGGGATAGATCACCAGGCACGGCCCGTGCTCGCAGCGATCGAGGCAGCCGGCGGTGTTCACGCGGCTGCGCGGAATGCCGAGCTCCTTCATCCGCGCCTTAAGATAGTCGCGCAGCCGCTCGGACCCCTTCTCGGCGCAGGAACCGCGCGGATGCCCGTCGGGCCGGCGGTTGCAGCAGACGAACAGGTGCAGGTCAAAATGCAGCGGCGGATCATCCGCCCGGCGCTCGCGCCCCCTCGCCTTCACGTCGTTCTCGCTCATGTCGTTCGGCAAGGATCCCTCTCCGTTCGGCAATCGTCGCTCGACACCCCGGCCGGCGCCGCCCATCTGACCGGCAGCCGCATCGCGAGGATCCTTCCATGGCTGACGGCAATCTGCTGCGGCACGAGCGCTCCCCGTATCTGCTGCAGCACGCCGACAACCCCGTGCACTGGCGCGCCTGGGGCCCGGCGGCGCTGGACGAGGCCAGGGCGGCCAACCGCCCCATCCTGCTCTCCATCGGCTACGCCGCCTGCCACTGGTGCCACGTGATGGCGCACGAGTCCTTCGAGGACCCGGCGACCGCCGCGCTCATGAACCAGCATTTCGTGAACATCAAGGTCGACCGGGAGGAGCGGCCCGACATCGATCATATCTACATGTCCGCCCTACACGCGCTCGGCGAACAGGGCGGCTGGCCGCTGACCATTTTCCTGACCCCGGACGGCGCGCCGTTCTGGGGCGGCACCTACTTCCCGCCGCAGCCGCGCTGGGGCCGCCCCTCGTTTCGCCAGGTGCTGCAGGGCATCGCCGAGGCCTGGGCCGGCGGCCCGGGCTCGGTCGCGGACCATGCCGCGGCGCTGCAGCGCGCGCTTGCCGCCATGGCGGCGAGCCAGCCCGGCCCCATCCCCGGCCCCGCCCTGCTGGACCAAGTCGCCGGCGTCTTCGCTGGCATGGTCGATCCGGTGCAGGGCGGGCTGCAGGGAGCGCCGAAATTTCCCAACCCGCCGATCTTCCGCTTCCTCTGGCAGAGCAGTTTCCGTGCCCGCACCCCCGAGTGGCGACGGCCGGTGCACGATCTCCTGCGCGCGATGTCGCAGGGCGGCATCTACGACCATCTCGGCGGCGGCTACGCCCGCTACTCGACCGACGCCGAATGGCTGGTGCCGCATTTCGAGAAGATGCTGTACGACAACGCGCAGATCCTCGAGTTGCTGGCGCTCGCCCAGGCGGACGCGCCGGACCCGCTCTACGCCGCCCGCGCCGCCGAGACGGTCGATTGGATGCTCCGCGACATGACCGCGGCCCCGGGCCCCACCGGCGATGCCGGCTTCGCCGCCTCGGAAGACGCCGACAGCGAGGGCGAGGAGGGCCGGTTCTACGTCTGGACTGAGGCGGAGATCGACGCCCTGCTCGGCCCCGACGCCGCCGCGTTCAAATCCGCCTACGACGTGACCCCTTCCGGCAACTGGGAGGGCCGCACCATCCTCCGCCGCATCCCCCCGCCCGGTGACGCCGCAAGTGAAGCGCGGCTGGCGCAGGCACGCGCCACGCTGCTCGCCGCGCGCGACCGCCGGGTGCGGCCGGGCCGCGACGACAAGGTGCTGGCCGACTGGAACGGCCTCGCCATCGCTTCCCTCTGCCGCGCCGCCGCCGTATTTGACCGGCCGGACTGGCGCGACCGCGCCGCCGCCACCTATCGCTTCGCGATGAGCGCGATGCGCGCGCCGGACGGGCGGGTGCAGCACGCCTGGCGGCTCGGCCGCGTCACCGCCGCCGGGCTGCTCGAGGACCAGGCGGCGATGGCGCGCGCAGCCCTCGCCCTGTTCGAGGCGACTGGCGTCACGGCGCGCCTCGCCGAGGCGCAGGCACTCGCCGAGGCGGCAATCACCTGGTTTGCGGACGTGGACGGCAGCTTCTTCACCAGTGCCGCCGACGCCGCCGACGTGCCGGCCGCCCGGCCCCGCACCGCCGGCGACAACGCGACACCGAGCGGCAACGGCATGATGGCGGAGGCGTTCGCCCGCCTCTTCCACCTCACCGGCGACGATACCTGGCGCCGGCGGGCGGAAGCCGTGCTCGCGGCCTTCGGCGGCGCCGGTCGGGCGCTCACCGGCATGCCCGGCCTGCTCGCCGCCGCCGACCTGCTCGAACGCGGCGCCACCGTCGTGGTGGCAGGAGCGTCGGACGACCCGGGCACAGCCGCGCTGCTCGCGGCAGCACTGGCCGCGCCCGACCCGGCAGTCTGCGTGTTGCGGGCCGCTTCGCCGGACAGCGTGCCGGCGGGGCATCCGGCGCACGGCAAGATCGCCGGCAATGCCGGGGCGGCGGCGTACGTTTGCCGGGCGGGGGTGTGCGGGTTGCCCGCTAGCGACCCGGCGGACCTGAAGGTGCAGCTCAGATGAAGGCCAGGGGGCTCTGCCCCTGGACCCCCGCTGGGGGCAGCGCCCCCAGACCCGCAAGACGAATGGGAGTCTGGGCCCTCAGGCCCGAGCGGCGGGTTCCCATCTCGCTCGCGCGATGGGGCCCGTCCAGGGCGGAGCCCTGGCCTTGACAGCGCCGCCCCCCGGGTCTGCCATCCGCCGCCGCTTCCTCGTCAGGATGTCCCGTGCCCTGCCTCTCCCTCCACACCCCGATTGGTGCCGTCACCGTCTCCGAGGAGAACGGCCGCATCGTGGCGCTGGACTGGGGCTGGGCCCGCGACCAGGACGAGACGCCGCTGCTGATTCGCGCCCGTGACGCGCTGAATGCCTATTTCGACGGGGCTCGCTTCGCCTTCGACTTGCCGCTCGATCCGCCGGGCACCACCTACCGCCGCCGCGTCTGGGAGGCGATGTGCCGCATCCCGGCCGGCGCCACGCGCAGCTACGGCGAGATCGCCTCAGCCGCGGGCGGCAGCGCCCGCTCCGTCGGCCAGGCCTGCGGCAGCAACCCGATCCCAATCCTCATCCCGTGCCATCGCGTCCTCGGCAGCAGCGGGCTCGGCGGATATTCCGGCGGCGAGGGCCTGGCAACGAAGCGGTATCTGCTGGCGTTGGAGCGGCGCATCGCGACGCAGGAATCGCTGGCCCTCCCCGCCGGAAAGCCGGACTGCGCGCCCCCGGTCGCGGGCTGATATGGCCCGCAACGCCGTGCGCGCCGATCAAGCCGGCCGGGTCCGCCCGGGCGGGGATGCGACCAGACCCGCGTCGCGCAGCGCGCTGCCCCCGGCGGCGGCGACCGCGTCACCACGGAGATCCCGATGACGAAGGCTATTCGGATTCACCAGTCGGGCGGTCCCGAGGTGATGCAGTGGGAGGACGTGCCAACGCCCGAACCGGGTCCCGGCGAGGCACTGCTGAAGCAGGAGGCGATCGGCCTCAACTACGTCGACATCTACTTCCGCAACGGCCTCTACAAGGCGGCCTTGCTGCCGACGGGGCTGGGTATGGAGGCAGCGGGCATCGTCGCCGCGATCGGCCCTGGCGTCAGCGAGGTCGCGGTGGGCGACCGCGTCGCCTACGCCTCGGCGCCGGTCGGCGCCTATGCGACCGCCCGCGTCATGCCGGCCGACCGGCTGGTGCGCCTGCCCGACGGGATCGATTTCGTCACCGCCGCGGGGATGATGCTGCAAGGCCTGACCGCGCAATACCTGCTGCGGCGAACGCATCCGGTGCACTCGGGCGAGCCGATCCTGGTGCATGCCGCGGCCGGAGGCGTCGGACTGATCATGTGCCAATGGGGGCGGCACCTCGGCGCGCATGTCCTCGGAGTCGTTTCCACCGAGGAGAAAGCCGAGCTGGCGATGGCCAACGGCGCCGCCGAGGTCATCGTCGGCTATGCCGACCTGCCGGCCGAGGTGAAGCGCCGCACCGGCGGCGCCATGGTGCCTGTCGTGTATGACAGCATCGGCCGCGACACATTTGCCGCCAGCCTGGATTGCCTGGCGCCGCTCGGGTTGCTGGTCAGCTATGGCAGCGCCTCCGGCCCGGTGCCGCCGTTCGAACTCGGCCTGCTGGCGGCCAAGGGCAGCCTGTTCCTCACCCGGCCGACACTTGCCACCTATACCGCCAGGCGCGCCGACCTGGAGCACGCCGCGGCCGAGCTGTTCGACGTGGTGCTGAGCGGTGCCGTGCAGATTCGTGTCAATCAGACCTTCCCGCTGCGCGACGCGGCGGCCGCGCATGCCGCGATCGAGGCGCGCAAGACGACCGGCAGCACGGTTCTCCTGCCGTGAGCGCCCGGGGTGCCAACCGGCGCCCCGCGACCCAACTCGACGCCGCCCCGTCCGCAATCCGGGCGCGGCAGGGCACCAGCCGGGAAACCCGGCTCACCGCCCTGATCGTCGCCTGCGCGCTGTTCATGCAGACGCTGGATTCGACCGTGGTCTCGACCGCGCTGCCGGTGATGGCGCGCGCCTTCCACGCCGACCCGGTGCACATGAACGTGGCGCTGACCTCCTACCTTCTGGCGCTCGCCGCCTTCATCCCAGCCAGTGGCTGGATGGCCGACCGCTACGGCACCCGCACCGTGTTTCGCGCCGCGATCGCGGTGTTCACCATCGGCTCGGTGCTGTGCGGCCGCGCGAGCGGCCTCGGATTCCTGGTCGGCGCACGCATTCTGCAGGGCATGGGCGGCGCGATGATGATTCCCGTGGGCCGCCTCGTCCTGTTGCGCAGCGTGCCGAAAACCGAGCTGGTCGCGGCGATGTCCTGGCTCACCGTGCCCGCCCTGCTCGGCCCGGTGGTCGGCCCGCCGCTCGGCGGCTTCATCGTCACCTGGTTCTCGTGGCGCTGGATCTTCGACATCAACGTGCCGGTCGGACTGCTCGGCATCGTGCTGGTCAGTCGCCACGTGCGGCAGGTGCGCGATCCGCGGCCGGGCCGGCTCGACTGGCCAGGTCTCCTCTTCGCCGGGACAGCGCTCGGCGGGGTGATGGTCGGCCTCGAGACCGCGGGACGCGGTGTCGTCTCCTGGCACGCCACGATCGCGCTGTTGGCGCTCGGCGTCACCGGCGCCCTGCTCTACTGGCGTCGGGCACGCCGCATCGCCAGGCCGCTGCTCGACTTCTCGCTGCTGCGGCTGCCGACCTTCGCGGTATCGGTCGCGGCCGGGACGCTGTTCCGTATCGGCATCGGCGCCATACCCTTCCTGCTGCCGCTGATGCTGCAGCTCGGGTTCGGCCGCTCCGCCCTGCAGAGCGGCCTGATCACCTTCGCCAGTTCGGGGGGCGCGCTGGTGATGAAACCCGCGGCGCAATCGGCGCTGCGCTGGTTCGGCTTCCGCCAAACGCTGCTGTGGAACGGAGTCGTCTCGGCGCTGCTGCTGGCCGTCTGCGCCGCCTTCCGCCCGGCCTGGCCGCTTGCGGCGATCTACGCCGTGCTGCTGGTCGGCGGCTTCTTCCGCTCGCTGCAGTTCACCGCCTACAACACGATCGCCTATGCCGACATCCCGCCGGCGCGCATGAGCGCCGCGACCAGTCTTTATTCGACGATGCAGCAGCTATCGCTCACGCTCGGCATTTCCGCCGGCGCCGGCGCGCTCGAGTTCGGCATGGCGCTGTCGGGTGCGACCGTCCCGAGCATGGCCGACTACAGCGCGGCCTTCCTTGCCGTCGCCTTCGCCTCGCTGCTGGCCGCGCCGGTGTCGCTGCTGCTGCCCCACGACGCGGGGGACGAGATGAGCGGGCGGGTTCAGCCCGGCACGCGGTAGTGGCTGCGCAGCGCCTCGGTGAATCCCAGCGAGCGATACAGCGCCACCGCGGCATGATTGCTCGCCAGCACCTGCAGCCAGGCGATTCGGGCGCCGTACGCGCCCGCTCCCTCTATGCATTCGAACATCACCTGGCGGGCGAGACCGGTGCGCCGCGCTTCCGGGATGGTCGCGAGATCGAATATTCCCGCGAGATCGCCCTGCAGCGTGAAGCGGGCGCAGCAGGCCGGCTTTCCGCCCTCGCTCGCCAGGATGAAGTACGTCGGCAGCGCCACCAGCGAGAGCACGTCCTGCTCCTCCGCCAGTCGTGCCGCGCTCATGCCCGTGCCCAGCACGTCGAACCAGCCGTCCGGCGGGGCGACCGCATAATTGCGGCGACTGCGCAGCGGCGGCGTCAGCCGTGCCGTCATCACCAGCATTTCCTCGGCCATGGCGTAGCCCCGCTCCTCCAGCGCCGCTTCCAGGGACGGTGGGGCAAGCGGGGTCAGGCGATAGATGCACGGCAGGTTGAAGCGGCGATAGATCGCCTCGATCTCGTCCAGCCGGCCGGCCAGGTTCAGCGGCTCGTCCGGGTGCAGGCAGGTGACCGAGTTGGCTCGCCGCAGGCTGCCGCCGGTGACGCGGGCGATCCAGCCGTCGAGAAAGATCGTGTGCCGGGCCGGCAAGGCGTTCAGACCCGCCCGCTCCAGCCGCCGCAGGCCGACCATGCCGCTGTCGCTCATTCGGCTTCCTTCCTCGCGCGCCCGCCGATGGTGCGGCACGGACCACCACGGTAGAGCATTCAGCGTCTGATCGCGCTCGCCCGAACGCCTTGCCGCGTCGCTTCGCCAAGCATCTTCGCGCGACCGAAAAAGGCCATCCGGGCGTGGAGTCGGCGCTACCGCCGCACGGCCAGGGCATCTAGCCGCGCCATGGCAGATGCTCCGGCTTCTCCCGCCTTGCTCTCCAATGCCCGGAACGCCGCCAGCACCTCCGCGCCGAGGCCGGTCAGCACCGCGCCGCCCCCGCCGGCGCCGCCCTTGACCGCCGCGACCAGCGGCGCGCCAAAGCTGTCGTTCATCGCCTCGACCAAATTCCACGCGCGCTTGTAGCTCATGCCCATGCCGCGCCCGGCCGCGGCGATCGAGCCTGTCTCGCGGATGCGTTCCAGCAGTTCCGCCCGGCCCGGCCCCATTGCCACTTCGCCGTCCAGCACCACCCGCAGATGCAGCCCCGTCCGGTCCGGATGCCGCAGCTTCACCATCGCCGCGCCGTCGCGACATCGGGCTGCAGATCAGCCCGGCATCGAGCCGCCACGGCTTGGCGCGATATAGTCGGTTGACTATACCGTTTCGTCCGGCCCTCCCGTCCTGCAAACAAGGGAATCCCCATGCGCCGGCTGTCGACTGCCCTGCTGTTCTGCCTCCTGCTGTCTCTCGCCGGTCGCGTCCCGGCGCGCGCCGCCGGCCAGACCGGCCCCACCGTCTTCGCCGCCGCCAGCCTCACCAACGCGCTGCAGGACATCGCCGCCGCCTGGGCAAAGCAGGGCCACCCCACTCCGCTCCTCTCCTTCGCCTCCAGCTCCATCCTGGCACGGCAGATCGCCGAGGGCGCGCCGGTCAATATCTACGCCTCGGCTGACGAGAAATGGATGAACTATCTGGCCCAACACGGCATGATCGTGCCAGGTACTCGCCGCGATCTGCTCCGCAATGACCTTGTCCTGATCGTGCCCGCGAATCATCCCACGCGCGTCAAGATCGGCCCTGGCTTCGATCTCGCGCCGCTGCTCGGGCCGAACGGGCGGCTCGCCGTCGGCGATCCCGCGCACGTGCCCGCCGGTATCTACGCCAGGCAGGCGCTGCAGCATCTCGGCCTTTGGGCGAACGTCGAGCCGCACCTCGCCCGTGCCGAAGACGTGCGTGCCGCCCTGCTACTGGTCGAGCGCGGCGAGGCGCCGGCCGGCATCGTCTACGGCACCGATGCCGCGGTCAGTCGTCGGGTGATGATCGCCGGAATCTTCCCGCCCGACAGCCATCCACCCATCACCTACCCGTTCGCGATCGTGAAGGGCGGCGACACGGCGCAGGCCCGCGCCTTCTTCGCCTTCCTGCAGGGCCCGCAGGCGCGCGCCCTGTTCGCCCGCCGCGGCTTCCCGGCGGATTAGCGCGATCCTCACCCCCGACGAGTGGGAGGCTGTCCGACTCTCGCTCGCCGTCGCCGCGCGCGCCGTCGGCTTCGGCCTGCCCCTCGCGATCGTCGCCGCCTGGCTCCTGGTCCGGGTCCGCTTCCCCGGCCGCTGGGCGTTCAACGCCCTGATCCACCTGCCGCTCGCCCTGCCCCCCGTGGTCACGGGCTGGCTGCTCCTGCTCGTCTTCGGGATCGAAGGTCCGATCGGCTCGCTGCTGCTGCACTGGTTCGGCATCCGCCTCGCCTTCACCACCGCCGGCGCCAGCCTGGCCTGCGCCGTCATGACCTTCCCCGTCATGGTGCGCACCATCCGCCTGTCGCTGGAAGCCGTTGATCCGGGGCTGGAACAAGCCGCCCGCTCGCTCGGGGCCGGACGGCTGGACCGGCTCGCCACCGTCACCCTGCCCCTCGCCGCCCCCGGCATCCTGGTCGGCGCCATCGTCGCCTACGCCACGTCACTCGGCGAATTCGGCGCCGTGATCACCTTCGCGGCGAATATCCCGGGCCAGACCCGCACCCTGCCGCTCGCCATCTACACCGCGCTGCAGATCCCCGGCGGCGAAGCACGCGCGGCCCGACTGTCGCTCGTTTCGATCGGCCTGGCCCTGACCGGATTGCTCCTCGCCGAATGGGCCGGCCGGGCGGTGCAGCGGGCACTGGGGCGCTGATGGAGGGGTGGGGAGGAAAGGCCAGGGGGCTCTGCCCCCTGGACCCCCGCCAGAAGGCAGTCGCCTTCTGGACATCCATTCGCTTGGGTCTTTGGCAGAGGGGGCGCAACCGCAGCACTGGGGCCGTCCTCGGCGCGCCCCCTCTGCCAAAGACCCAAACGAATGGATGTCCAGAAGGCGACTGCCTTCTGGCGGGGGTCCAGGGGGCAGAGCCCCCTGGCCTTTCC
>DATJSJ010000238.1:0-8043 GCA_035504175.1 Acetobacteraceae bacterium
AAGGCATCGGTATTGCCCATATGGTCGAAATGCGCGTGGCTGATGAAGATGTGCTTGATGTCGCCGGGGCTGACACCGCACTCGCCGAGCACCGTCGCGGCCGACCGCCAGTTTTCGACGCCGAAATTGTTTGCCATCACGGCGCCGTAGTCCTTGTCGTTGTAGCCGACATCGACCATGGCCGCGACGCCGCGCCCCTTGATCAGCACGTAGCAGTACGGAAGCTTCTTGTAGCCCTGGTTGTGGGCGCCATAGATGATGCCACTCAGATGGTAGTTCTTGACGTAGCTGTATTCGAGAACCCAGATCGAGTAATCGGCCATGGATCGTTCTCTCCCCTGACGGTCAGCGGTTCGTCGGCGCGGGCGCAACGCCCGCTGCGGCGGCGTGGCGGGCGCAGCAGCCCTGCGCGAAGGCCACCACTTCGAATCCGGGCAAGGCGCCGGCGGCGAATTGCAGCTCGGCGAAGCCGGCGCGCAACGGCTGCAGCACCGCATCGGTCGCCGCGTCATCGCCGCCGCGGCGGTGCAGCCGCGCCGCATCGAGTGCCGCGCCGATCGCCTCCTCCGCCTGCATGAGGTGGCGGTGATGGTGCAGCCCGCGCGGCGGCGGATGCGCGCCGCGCAGCGCGTCCGCCGCTTCGGCACGCGCCCGTGCGGCGAGGCCCAGCATCGGATGCCCGGCCACGCCGCGCTGGCTGGAGACGGCGAGAACCAGCACGCCGGCGATCTGCCCCGCCGCCTGGCGCAACAGGTCGAACGGGGCGCGCATCGCGTCGATGTAGCGCAGCGTCGCTTCGTCGAGGGGTGCGGCGCCGCCACCCGCCGCAAGCGACGCGTCGTCGCATTGCAGTTCTGGCAGCGCGGCGGAGGCGACGCCGAGGCGCGTCATCCGCGCCCGTCCCGCCGGGTCGAGGCGCGCTCGATCAGCTTTCCCGGGATGATGTGCGTCTGCGGCGCCGCGCCCGGCCGGTCGATCGTCTCCTGCAGGAAGGCGACGGTCGCGGCTACCATCTGCGCCAGCGGCTGCTGCACCGTGGTCAGCCGGTAGGACGGCCAGCTCGCCATCGGGATGTCGTCGAACCCGACCACGGCAACGTCCTCCGGAACGCGCAGACCGCATTCGTATCGGAATGCGTCCATGCCGCCCACCGCCATGATGTCATTGGCGAAGAACACGGCATCCGGCCGCGCGCGGGCAAGCTCGACCGCAGCCTGATATCCCGCCTCGTAGCTGTATTCCTGGCCCGCCACCTGCGCACTCGGGACGAGATCGAGCTCCCTGAGTCGTCCGAGGAAGCCGAGCTCGCGTTCGACATTGGTCGACGTGTTCGGCTTGCCGGCGACGTACGCAAGCCGCCGGTGTCCCCGCGCGACGAGAAAATCGGCGACGTCGCGCGCGGCGGTCACGTTGTCGCAGGAGACCGTCGTGACACCGGCCGCGGGCACGGTGCGGTTGATCAGCACCGCCGGCCGGCCGGTCGCGGTCCATTCCCGCGCCATCGCCGAGGAGATCGTGGCCGATGCGATGACCACGGCATCGACCTGGTACTGCAGCAGCAGCGGCAGTTCGCTGTCGACTTCCTCGCCCGGTGGTACATGAAACAGCAGCGTCTGCAGCCCGATCTGCTGCAGCGCCTTGGCCAGCTGCTCCAGCGCCTCGGGATAGAAGGGATTCGTCATCGTCGCCATGACGATGCCGACGATGTTGCTGCGCCGCGTGGTCAGGCTGCGGGCGATGACATTCGGCTGGTAGCCGAGGGCGGCCGCGGCCTGCAGCACACGGGCCCGCATCTCCGGCGAAATGCTGGCGTGCCGGCTGTAGGCGCGCGAGATCGTCGACTGCGAGATGCCGAGCCGTCGCGCCAGCTCGCGCGCCGTGACCGGACGCCTTTCCGCAGATCGATCCGGTTCCTCATCCGCCATGAGCGCACGGCCGCGCATGGTGACCGGTCAGGCGGCGTTCTTCCCACCGTAGCGGCGCACTCGCAGATCGGCCTGCGCCTTGTGCCCGAGGAAGTTCTCGATCGCGCACAGGCGCGAGCAGTATTCGCCGATCATCGCACTCGCCGAAGCATCGACCTGCTGATAGGTCACGGTCTTGATGAACTTGCCGACCCAGAGCCCGCCGGTGTAGCGCGCGGCGGTCTTCGTCGGCAGCGTGTGGTTGGTGCCGATCACCTTGTCGCCATAGGCGACGTTGGTCTCCTTGCCGAGGAAGAGCGAGCCGTAATTGGTCATCCGCTCCAGGAACCAGCGCGGCTCGCGCGTCAGCACCTGCACGTGCTCCGAGGCGATGCGGTCGGCCTCCTGCACCATCTCCTCGTCGGTGTCGCAGAGGATGACCCGGCCGTGGTCGCGCCATGCGACGCTGGCCAGATCGGCGGTGCCGAGTCCGGCGAGCTGGCGCTGGATCTCCGCCTCGATTCCGTTCGCGATGCGCGACGACGTGGTCAGCAGCACCGCCGGCGAGGTCGGTCCGTGTTCCGCCTGGCCGAGCAGATCGGTCGCGCACATCTCCACATCGGCGCTGTCATCGGCGATGATCAGCGTCTCGGTCGGCCCGGCCAGGAGATCGATGCCGACGCGGCCGAAAAGCTGGCGCTTGGCCTCCGCGACATAGGCGTTGCCGGGACCGACCAGCATGTCGACCTGGCGGATGGTCTCGGTGCCGAGCCCCATCGCCGCGATCGCCTGCACGCCGCCGAGCAGGTAGATCTCGTCCGCGCCCGCCATCGACATGGCGGCGACGGTTGCCGCCGGCGCCTTGCCGCCCAGCGGCGGCGTGCAGGCGATGATGTGTTTCACGCCGGCGACGCGCGCGGTCAGCACGCTCATATGCGCCGAGGCCACCATCGGATAGCGCCCGCCGGGCACGTAGCAGCCGACGCTGGCGACGGGGATGTTCTTCTGCCCGAGACGGATGCCGGGCAGCGTCTCCATCTCGAATTCGCGCAGGCTGGCAAGCTGCGCCTCGGCGAAGCGGCGGATCTGCGCCTGGGCGAAGCGGATATCCTCGATCACCTGCTCCGGCAGGCTGCGGATCAACTCCTGAATCTGCGTGTCCGACAGGCGAAAGCGCTCCGGCTCCCATTGGTCGAACCGGGCCGAAAGCTCGCGCACGGCGGCGTCGCCGCGCTGCGCGACGTCCTCGAGAATGCCTTCGACCGTCGCGCGCACCTTGCGGTCCGCCGCTTCGGTATCGGCCTTGCTCGCGCCCTGCTTCAGATGCCGGATCATGCTGCAACTCCTCTCACAGGCTTCGGTGCCGCCGGTCGCCGCCCTCGCGGCAGGCTGGCCGACGCGTCTCCGCGCCGGCCAGGTTCCGGTTCAGGGCTGGACGGTCGGCTGAACCTTGGTCAGCCGGTACAGATCCTTCGGCGGCTTGCAGTGCTGGCAGTTGATGCCGGGTGTGTCGGGCGCGGCATCCACGGTCGCCGGCAGCTTCTGGATCGTGGCACCGGGCGTCGGCTTGCCTTCCAGTGCGGATTGCAGCGAGATCTCCGGCACCAGCGTCGGTTCGAACACCTCGGTGACGAAGGAGTCGGGCACCTTGCCTTCGGGGAAGGTGTTGCAGCCGTTTTCGAAGCGGTCCCCGGGGCAGAGCTTCACCGCGCTCGCCGGCACCCAGGGCAGCGGATACTGGATGTTGTGCGTCGGCAGCTTGCGATGGTCGACCAGCATTTCCATCATCAGCTTGAAGGCGTAGCCGGCGGTCGCCGGCGGCGATCCCGAGGAGACGCCCTGCAATCCGCGCTTCTGGTACTCGGGATTGGCCAGCGCCAGGCGGAAGCCGTTCGAGTTCTCACCGGTCACCGGGATCAGCTTCTGCCGTCCGGTCGCGAGCAACGCCTTGATCGCGCCGTCCTCGCCGGCCTGCGCCCAGATCCCGTCCACATCCGGATGCGCGGCCAGCGCCTTGGCCGTCTCCTCCTGCGTCGTCTGGTCGCTCCACATGCCGTAATACTCATCGACGATGTGGATGCCGGGATATTTCTTGAAGATGTACATCGCGCCCTCGGTGTGGCGCTTGTCGACCGAGTTGCCGGGCACGCCGCGGCTGAGGAAGATCTTGCCCTTGCCGCCGAGCTCGTTCACCAACGCCTGCGCCGTGTTCTCGCCGAAGCCGGCGGTGATGTAGCTGACGTTGTAGGCGCAAGGCTCGGTCACCGTCGCGTCGTACATGAAGAACAGCACGCCCTTGGCGCAGCCGCGATGGATGGTGCGGTTGAGCCCGGTCGGCGAGACCGGAAAGCTGATGATGCCGTCGGCGCCGGCCGCAATCATGCTCTCATAGGCGGAGATCTGCGCCTGCACGTCGGTACCGGAAATCACCTCCTTGAGGTCGACCATCTTGTCATAGGGCGGCGTCGCGGCCAGCGCCTTGACGATGTTCGCCGCCTCGCTCTGCCAGGCATTGCCGCTGTAGCTGAGGCTCAGATAGATCTTGTACGTCTTGGCCTGCGCCGGCGCCATGCTTGCCGCGGCGCCAAGCAGCCCGGCCGCCGCCGCCGCGCCCAGCAGACACGATCGGATCCGTTTCCAGTTCATGCGTTTCCTCCTGTTATGGACGCTTTTCAGGCATTGCGCCGGGCCGAAGCGTCGGGCGGCAGGATCGGCCGCGTCACGGCACGGCCGATCCACGCGTACAGCTCATCGCGCAGCAGCAGCAGCGCGAGCAGGATGACGGCGCCGTAAAGGATGGTGCGCCAGCCCTCGGCAATCCCGAGCGCCGAGATGATGGTGGAAAACGTGGTCAGCAGCAGCGCGCCGCCGACCGCGCCGAGATAGAGACCGCTGCCGCCGAGAATCGAGGTGCCGCCGACCACCGCCGCGGCGATCGACGGAAGCTGATAGCCCTGCCCCATCGTCAGCGTCGCACCACCGGCGTAGCCGACCATCAGGATGCCGGCGAGCCCGGAACTGCCGCCGCTGATCGCGTAGGCGAGCAGGGTCAGCCGGCGCACCGGCAGGCCGGCGATGTAGGCGGCGGCCGGATTGGTGCCGACCGCGTAGAGCCGCCGCCCGAATGCGGTGCCGAGCTGCAGCAGCGTGCCGAGCGCCGCGAACACCGCGATCAGCAGAATGACCGGCGGCACGCCCAGCACATGCCCAGTGAACAGCGCCGACAGCGCCGGCGAAGGCTGGCCGCGCGGGGTGCCGCCGGTGAAGCCGAGCGCCGCGCCGTAGACGATGATCCCCATCGCCAGCGTCATGATGAAGGGCGGCACGCGCAGCAGCACCACGCCGATCCCGTTCAATGCGCCGATCGCCGCGGTCAGCACCAGCACCAGCGGAATGCCCCAGATCAGCGCCGGGCCGGAGGCGCCGATCCAGCCGAAGGTGAGAACGCCGCCCATGGTCATGACCGAGGCGATGGAAAGATCGAGGCCGCCGGTCAGGATCACCATCTGCTGGCCGAAGGCGGTGACCGCGATGAAGGAGGACAACACCAGGATCGCCTTCGCCTGCGCCAGGCCGCCGAAGCTCGGGCTGATCCAGCGCGAGGCGAGGATCAGCACTGCAGTCAGCGAAAACAGGGCGATCGCGGTCCAGAGATCGCCGTGCAGTCCCGCCTGCCGGGCGCCGCGCGGGTCGGGCGCGCGGCCCGATGCGTCCTCAGCTGCCGGCGGGATCGTTCTGGCGGCGTCGAGCCGTTCCTTCACCTCCGACGGGTTCATGCGCGGCGTCCCCGGGCGAGCCGCTCCGATATCGCCGCGATCAGCACCGCGAGGATCATCACCAGCCCCTGGAAAATCCCGGTGTAGAATGACGAGACGCCGGCGGAGAACAGCACCTTCTGCAGCAAGGTGAGCGTCGCCGCGCCGATCATCGCCCCGACCAGCCCGCCGCGGCCGCCGCTGAACGAGGTGCCGCCGATCGCGATCGCCGCAAAGGTCAGCAGCAGGTACGCGTTGCCGGCATTCGGATTGCCGGTCGCGGTCAGCGCGCTCAGCATGTAGCCGGAGAGGCCGTAGAACACGCCGGCCAGGCAATAGGCGAGGAACTTCACCCGCCGCGTCGGGATGCCGGCAAGACCGGCCGCGGTCTCGTCGGCGCCCACCGCGTACAAAGCCACGCCCCAATCCGTCCGCCGCAGCACCAGCCAGAGGGCGACGACGCCGAGCGCGATCAGCGCCGCGACCGGAATGCCGCCCGCCACCACGTCGGTCAGCCCGTAGGAGACGAAATCCGGCACGTTGCCGCCCGGCGCATCGAGCACCAGCAGTGCGAGGCCGGACGTGACGATCATGGTCGCGAGCGTCGATGCGATCGACTGCAGCCGGACATAGGCGACGAGATAGCCGTTCACCGCGCCGACCACGAGACCGACGCCGACCACCATGGCCAGGCCCTCGAGCGCGCCGCCCGCCCCGTCGCCCACCTGGGTCGCCATCAGCACGTTGGTCAGCGCGACGACGCCGGCGACCGACAGGTCGAAACCGCGCGTCAGCACCACCAGCGTGCCGCCCGCCGCCGCCAGCGCCAGCGGCAGCGCGTTGTTGAACAGATCGGTGACGCTGGAATCCGACAGCGCTCCCGGCTGCCGGGCGGCGAACACGGCGAGCAGCAGCAGGTAGATCGCCGCGACGATCAGCGTGCCGTTGCCGAGGAGCCGTCGTGCCGAAGCCGCGGCCGAGCCGCGCGCGGGCAGCGTCGTCGCGCTCATTCAGCCTGCCTGCGCGCCATGGCCGGTCGCGAGCGACACCAGCCGCGCCTCGGTCAGCGCCTTGCCGGCGAGCTCGCCGGCGATGCGGCCGCGATAGAGCACGAGGCAGCGATCGGCGAGCTGCACGAGTTCCGACAGCTCCGTCGAGTACATCAGCACGCTGCCGCCGGCGGCGGCGAAGCCGCGGATCACGCCGTAGATCACCTGCTTGGTGCCGACATCGACGCCGCGCGTCGGATCGAACAGCACCAGGTGCCGGGCGCCGGAGGCGACGACGCGGGCGATCAATGCCTTCTGCTGGTTGCCGCCGGACAGGCCCGAGATGCGCATGCCGAGATAGCGGTCGGCGAGATCGACGTCGTGCGCCGCATGCGCGACCCGGCCCCGCTCGCGGCCGCGGTCGATCAGCCCGAGATGCGCCACCTGATCGAGAATCGGCAGCGAGATGTTGCTGCCGGTGCTGAGGCCGAGGAAGATCCCCTCGGTCTTGCGCTCCTCCGGCACGAAGCCGACGCCGAGACGCAGCGCCTCCGCCGGCGAGGCGAGCCGCCGTGGCCGGCCGTCGATTTCCATGACGCCGCCGTCGAACGGCGTCACGCCGCCGAGCATGCGGAACAGCTCGCGCTGCCCCTGGCCCTCGAGTGCGGCGACGCCAAGGATTTCGCCGCCACGCAACTCCAGGCTGAGGCCGTCGACGCCCGGACCGCGCAGATCGCGCACAGCGATCGCCGGAGCGTCGCCGGGCACCGCGGCGGGCTTGCCGGCCTGCAACGCCTGCTCCGGTCCGGTGCCGACCATCATGCGGAAGATGTCGGCATCCTGCGCGTCGGCGAGATCGACCGTGCCGATGCTCTCGCCGTTGCGCAGCACGGTGCCGCGCTGGCAGAGCCGCCGCACCTCGGCCAGCCGGTGCGAGATGTAGAGGACGGCGACACCCTGCGCCGCCAGGCGCTCGACGATCGCGAACAGCCATTCCGGCTCGGCCAGCGCCGCGGTCGGTTCGTCCAGCACCAGCAGCCGGGGTCGGTGACTGAGCGCGCGCACGATCTCGACGCGCTGCTTCTCCGCCAGCGACAGATCGCTCACCAGCGCGCCGGGCGGAATGTCGCGGGCATTGAACTCGGCGAGCAGCGCCGACGCGCCGCGCTCGCCGAGCCGCGGCGAAGCGAGCCCGGCCCAGCCTTTGCGCTGCCGCGGCAGCGTCAGGTTGGTCGCGACCGTGAGGTTCGGCAGCAGGCTGAGTTCCTGGAACGCGGTGGAGACGCCGGCGGCGCGCGCCGCCAGCAGCGAAGGCGGCTCGAACGCCTCGCCGCCGAGCCGCACCGTCCCGGCATCGGGCCGCACGATGCCGCTTAGGATCTTGACCAGCGTCGA
>DATJSJ010000239.1:0-27401 GCA_035504175.1 Acetobacteraceae bacterium
CCGGTGATCCCCTTGAAGTTCTTCGTCGCGTTGAACCCCTTCTGCAGCGCCACGGGCTTGGTCGAATTCGCCTTCGTGATCACGTCGGCCAACATCATGATGCTGTCGTAGCTGGTCTCCGCGAACGGCGTGGAATCCAGGTGGAACCGCGCCTTGTAGGCATCGCGGAACGCCGTCATCTCCGGACTTGGGTGCAGCGCGGAGGTCAGCACAGCGCTGATCGTCCCGTCCGCAAGGTCGCCCGCCAGCCCGGCGTAGGTATTGTCGGCGTTGGTCTCGTCGTTGCCGAACTGCGTGACCTTGTAGCCCAGCGAATGCGCGTCCTGCGCGAACGCCGCCTGATCCTGCGGCGTCAGCCAGACATCGACGCACTTGATGCCGGCCGCCTTGATCTCGTTGAGCTGCGGCATCAGGCCGGTGGTGGCGCCGGTCGACCAGTTCTCGGTGATCGACCGATCGATCGCGATCTTCTGGTTCGCCTTGGTGTAGGCGAGCTTGATGCCGTAATCCCCGCCGTCACCATAGGTGGTGGGGTCGTGCAGCACCGCGATCCCGCCCGGGCAGTGCTTCAGGGCGTAGTCGGCGATCTTCTCGCCCCAGGCGAAGGTGTTGAGCCCGAAATCGAACACCCACGGGTTCGGCGGGCCGTCCGGCCCCTTCGGATTGACCGTCAGGCCGCCGTCATCGACGACGCCGATCGTCGGGATCCGGTAGCGGGTGGCGAGCTGCGCCGTGACCGGGCCGGTGTCCGGCGAACCGGCAATCGCCACCGCGCCGTCGCTGACCAGCTTGGCGTAGAGCTGGCCGGAAAGGGTCGCCGACGCGTCGTCATTGTGCCAGTCGAGCTTCAGCTTCCGGCCGAGCACGCCGCCGGCCGCATTGATCTTGTCCACCGCCATCAGCGCGCCGTTCACCGTGGCGACGCCCGTGGTGCCATAGGCGCCTGTGGTGCCCGCGATCATACCGATCAGGATCGGCTCCTTCTCGGCCGCGGCGGCACCGCCGGCCGGCCCCAGCAGGGTCGCGAGCATGGCGGCCGTGCCGGCAAGCGCGATCATTCTCATTGTATGGGCTTCCTCCCGATCACGACTGTTGCATCGCGGCACGCACTTGCGGCACGAGATCGCCGCTTGGACCCGCTGTTCGCGCGATGATGGCGCCGATTTGCTCCCGATCCGGCGGCGGCTGTCAACGCGACCGGCGCGACCCGGCTCGCGAGAATGCGCCGCCCGCACTCGACTTTTCGGGTCGGACATAGCTGTTATGCCGGCTGGCGCGTGGCGCGGCCGGGCTAGGATGCGCCTGCCGATGACGGCGGGACCCCTGTCGCGCCGGCGGCCGGGCAAGAACGCCGGATCGGGACGGGCGACCCTCCGCGACGCCGGACGGGAGGGAGCGAAGCGTGCCGCAATTCCTGCTGAGCGGGCTGGCGATCGGTGCCATCTACGGGCTGATCGGCATGGCGCTGGCGATCTCGTTCTATGTCACCCGTGTCATCAACTTTGCCCAAGGGCAAATGATGATGCTTGCAATCATGGTGACGGCGGCGCTTGCCGCGTCCGGCATGCCGGCGTGGGCCGCGATCATCGCCGGGCTGGTGTGTGCCTGCGCGCTCGACGTCCTGTCCTACCTGATCGCGGTGCGCCCGATCCTCGCCTTCGACCGCGCGAGCTTCGGCTGGCTGGTCAGCACCCTCGGGTTTGCCGTGCTGGTCGAGAACGCGGCAGCATGGTGGTGGGGCCCGACCTCGCGCGCCTTCCCGCCGATCCTGAACGCCACCAGCGTGCACGTTGCCGGCGGCGTGCTGACGCTGCAGCAGGTGCTTGCCATCGTCGTCGCGCTCGCCGCGGCATTCGGCTTCGAGCTGGTGCGCCGGATGACGCTGCTCGGCAAGCTCGGTGTGGCGATCGCGACGGATCCCGAGATGGCCTCGGCGATCGGCGCCAACACCAGGCTCGTTGCCATGGTCGCGTTCGCGATCTCCGGCCTGTTCGCCGGCGCCGCCGGCGTGCTGATCGGGCCGAGCACCTTCGCCAATCCCTATCTCGGCAACACGTACGGGACCGACGGCTTCATCGCCATGATGATCGGCGGTGGCACGGAGAAGCCGGTCGCCGCCATGTTCGGCGGGCTGCTGCTCGGAGTGCTCTCGGAGGGCGCCAATGCCACGATCAATTCCCAGGCGTCGGACTGGTTTCCGTTCCTGGTCCTGGTCGCGATCCTCGTGGTGTCGCCGCGCGGGTTGTTCAGTGTCGCGCCGCCGTTCCGGCGGCTGAGCCGGCGTGCTGCCGCGCCGGCGGCCTAGACCGGTTTCCGCGTGATCGCGCACGTCGAAACCGGGCTCTGTCGCTGTTTCAGACGGCGATCCACGCGCTGCGGCGTTTACGCCTCGCGCGATCGCGGTCCGGCCGGCATCATGCCGCCCATGATCCGGAATGGACGCTGATTCGGTGACGCTTTCGGCGCGACCGGCCGCCACGGCGGCGGTGCCGCGACTGCGCTGGCATCAATGGGGCGGCCGGACGCTGGTCCTGGCCGGCTATCTCGCCGCGACCTGGGCGGTCGCCAGCGCCGATCTCGGCGTGCAGAGCGTCGTGCTGGTTGCGGCGGTCTTTGGCATCCTGGCAATCAGCCTCGACCTGGTCGCGGGCATGCTCGGCCTCTATTCGCTCGGCCAGGGCGGGTTCTTCGCGATCGGCGCGTATCTGACCACGATCATCGCGGCCGACGGCACCGTCGGCGTGTTCTGGCTGCTGCCGGCGTCGCTGCTCGTCTGCGGCGCGATCGGCGGCATGATCGGGGCGATGTCGCTGCGCGTCAGCGGCCTCTACTTCGCCATCACCACGTTCATCTTCACGCTGGTGCTGACGGTGCTGGCGACCGATCTGCAGATCACCGGCGGCACGCAGGGACTGCTCGGCCCGGCCTTCCCCGACTGGCCGGATGCGCTCGATGTGCTCGGCAAGCCGGTTGCCTGGTGCATCATGCTGGCGCTGCTGGCGGCCACGATCGGCGTCTGGAGCATTCGCCGCTCGCCGCTCTACCCGGTGCTGCTGGCGATCCGCGATGCCGAGCCGTTTGCCGAGGCCGCCGGGGTCACCACCTCGCTCGTGAAGATCGGCGTCTTTGCCGTCTCGGCGGCCATGGCGGGTGCGGGGGGCTGGCTGTTTTCCTTCCTCGGCGTGGTCTCGCCCGGGCAGTTCGACTGGTCGGTCTCGCTGAACATTCTCGTCATGGTACTGATCGGCGGCATCAACACCACGCTCGGCCCGCTCGTCGGCGCGGCGTTCGTGACCATGTTTCCCGCACTCGTGAACATCAATCCCTGGCTGCAGGAGATGATCTTCGGCGCGCTGTCGATCGTCTCGATCACGGTGTTTCCGGAAGGCGTGGTCGGCCTCGCCGCGCGGCAGTTCGGCCGCGCACGGCTTGCGCACCGGCGCACCGCAGCAGCACCGGAGGCGGAGATCGCCGCGGCATCGGTCGAGACCTGGAGCCGCGCCGCGTCGGCCCGGGATGCGGCCGACATCATCGTCGCCTGCCGAGACATCGAGTTCGGCTACGGCGTCGGCCCGCGCGTGTTGCGCGGCGTCGATCTCGAAGTGCGCCGCGGCCATATCCACGGCCTGATCGGGCCGAACGGCTCCGGCAAGAGCACGCTGGCCAATGTCATCGCCGGACGGCTGCGGCCGCTCGCCGGCACCATCCACATCAATGGCACCCGCGCCGATCCCCTGCCGCCGAGCGGGCGGGCGCGGCTCGGGCTGCGGCGAACCTTCCAGGCGGCGCAGCTCGCGAAGGAACTGACGACGCGGCAGAACGTGGGCGTGGGGCTCTACACGCGGCTGCAACGCGTGCCGTGGCGTGCGCCGCTCTGGCCGCTGCTGCCCTCCGGCCGGCGCGACGGCGCCATGGTCGACCGCGAGTCGGCGCGGGCGCTGCGTGCGGTGGGCGCGGCGGACTGGGTGGAGCGGCAGGTGCGCGACGTGCCGCACGGCGTCGAGCAGCTCACCCAGCTCGCGTCGGTCTGTGTCGCCGGGCCGGAGCTGATCCTGCTCGACGAGCCGGCGACCGGCCTCTCGGCGCGCGAGGTCGATCACCTGGCCCACATCCTCGGCCAGCTCAAGGCGCGCGGCGTCACCCTGATCATCATCGAGCACCAGACGCGGTTCCTGTTCCCGCTCTGCGACCGCGTCACGGTGCTGAGCGCCGGCGAGGTGATCCTCACCGGGACGAGCGACGAGGTGCGCGCCCACCCCGTCGTCCGGCAGGTCTATCTCGGCGAATGAGCGCCACCGCCGCCCCGGCGCTGCAGATCGCCGCCCTGTCGGCCGGCTACGGCCGCTTCGATGTCGTGCGCAACGTCGCCCTGCGGGTCGGCGCCGGCGAAGCCGTGGCGCTGATGGGGCCGAACGGCGCCGGCAAGACCACCATACTGCGCGCCATCATGGGGCTGGTGAAGCACCGGCGCGGCTCGATCCGGGTGGGCACCACCGAGGTTTCCACCCTGCCCGCGCACCGCATCGCCAGCGGGCACGCGGCGATCGCGCCGGAGGGCCGCCGGCTCTTCGCCGAGCTCACCGTGGAGGACAATCTGCTGCTCGGCGCGCTGCACCTGCGGCAGCAGCGCCGGCGCGTGCACGAGCTTCTTGCCGCGGTCTACGAGCTCTTTCCGGTGCTGCAGCAATACCGCCGCCGCCGCGCCTCGCTGCTCAGCGGCGGCGAGCAGCAGATGGTGGCGATCGGGCGCATGCTGATGAGCGATCCGGCGCTGATGCTGCTGGACGAACCCTCCGACGCGCTGTCGCCGGTGGCGGTGAACAACGTGGTCAGCGGATTGCTCGCGCTGCGCCGGCGCGGTGCGTCGATCCTGCTCGTCGAGCAGCGGGTGGATGTCGCGGTCCGCGTCTGCGACCGGCTCTACATCCTGACCCACGGCGAGATCGTCGATGAGATGACGCCGGACGCGGTCGCCCGCGAGGGCTTCGGCATCATCAACAAGTATCTCGGCTGATCAGCCGCGCGTCAGCGCCATCAGCGCGGCGACTGCACCGTCGGCCGGGCCGTCGATCGCGGCGGCGATGCCTGTGGCGGCGTCCTGCGTTTCCAGCGCGTCGATGGCGGCGGCGTGGAAGCGAGCGCGGACCCGCTCGGCATCCGCGGCGACCACGTCGGCGAGCGAGCGGGCGAGGCGCCGCCCGTCCTCGAGCCGGACCTCGACGCGCGCACCCTGGCGGCCTGGGAAAGCGGCGGTGAGATCGTCATCGGCCACCACCTCGATCCGTGCGGCCAGGGCCAGCCGTCGGGCATCGTGCAGCGCGCCGTAGCTCGCCTCGTCGATCCGGCCGCGCAGCAGCGCCTCGGCCACCGCGTACTGGATGCTCATCTTGGCCTGGAGGACGCGCGCAAACGGGCCGGCGTGGTCGCAGCCCGGATACAGCCGCGCGGCGCGGGAGACGCGGACCGTGACGCCGCGGATCGCATCCGGATTCGGCGTGTCGGTCCGGACCAGGTCGATCGCGGCGAGCGCCGGTGTCTGCGCGAAATTGCACACCGGCACGGGCTTGAAGAACACGGAGAGGATTTCCGGCGCCTCGGCGAACAGGGTAATCGGCGGCGGCGCGTGGTCCGGCCGCATGGCGGTCAGCAGCCCGGCCGCTCCATCCAGCGCGCCGGGCGAGCCGTGCGCGCCCAGCTCGGCCAGGCGCAGCGCGGTGAGCCCGTTGCGGACGGCGAGGCCGGGATGGAAGAACATGTCATCTGCGCCGGAGTGCGGCCACTGGTTGAGCCCGCTCGCCATGTTGGCGGCGAGCCCCAGCGCGCTCCCGGTCCGCGCCGCGTCCAGCCGGAGCAGCGCCGCGCCGGCAGCGGCGGCGGCGGCCGGGCCGATGAACCCGGTCGGGCGGAAATAGCGCGAGAACTCGGGCGTCACCATCGCGCGGCCGAGCTTCGCCCCGACCTCGTAGCCGATCACCGCCGCATCCAGCGCCGCCCCGAGGCGGCACTCCCGCGCCTCGGCCAGGGCCAGCACCGCCGGCCAGACGACCACGCCGAGATGCGCCACCGCCCCGGCGTGCATGTCCTCCCGCACCAGCCCGTGCCCGGCGACGGCGTTGGCGAAGGCGGCATCCCCGGCGAGGGCGCGGTCGCGGCGGCCGACGATGCTGCAGGGACCCGTCGCCTCCGCCAGCGCGGCGGCCTGGCGGCTCCAGGGCAGGTTCCGCGCCTCCAGCGCGCAGGCCAGGAAATCGAGCAGGCACAGCCGCGCCTTCTCCAGCACGGCCGGCGCAAAGGCCTCGGCCTCGCCGTCGCCGAAGCTGCGGGGCCGGCCGTGCCGCGCCGCGATGGCCCGCGCGAGCTGTGCGGTCAGCGGCGGCGCCTCGCGGGCGGGCGGCGCGGGTGCGGTGATGGCGGACATGCGACGATCCTCCGTTTTTGTCACCCCCGGCTGGCGGCGCGCGGCTGGCGCACCGGCGGCGTCTTGCCGAACACCGCCGCGGCCTCCTGGCGGATCAGCCGGGTGACCAGCCGCGTCGCGACGCTCATCGGTCGCTGGGTGGAAGTGGCCAGCATGAGCTGGCGCGTCATCACCGGCTCGACGATCGCCCAGGAGCGGATGCGCCCCGCGCCGATGCGCTGCGTCGCCGCCGTCTCGGTCAGCACCGTGTAGCCGACACCCTCCTCAACCAGGCCGAGCGTGGAGGGCATGGCATCGACCTCGAACTCCACGCGCGGGGCGACGCCGAGCTGGTCCAGCACCTGATCGACCATGACGCGCAACCCGTGCGGGCGGGCGGGGAGGATCAGCGGAATCTCGGCAAGCTTGCGCGCCGGCACCGTGTCGCCCGTGAGCCCGGCCGGGTTGCCGGCCGGGCCGAGCAGCGCGAGATCGTCGGTGAACAGCAGCTCCGTGTTCAGGCTGGCCCGGCGCAGCGCCCCGTAGACGATGCCGATATCGATGCGCCCGGTCGACAGCCATTCCGCGACATGGCCGCTGAACCCTTCCACCATGTGCACCCGGATGTTGGGCAGGGCGCTGCGGCAACTGCGCACCAGCGGGCCGGTCAGCAGCCAGCCGATCGAGGGCGGCATCGCGATCACCACCCGGCCCTGCGGCGCGGCGCGCAGCGCCGAGACTTCCGCCCGCGCCCGGTCGAGCGCGCCGAGCGCGGTGCGGGCGAAGCCTTCGAGAAGCTTGCCCGCCTCGGTGGGAACGGTGCCGCGGCCGTTGCGATAGAGGAGTTCGACGCCGAGCTCGGTTTCCAGCAGCTTCACCTGCCGGCTCAGCACCGGCTGCGTCACGGCCAGGATGGCGGCGGCGCGGGAGAAGCTGCCCGCTTCCGACACCGCCAGGAAATAGGACAATTGCTTGAGTTCCATGGCCGGGACCATGCTCCGCGCGGCGCCGCTGGGCGCCTGCCACGTCACGGAGCATCGCTCATCCGGCGGTCGCATGCCAGCCGGCGGCCGGCTCACCGCATCACGAACGGATTGGCGACCTCGCCCACGGTGTCGATCCAGACGCTCTTTTCCTGGAGGTATTCGCGGATCGCGGTCAGCCCGCTTTCCCGCCCGATGCCGGACCGCTTGATGCCGCCGAACGGGGAGAGATAGCTGGTGGCGCGATAGGCGTTGACCCAGACCGTGCCTGCCTCCAGCCGCTCCGCCATGCGGAAGGCGGTGCCGATGCCCTGGGTCCAGACGCCGGCGGCGAGCCCGTACTGGGTGTCGTTGGCGATCGCGATCGCCTCGTCCTCGTCGTCGAACCGCATGACGGCGAGCACCGGGCCGAACACTTCCTCCTGCGCGATGCGCATTCCCGGCGCGACGCCGGTGAAGATGGTCGGCTCGACGAACCAGCCCTGGCCGCATTCCGGCCGGCGCGCCGCCTCGCCGCCGAGCGCGCAGGTGGCCCCCTCATCCCTGGCGATGCCGATATAGTCGAGCACCTTGGCGAATTGCGGCCGCGTCGTGATCGGGCCGACCTGGGTACTGTCCTGCGACGGATCGCCCATCCGCGCCGTCCGGCCGAGGGCGACGATCCGTTCGACGAATTCATCGTGCACGCTGCGATGCACCAGGGCGCGCGAGCCGGCGATGCAGGTCTGCCCGGTCGCGGCAAATATGCCGGCGACCGCGCCTTTCACCGCGTTGTCGAGCACCGCGTCGCGGCAGACGATGTTGGCGGACTTGCCGCCGAGCTCCAGCGTCACCGGCTTGATGCCGCGCGCGGCGGTTTCGTACACCTCCTGGCCGGTGCGGTCGCCGCCGGTGAACGCCACTTTCGCGACGCGGGGATGGCCGACCAGCGCGGCGCCGATCTCCGCCCCGAGCCCGGTCACGATGTTCACGACCCCCGGCGGGAAACCCGCCATGGCGAACAGCTTGCCGAACTCCAGTGCGGAGACGGAGGCGTATTCCGACGGCTTCCAGACCACGGTGTTTCCGGCCGCCAGCGCCGGCGCCAGCTTCCACGCCGCCAGCATCAGCGGCGAGTTCCACGGCGTGATCGCCGCCACCACGCCCAGCGGTTCCTCGCGCGTGAAGTTCACCATGCCCGGCTTGTCGATCGGGATGACGCGGCCCTCCACCTTGTCCGCGAGTCCGCCGAAATAGTGGAACCATTGCGGGACGTAGCGCAGTTGCGCCCGCATTTCGGTGACTAGTTTGCCGTTGTCGCGCGTCTCGATCGCGGCCAGCCGGTCGGCCTCCGGGGCGACGAGGTCCGCCAGCCGGCGCAGCAGATGGCCGCGCGAAGTGGCCGTGAGGCCGCGCCAGGCGGGATCGCGGAAGGCGCGGTGCGCCGACTGGACGGCGCGATCGACGTCCTCGCTGTCGGCCCGCGGCACCAGCGCCCAGGGGGCGCCGCGATACGGGTCCTCGGTCTCGAAGGTGCGGTGCCCGGCGGCCTGCACCCATTCGCCGTCGATCAGCATGTCGTAGGCCTGCATGACGCCTGCCTCCATACGCGACCTGCCCACGCTACCCGGGCGCATCCACCTCGGTGAAGGCCTCGCGGGCGATGCGGAAGGAATCGACGCCGGCCGGCACCCCGGCATAGATCGCGACCTGCATGAGGATCTCGCGAATCTCGTCGCGCGTCACCCCGTTCTTCAGCGCGCCCTTGACGTGCAGCTTCAGCTCATGCGGGCGGTTGAGGCAGCTCAGCATCGCGATGTTCAGCATGCTGCGTGTCTTGTGCGGCAGCTCCTCGCGGCCCCACACGGCGCCCCAGCAATACTCGGTCACCAGCTCCTGCATCGGGCGGTTGAACGCGTCCGCCGCCGCGAACGAGCGTTCGACGAACTCGGCGCCGAGCACCTTCTTGCGGATCTCGAGCCCGCGATCGAATACGTCCTTGCTCATGCAGCGCTTGCTCCTTCCTGCGCACCGGCGGGCTCAGCCCTTGATCTCGACGCCGGCCCATTGCTCGACCACGCGCGCGATCGAGGTGAAATCGCTGTCGGCACCGAACCTGGCCTGCGTTATGGCGAGCATCTGGCGCACGGCGGCGCCGGCCACCATCGGCACGCCCAGCGACTCGGCCTCGTCGATGCACAGCCGCACGTCCTTGTAGGAGAGCCCGGTGGCAAAGCCGAAATCGAAGGTTCGGGTGAGGATCGCGCGCGGGAACTTGTCCTGCGTCGCGCTGTTGCGGCCGCTGCTGACATTGACGATGTCGATCAGAGTCCTCGGGTCGAGGCCGGCCTTGACGGCCATGGCGGCCGCCTCGCAACTGATCACCAGGGCGGATGCGGCGAGCAGGTTGTTGGCGAGCTTGGCCACCTGCGCCAGCCCCGGCTTCTCGCCGACATAGAACAGCTTGCCGAAGATCCGCAGCAGCGGCTCGGCGAGCGCGACGGCCTCCTTGGGGCCGGAGACCATCACCGCGAGTGTGCCGCCTTTCGCACCGGCGACGCCGCCGGACACCGGCGCGTCGATCAGCGCCATGCCGCGCTCGCGCAGGGCGCTCGCGACGCGGCCGGCCATGCCGGGGCCCGTGGTCGAGAGATCGACGACCGTGCGCACCCGGCCTCCGGCGGCGACGCCGCCCTCGCCGACCACCACGTGATGCACGATATCGGGTGTCGGAAGGCTCACGAACACGATGTCGGCCGCTGCCCCCACCGCCTCGGCAGACGCCGCCGGGTGGCGGCCATCGGCGGCGGCATTGAGGGCCTCGGGGCTTGCGTCGAAGACATGCACGGTATGGCCTGCCGCGGCGAGGCGGCCGCTCATCGGGCCGCCCATGCGCCCGAGGCCCACGAAGCCAACGACCGGATCTGCCACGTTTTCTCCCTCGCGCCCGTAGGGGCCGCGGCGGCGACGCCGTCGCGCGGCCGGCTGGAAGAGTCGATTAGCCCCCGTCCACGGCCGCCGCAGCACCGGGCCGGGCATAACAGAAATAGCCGCAGCGACCGTGGCGGTCAGGCGGCGGCACTTGTCCAGTGGCGCAGCAGGTCGCCGATATGCTCGAGCTCGTCCAAGCGCCAGCACCGCTCGATTGCCATCTCCAGATCGACGCCCGGCGCGGCGTCGGCCGCGAGTGCGCGCACCTTGTCCTCGATGTCGCGATCGCTGAGCGGCGCCGCCATGCTGCCGCGGGCGTGCAGCACCGTGGCCGTCAGGCGACGCCCGTCCTGCAGCACGACCTCGACCCGCGCCGCGCCGCGCGGCAGGTCCGGCGCCAGCGCGGCGCGGACCCGGCCGCGGAACGCCGCGACGAGCGGGTTCGCGACCGCCTCCGGCCCATACTCGCGAACGCCGGTCGCACCGAACAGGAACGCGACCGCCGCCGTGTGATGGATCGAGACGCGGGCGTCACGCTCGGTATGCACCGGGCGATCGCCGCGCGCGAGCAGCAGCGCATCCCCGTGCACCACGACTTCCGACACCGCCTCGGCAGCGATGCCGTGCTCGCGCCGCAGCGCCAGGCAGGCGTCGCTGACCGCATGCAGCACGATGCCGCTCGGATAGGGCTTGTAGGTGTTCGTCAGCAGCTCCCACTCGGCGCCGAGCCCTTGCAGCATCCGCGCCACGTCCGGCTCGTCGCCCATGGCGCGGGCCCAGCCAAGCGGCCCTTCGATGGCGAGCGGCGCGGCGGCGTAGCCGGCCTCCGCCATCATGGCGGCGAACAATCCGTTCCGTGCCGCGCTGCCGACGCTGACGTTCTTTGCCGCCGTGGGCAGGTTTTCCACGATGCCGGCGGACTGGCTTGCGGCGATGCCGAGCGCGTGTCCGGTTTGCCCGGCGGACAGCCCGAGCAGCCGCGCACAGGCCGCGGCCGCGCCGAACACGCCGCAGGTCGAGGTGATGTGCCAGCCGCGCGCGTAGTGGCCCGGCGAGACGGCGTTGCCGACGCGGCAGGCGATCTCGGCACCGAGCGCGAAGGCGAGCAGCACGTCCTGTCCGCCGATCCCGCGCAGCTCGCCCAGCGCCAGCGCCGGCGGCGCGACCGGCGCGCTCGGGTGGATCACCGTGTTCAGATGCGTGTCGTCGAAATCCAGGAGATTGCCTGCCACCGCATTGACGAAGCTGGCGCCCGGCGGGTCGAGCCGGTCCGCGCGTCCGATCAGCGTGGCGCTCGCCGGGCCGCCGAAGCGGCGCTGCACCGCGACCGCCTGCTCGACCGGCTCCGTCCGGGCGACCCCCAGCGCGCAGCCGAGCAGGTTCAGCAGCGCCCGCTTCGCCTCATGGGCAACCGGTTCGGGCAGGTCGGACCACGCGCATCGCGCGACGAAATCGCCCAGTGCGGCGGCCGCAGCATCATGGGGGGGACGCATCGGCGTCGCGACCGGCATGCCGTCTCCCGTGCTGCGTTGCGACGTTTTGCGGCGTTTCGCCGCCCGTCTATTATCCGTGCGACGAGATTGCCGCAACCGGCCGCGCGCGCCATGGGGAGGTGCTCTTGAGCGATACTTATGACCTGTTTGCCATCCGCTATGGCCATAACGAACGCCGTTCGCCGGCCAATTTCCTCGGCGGCGACGACCATGACGTGCCGATGCCGCTCGACTACTTCGTCTGGGCGATCATCGGCGAGACGCGGCGCTTCGTGTTCGACACGGGATTCGACGCGGATGTCGGCGCGCGGCGGCAGCGCACCTTGCTGCGGCCGGTCGGGGAAGGGCTGAAGATGATCGGCGTCGCCCCGGACACGGTCGAGGATGTCATCATCTCGCACTTGCATTTCGACCATGCCGGCAATCACGACCTGTTTCCCGCGGCGCGATACCATCTGCAGGACGCCGAGATGGCCTACTGCACCGGCCGCTGCATGTGCCATCACGCGCTGCGCCATCCGTTCGATCTGGCGGACGTGACGGCGATGGTCGGCCGGGTGTTCGCCGGCCGGGTGACGTTCCACGACGGCGCGTCGGAGATCGCGCCCAATCTTACCGTGCACCGGGTCGGGGGCCATTCGAGGGGGCTGCAGATCGTGCGCGTGCTGACCCGTCGCGGCTGGGTCGTGCTTGGCTCCGATGCGTCGCATTTCTACGCCAATTTCGAGCAGGGCCGACCGTTTCCGGTGCTGGAGAGCGTCTCGGACATGCTGGAAGGCTTCGCCACGATGCGACGCCTCGCCTCCTCGCCGCAGCACATCGTCCCGGGACACGATCCACTGGTGCTGGAACGCTATCCGGCGGCGCTCGACGACGTCGGCGACATCGTGCGGCTGGACTTGCCGCCCGTCGCGACGTGACCACGATCGCGGCGGCGGCACAGGGTCAGCGCGCGTCCGTCAATACAGGCGAGGCCGAGGCCGATCATTGCCATGCCCGCGAATGCGTGTGACCCGAGGGTTTCGCCCAGCGCGAGCCAACCCAGCAGCAGCGCGGTGACCGGCAGCAGGAAGGTGACGAGCAGCAGGTTCGTCGCGCCGGCTGTCGCGAGAATCCGGAAATAGAGGATGTACGCAAGCACGGTGCCGAGCAGGGCCAGGCCGGCCAGCGCGGCCCAGGCGGACGCGCCCGGCATCGACAGCGTCCAGGGGCGATCCACGATTGCGGCGAGCGGGATCAGCATGACGGCGCTTGCGGTGATCTGGCCGGTCGCCACCGTGACGGGCGACATCCCCCGGAACCGGCGCCCATAGAGTCCGGCGAACGCGTAGCTGAGTGCCGCGATCAGGCAGGCAAGCTCGCCGATCACGTCGCCGCGGCCGAGACCCGCGAACGCATCTGCCCCGATCAGCACGGTGACACCGAGGAATCCGAGGGCCACGCCCGCCGCCTTGGCCGGCGTCAGCGTCTCGTTCGTCGTCAGCAGGTGCGCGACAAAGACAGTGAACACCGGCGTGGTGGCGTTGAGGATGGAGGCGACACCGCTCGCGATCCGGGTCTCGCCGAAGGCAATCAGGGTGTAGGGGATCACGTTGTTCAGCAGTCCCATGATCGCGAAGGCGCCCCAGGTACGGGCCGGCACCGGTGCGCGGCCCGGCCGGACCGCGCACCAGAGATTGAGCACGAGCGCCGCGAGGCCGACCCGTCCAAGCACCACCGTGAACGGCGGCAAGGTGGCCACCAGTATCTTGAAGAAATAGAACGAGCTGCCCCAGAGCGCCGCGAGTGCCGCCAGCAAGATCCATTCGGTGCGGTTCATGCGCGGGTGCGGGACCAGCGGTCCACGGGGATCGGTCATGGCGGCGTGCTCCGGGCTGGCTGCGTGGGCGCGCCTGACGGCGCTCGCATTGACGCAAGAGGATAGGGAGCGGGATTCGTACGCGGCCATCCGGTGCTTGCTCTGGCACGCCTGCTTCGGCACGCCGCCGCGCAATTTCGACGCGAGTGCCGGCGGGCACGTCGGATCCGGTTAGCGTGGCGGAAACCAATCGCAGGGTAGGACCGGACTTCGCCACGATGTGGGGACGGTCCCGATGCGTCTCTCCGGCGTCGGAATGCTCCTGGCTGCCATGCTTGTTGCGACCGGCCATCCGGCCCGGGCACAGCCCGTGCCGTGCACGCCGGCCCATGCCGGCGCACGAACCTGCATGGAAGGTTCGGTCTGCGAATGCGCCTACGAGTCGGGCGGCACGATGCTGCGCACGCCCCCGGGCTGGCATTGGCAATGCAGCATCATGCAGATGTGCGACGAGACGGTTCCGGCCGAGCTTGCGCCGCCGCCCGGCCTGCCGGACGGGGTGAACGTGGACATCATTCCGGGTCTCTCCCCCGGCGGCCGCCCGGCGCGATAGCCGGCTTGCGCCGCCCGACGCTGGTCGGGCGGGTTCCGCTACGAGCCAGCCTCCGCCAGCACCTCGCGCCGCAGCACGTCGAGCGCGATCACCGCGCCGTCACGCTCCAGATGCCAGAAGGTCCAGCCGTTGCAGCTCGGCGCATTCTGCACCGCGGCGCCGACCTGGTGGATCGAGCCCCGCGTGCTGCCGGCCACCAGCGTGCCGTCGGCCGCGACCGTCGCCGTCACGCGCCGCTGCCGGTCGTGCAGCACCGTCCCCGCCGGCACCAGCCCGCGCTCCACCAGCTGGCCGAAGGGCACACGCGGCGTCTCCCGCCGGCCCGGCGTGGTCGCGACGCTGGTCGCGGGCAGCGGATGCTCGCGCCGGATGCGGCCGATCGCCGCCTCGGCATAGGCCGGGTGGCGCTCGATGCCGATGAAATGGCGGTGCAGGCGCTTGGCGACCGCGGCCGTCGTGCCGGTGCCGAGGAATGGGTCGAGCACGATCTCGCCCGGCGCGGTCGAGGCCAGCAGCACGCGGTGCAGCAGCGCCTCCGGCTTCTGCGTCGGGTGCAGCTTCAGCCCGTGCGGATTGCGCAGCCGCTCCGGCCCGGTGCAGAGCGGCAGCGTCCAGTCGCTGCGCATCTGCACGTCGTCGTTCAGCGCCTTCATCGCTTGGTAGTTGAAGCGATAGCGCGCGTCGCGGCCGCGCGCCGCCCAGATCAGCGTCTCGTGCGCGTTGGTGAAGCGCCGGCCGCGAAAATTCGGCATCGGGTTCGACTTGCGCCAGATTACGTCGTTGAGCAGCCAGAAGCCGAGATCCTGCAGGATGGCGCCGATGCGGAAGATGTTGTGGTAGGCGCCGATCACCCAGAGCGTGCCGTCCTTGCGCAGCAGCCGCCGGCACTCGGCCAGCCATTCGCGGGTGAAGGCGTCGTACGCCTCGAAATCGGTGAACCGGTCCCAGTCCTCGTCGACGCCGTCGACCAGGCTGTCATCCGGCCGGCGCAGCTCGCCGCGGAGCTGCAAATTGTAGGGCGGGTCGGCGAAGACGCAATGCACGCAGGCGGTCGGCAGCATGCGCATCATGCGCACGCAATCACCAAGCAGCACCTGATCCAGCGGCAGTTCGCGGACGATCTCCACGGACGGGCGGAACTCCCAAGCGGTGGCCAGACCATGATCGCGCAAGGCGCGAACCGTGATCTGAAGACGAGCGGCTGGACCGGGATCGCCCGGCGCGCGGAGCGGTCCCGGCGCAACGTGGCGGCGCGCCCGCCGCCGCGTCAATCGGCGGGTTCGGCGCTCACGGCCAGGGCAAGGGACAGCTGGCGGACGGAGGCGAAGCCGTCCCGGTGATGCCGGGTCGGCCCGAGCGCCAGCAGCGCGGTGCGGTGCTGCTCGGTCGCATACCCGACATTGGTCTCCCAGCCGTAGCCGGGAAAGCGGATGGCGAGGCGGGCCATCGCCCGGTCGCGCAGCACCTTGGCGACGATCGAGGCGGCGGCGATGGACAGGCACAGCCCGTCGCCGCCGACGATGCAGCGCACCGGGTGCGGCATTGGCGGCGGCCGGTCGCCATCGACCAGGACGAGATCCGGCGGCGCATGCAGCCGGGCGACGGCGCGCGCCATCGCCAGCAGTGCCGCATGCAGGATGTTGAGCCGCGCGATCTCGGCGACCGAGGCGGCGCCGACGCCGATCTCCGCCTTGCCGGAGGCGCGCAGCGCGGCGAAGGCGTCCTGCCGCTGCTCCGCGGTCAGCCGCTTGGAGTCGTCGAGCAGTCGCGCCAGGCGGCGCGGCACGCCCTCCGGGAAGACCACCGCCGCCGCCAGGACCGGCCCGGCGAGCGGCCCGCGCCCGACCTCATCGACGCCCGCGACCCGCCCACCGTGCTCGCGCTCGATTCGAAAATGCGGCATGGCGCGGCCATAGCATCGCCCGCCGCGCCGGCGCCAGCGCAGCCCGACCCGACCTGCGGCCGCGTCACGCCGGCGGTGGACAAATCGAAGGCCGCTCCGCACCGGCGGAACGGCCTCTGGTTGCGAGTTTTTGCGGCGAGGTCGCTATCGGCCGCCGGGCCGGCAGACGCGGCCCGGTCGATCGCGCGCCCGGCCGCGCTTGCGCCCGCGATCAGCTCGTATGCGGCGGCGGGTCGTCCATGCAGGCCGCAGCCGGCTGGCTGACGGCGATGACGGTCCCGGCGAAGCCCAGCACCAGGGCGAGGGCGAGCGCGATCCGCTTGGTCATGGTCGTGTTCTCCCGTTGAATGGCTGAACGTTAGCACTCGGGCCCGCTGCCCAGGCGCTCAACTGCACGCGAGCGCAGCGCGGCGCGGCATGCCCCCGGCGCGAGGCAGCCGGCACAGGCGGCGCGTTGACCCGCGGCGGTCCCGCGTGGGAAGCGGCGGGCCGGTTTGCGGTAGATGGATCGGTCGGCATGGATTTCACGCCCCCTCCCTTTGGGCCCGGCATCGTGCGTCCCGGCATCGAGACGCTCGAGGATTCGCCGATCGTCGAGATCTGGCGGCTCGGACGCGACCGGCCCGACGTCATTCCGCTCTGGGTCGGCGAGCCGGATGTGCCGACGCCCGATTTCATCGCCGAGGCGGCGATCCGCGCGCTGCGCGACGGCGACACGTTCTACACGCCGAACCGCGGCACCCCGGCGCTGCGGGCGGCACTCGGCGACTACCTGGAGCGGCTCTACGGCGTGCGCGTCACCGACCGGCGCCTCGCCGTCACCTCCGCCGGGATGAGTGCCGTGATGCTGGTCGGGCAGGCGCTCATCGAGCCGGGCGGCAATGCGGTCGTGGTGACGCCGTGCTGGCCGAACATCACCCGGGCCATGCAGGTGCTGGGCGCCGGGATCCGCGAGGTCGCACTTCGCGGCGGTGCGGCCGGCTGGCAACTCGATCTCGACGCCCTTTTCGCCGCCTGCGACCGGCGCACGCGGCTGATCTACTGCGCCTCGCCGGGCAATCCGACCGGCTGGGTGCTGGACGCGGCGGCGGCGGCCCGGCTGCTGGACTTCGCCCGCGGGCGCGGCATCGCGATCCTGGCGGACGAGGTCTATCACCGCCTCGCCTATGACCGGGCGGAGCGCGCCGCGGCGCCATCGCTGCTGGAGATCGCCGGACCGGCCGACCCGGTCTACGTCGTGAACAGCTTCTCCAAGGCCTGGGCGATGACCGGCTGGCGGCTCGGCTGGCTCGTCTATCCCGATGGGCAGGAACTGGTGTTCGAGAAGCTGATTCAGTTCAACACCAGCGGCGCGCCCGGCTTCCTGCAGGCGGGCGGCGCCGCGGCGCTGCGCGAGGGCGAGGCGTTCGTCGCCGCATTCCGCGCCCGCTGCCAGGCCGGGCGCGACCGAATCGAGGCCGGCCTGGCCGCCATTCCACGCGTGCTCGTGGTCCCGAGCCAGGGCGCCTTCTACAGCATGTTCGCCGTCGACGGCGTCGAGGACACGATGCGGTTCTGCCGCGAGGCGGTGCTGCAGGCCGGGCTGGGCCTCGCGCCCGGCACCGCCTTCGGCAGCGGCGCCGAACGCCATCTCCGGCTCTGTTACGCCAAGAGCGAGGCTTTGCTCGACGAGGCGCTGGACCGGCTGGCAAAATTCGTCGCCCGCTACCCTGGGACCTGACGGCCGCCGTGGCCGGATGGCGGCTCCTGACCGACCCGGCGCGGTTTCCACTTGCACCACAGTCACATTTGCGTGAGCATGGAATAACCGCGGCGAGCGGGTTACCTTCCCGGGAACGAGGGACGCGTGGCAGAGACCCGGCGAAGGCATCACTGGGTGAGGATCGACGCCGTTGCCTATGCGACCGGGCTGACTGTACAGCAGATCCGGGCGCAGGTGGCGCGCGGCAAGCTGCCGCGCCCGTCCTATCACCTCGGATATCTCTCGCCGGTCTGGGACCGCGACGTCCTGACCGCGATGCTGCGCCCGCGCGCCGCTCGCCGGCTGCCGCCGCCGCATCGCGACGAGCCTGCCGAGGATGAGGCCGCCTGAGGCCGGCGCACCCGCCGACATCGACGCCCCGCCTGATGGCCCCGCCTGATGGCCCAAGCTGATGGCCGGGACCGATGGCCGAGGCTGACGGCCCGGTGACTGGCCTGCCGGCCCCCCGGGTGGCATGACGGGGCCGCCGGCGCCCGCCGCCGGCGCAGGGGGCAGCGTCGGACGGAGACCAAACATGCCAGAGCTGTGCGATATCGGCGTCACCGGGCTCGCGACGATGGGGGCCAATCTCGCCCGCAACGCCGCCCGGCACGGCTTCCGCGTCGCCATCCACAACCGCCACGCCGAGCGCGCCGAGGCACTGCTGCGCGAGCACGGCGACGAGGGCGCCTTCGCCCTCGGCCGCGACATTCCCGGCTTCGTCGCCGCGCTGGCGCGGCCGCGCGCCATCCTGATCATGGTCAAGGCCGGCCGGCCCGTGGATGAGGTGATCGAGGAGATCGTGCCGCATCTCGAGCGTGGCGACATCCTGATCGACGGCGGCAACTCGCTGTTCAGCGACACCAACCGTCGCACCGCCGCGATGACGGAGCGCGGGCTGCGCTACATCGGCATGGGCGTCTCGGGCGGCGAGGAAGGCGCACTGCTCGGGCCGAGCATGATGCCGGGCGGCGACCGCGAGGCCTACGCGCGCATCGAGCCGGTCGTGACGCGCATGGCCGCACAGGTGGACGGCACGCCGTGCTGCACCTTCATCGGCCCCGGCGGCGCCGGGCACTACGTCAAGATGGTGCACAATGGCATCGAATATGCCGACATGCAGCTCATCGCCGAGGCCTACGATTTGCTGCGCAGCGTCGCCGGGCTCGAGGCGCCGCGCATCGCCGAGGTGTTCGAGAGCTGGAAGGCGGGCGATCTCGATTCCTACCTGATCGAGATCACCGCCGCGGTGCTGCGCAAGCGGGATGCGGCGACCGGCAAGCCGCTGGTCGACGTGATCCTCGACGAGGCGGAGCAGAAGGGCACCGGGCGCTGGACCGCGCAATCGGCGCTCGAGCTCGGCGTGCCCATCACCGCGATCACCGAGGCGGTGTTCGCCCGCAGCCTGTCCGCGCGACGCGCCGAGCGGGCCGAGGCGGCGGGGCTGCTGCCGGCGCCCGGCGCGGGCAATGCGATGTCCTCGGCGCTGTCGCTCGATGACGTGCGCGACGCGCTCTATGCCTCGAAGATCGTCGCCTATGCGCAGGGCTTCGCGCAGATGCAGGCAGCCTCCGCCGAATACGGCTGGGATCTCGACCTCGGCGCCATCGCCACGATCTGGCGCGGCGGCTGCATCATCCGCGCCCGCTTCCTCGACCGCATCCGCGCCGCCTGCGCCGAGGGCATGCCGGCCGACAACCTGCTGCTGGCTCCCTATTTCCGCGACGGCGTGACGCGGGCCGACGCCGCCTGGCGCCGCGTGCTCGGGGTGGCGGTCGCGGCCGGCGTGCCGATGCCGGCTTTCGCCTCCTCGCTCGCCTACTATGACGGCCTGCGCCGCGCGCGGGGCCCGGCCAACCTGCTGCAGGGGCTGCGCGACTATTTCGGCGCCCACACGTATCACCGCACCGACCGGTCGGGCAGCTTCCACACCCGCTGGGCGCAGGATGGCGCCGAGGTCGCGGCCGACGGCGGCGGACACTGATCCCGCCTCGGGGACCAGAGGTGGCGCCCGCGGCGGCGGCCGAAGTCGCGGCCGGGTGGGCCCGTTTTGACAGGCGCCGCGGCGGCTCGATAGGCTCGCCTCGCCGCCGCCGGATCGCCGCGGCGGCGCAAGAGAACGAATGCGACGGGAGGAATAGGATGCATCTGCGCGTGGGGGCTTTGCCCGCCGCCGGCCAGCGGCTGCGGCGGCGTGCCATTCGCCTGGGCCTGCTCGCCGGCTGTGCACTGGCACTCGGCCTGGGCGGCATGCCCGGCGCGCGGGCCGCGCAAGGCGGGAAGATCATCGTCGGCCTGGTCACCAAGACCGAGGTGAACCCGTATTTCGTCAAGCTGCGCCAGGCGGCCGCGGCGGAGGCGAAGAAGCGCGGGGTCACCTTGATCGCCCGCGCCGGCAAGTTCGACGGCGACAATGAGGGCCAGGTCGCCGCGGTCGAGGACCTGATCAGCGCCGGCGTCAAGGGCATCCTGATCACGCCGAACAACTCGACCGGCATGCTCGGCGTGATCAAGAAGGCGCGCGACAAGGGCATCCTGGTGATCGCGCTGGATACCGCGACGGAACCGCCCGATGCGGTCGACGCGACGCTCGCCACCAACAACTTCGAGGCCGGCGTGCTGCAGGGCGAGTACGCCAAGCATGCGATGGGCTCGAAGACGCCGCACCTGGCCATGCTGGACGGCACGCCGGGCGGCAGCGTCGACAACCAGCGGCATGACGGATACCTGAAGGGCTTCGGCATCAAGGAAGGCGACCCGGCGATCGTCGGCCGCGTCGACACGCATGGCGCGCTGGATCAGGGCCAGACCGGCATGGAGAACCTGCTCTCCGCCCATCCCGACATCAACGTCGTCTACACGATCAACGAGCCGGCGGCGGAAGGCGCGTACGCGGCGATCCGGTCCGCCGGCAAGACCAAGAGCATCCTGCTGACCTCGATCGACGGCGGCTGCCTCGGGGTCAAATACGTCAAGGCGCATGAGATCGCCGCGACCGTGATGCAGTTCCCGAAGATCATGGCGACCAGGGGCGTCGACGACGTCGTCGAATACGCGAAGACCGGCAAGAAGCCGAGCGGCTTCATCGACACCGGCGCGATGCTGATCACCGACCATCCGTTCCCCGGCCTGCCCTCGAAGAATTCGAGCTGGGGCCTGAAGAACTGCTGGGGTTGATCGGCCGGACCCTGGCGGGGCGGCGCGTGGCCTTCGGGGCCGCGCCGCCCCGCCTCTCCCGCCCGGGCTGAGCCGATGTCCGTCACCCTGCCGGCGCGAGAGCCGGCGTTGCGCAGCATCGGGCGCCGCCTCGCGACGCCGCAGCTCGGCCCGCTGCTGGTGCTGATCGGCTTCCTGCTGGTCTTCAGCCTGACCACGGCGACGTTCTGGCGCGCCGGCAATCTGTCGCTGATCGCGCAGCAGAGCGTCATCCTGGGCACGCTGGCGATCGGCCAGACCCTGGTCATCCTCACCGCCGGGATCGATCTCGCCAATGGCGGCATTGCCGTGCTCGGCACGATCGTCGCTGGGCGGCTCGCCGATGACGGCGCCAATGCCTGGCTGGCGCTCGCCCTCGCGATCGTGCTCTGCACGCTGGTCGGGCTGGTCGCCGGCGGCTTCGTCGCGAAGCTGCGCCTGCCGCCGTTCATCGTGACTCTCGGCCTGCTCGGCATCGTCACCGCGGCGACGCGGCTTTATTCGATGGGCGGCGCGTTTCCCGTCACCGACCCGCTGCTCGGCTGGACCGGCAACGGCTTCAACCTCGGCGGCGCTACGATCACCTACGGCGTCGTCTTCATGTTCGGCCTCTATGCGATCGTCTGGTACATGCTGACCCAGACCGCCTGGGGCCGGCACGTCTATGCGATCGGCAACAATGTCGAGGCGGCGCGGCTGGTCGGCGTGCGCGTGCCGGCGACGCTGCTCAGCGTCTACACCTTCGCCGCGTTTCTCTACGGGCTGGCGGCCTGGCTGGCGCTGGGGCGCATCCCGAACGCTGATCCGAACGCGCTGCAGACCGCCAACCTGGAAAGCATCACCGCCGTCGTCATCGGCGGCACCAGCCTGTTCGGCGGCCGCGGCAGCCTGCTCGGCACGCTGGTCGGCACCTTGATCATCGCCGTGCTGCGCAACGGGTTGACGCTGGAGGGGATCGACCCGCTTTGGCAGGATTTGATCACCGGCGTGCTGGTGATCAGCGCGGTGGCGCTCGATCAGATCTCGCGCGGGAAGTCGCGATGAGCGAACCCGAGATCGCCGAACCGGGCGCCATCGTGTTCGAGGCGCGGCGCGTGGTGAAGCGCTACGGCCATGTCGTGGCGCTGGACGGCGTCGATTTCGAGCTGCGCGCCGGCGAGGTCATGGCCGTGGTCGGCGACAACGGCGCCGGCAAGTCGACGCTGATCAAGGTGCTGTCCGGCGCGGTGATGCCGGATGGCGGCGAGCTGCTGCTGGACGGCGCGCCGGTGCATTTCCAGGGCCCGATGGACGCGCGCCGGCGCGGCATCGAGACCGTCTACCAGGACCTGGCCGTCGCTCCGGCGCTCGACATCGCCAGCAATCTGTTCCTCGGGCGCGAGCTGCGCATGCCGGGGCCGATGGGCCGCTGGCTGCGGCGGCTGGACAAGAAGCGCATGCGCGACGAGGCGCAGCGCCACATGGACGAGCTGAAGTTCCGGCTGCCGGCGATCACGCATGCGGTCGAGGATCTCTCCGGCGGCCAGCGCCAGGGTGTCGCCGTCGCCCGCGCCGCGGTGTTCGCGCAGCGGCTGGTGATCATGGACGAGCCGACGGCGGCCCTCGGCGTGCGCGAATCCGGCCAGGTGCTGGCGCTGATCCGCAACATCCGCAACCGCGGCCTGCCGGTGATCCTGGTCAGCCACAACATCCCGCACGTTTTCGAGGTCGCCGACCGCATCCACGTGCAGCGCCTCGGGCGGCGCGTTGCGCTGACCTCGCCGCAGGAGCACTCACCCTCCGACATCGTCGCCTTCATGACCGGCGCGGTGCGGATGGAGGCCGCCTGACCGCGGGCTCAGTCCAGTCCCGGCGGGCAGGCCCCGTGCGAGGTCTCCGGCGGGGTGTCGACCCATTCGCCGCGACTCCAGACCATCCGGTTGCCGTCCTCGTCCTCGATGTAAAACAAGGCGCGGTATTGCGCGCGGCTGGGGTCGGCGGGATGCGGGCGCGTGGCGTAGCAGGAGCTGCGCCCCGTGGGCATCGGGTCCTCGGACATGCGGGCTTCCTCCGGCGGGCGGGGAATGAGACCACGGCCGGGCCGGTTGGCAAGACCGCGCGGGGGATCGCGTCTCGGGAGCGCGTGGGCGGATGATCTCGGCGACCGGCCATCTCGCGCTGATCAATCTCCTGATCGGCGACATCCAGGGCGGGCTCGGTCCGTTCCTGTCGACCTGGCTCGCCGGCGCCGCCTGGACGCCGGCGCGGATCGGCCTCGTCACCACCATCGTCGGGCTTGGCACGCTGGTGCTGAACACGCCGGCCGGGGCGCTGGTCGATCACCTGCCGCGGCCGCGGCTGCTGCTCGGCCTCGGCTGCGCCGGCATCCTGGTCGGCACGCTGCTGCTGCTGCCGGCGCGCGGGTTTCTCGCCGTGCTGGCGGCGCAGTTCCTGGCCGCGACGGGTGGGACGATCGTGCCGCCGGCGATGACCGCGCTCACCCTCGGCATCGTCGGCAAGGCGAGCTTTCCGCGCCAGCAGGGGCGCAACCAGGCCTGGAACCATGTCGGCATCCTCAGCGCCGCGGTGCTGATCCAGGTCGGCGCGAGCGGCATCGGCGCCGGCGTCGCGTTCTGGATCCTCGCGGCGATGGCGGTCGGCTCCCTGGTCGCGATCGCCGCGACCCCGGGCAGCGCCTGGAACGCCTGCCGCGCGCATGGCTGGAACGAGGCCGAGGAAGCAACACCCGACAAGAAGCACCCGGTGCATCACGTGCTGGGCAATGCGCGGCTGCTGCTGCTCGCCGCGGCGCTGGCGCTGTTCGCGCTCGGCAACGGGCCGATGCTGTCGCTGATCGGGCAGCGCATGGTGGCGCGGCACCAGGATGCGACGAGCTGGGTCGCGGTGTACGTGTTCGTCGCCCAGCTCACGATGGTGCCGGTGGCGCTGTGGGCGGGATCGCTGTGCGACCGGCACGGCCGGCGGCGGCTTCTGCTGCTCGCCGCCGCGGCGCTGACCCTGCGGGCCGGCCTGTCGGCCTGGGTGACGTCGCCGTTCTGGCTGATCCCGGCGGAGGTGCTGGACGGCGTCGGCTCCGGCGTGCTGGGCGTCGCCGTGCCGGTGCTGGTCGCCGACATCACCTGGGGCAGCGGCCGCACGCAGACCGCACTCGGCACGGTCAATGCGCTGCAGGGGATCGGCGGCGCGCTGTCCGGCGTGTTCGGCGGACTGCTGGTGCAGATGTTCGGCTGGAACAGCGCGCTGCTGCTGCTCGGCGTGCCGGCGGTGGCCTCGCTGCTGCTGGCGTTGCGGTTGGAGGAGACGCGGCATATCGGGCTCGCGTATCACCCGCGGCGGGGCGGCGGGGCGATGCCGGCGGCGGGGGGTGCGTCGTAGGGGGGCGGAGTGGTGCCCGGTTGGGCGCCTGCTTTGTGCCGGGCGGGGCCGGAGATGACTGGTTGCGACCCAACCAAGTCGTCTGCCACCATCTCTGGCCGTCTCAGAAGCGGAAGTCTGAGAGTTCGTTCTGCCGACAGCTGCGCGCCAAAACGGATGTTCTGGCGCTTGGGGCAAAGCTTCCGAACCGAGCGCAGCTGCAGCCGCGTCTCACAACAGGGGTGGGCTGCAGTCCCCAAGGCCATTAATCAATCTCTTGCCGTCAGTCCGCGCTGTCCGACACTCCTCAGGCTTGGCGGGAGACCAGTCCCCCCTGGACCGCTTTACAGCCGGGTTCCGTAGCTGACAGCCAGGACGCCCTTGACATCCATGACTCCTACGTGAGGCCCAGTTCCCGCCTGACGACCGACCCGAAGGCGTCCACCAGTGCCGGAGGCGTCGCGATAGGGCGGAGCACGTCGGCTACATGCTCCTCCTTCAGCCGCAGCCGCCCGCAGCCGATCGCGATTATGAACTCGACGGCCGCTTCGCCTCTCGCGCGGTCCGCCGCCTCGAGCACGCGGCGGACGATGCGCTTGGCCGTGTCGCTCAGCTTGGCGTCGTCGCGGTAGTCGAGCTCCGCCGCCCTGGCTGCCCTGAGAATGCTTGCCTGGATGACGCCGTCGTTGAAGCGGCCAAAATTCTCAGGCGATAGCAGCGTCTGCTGCAGCCAGTTGGTGCGCAGCGCTTGGTCTCCCGCCGACACCGGTGCGGTCCTGAGCCTCTGCATCACAGCGGAAATCGTGAAGAACACGTCGGCCTGGCTATTGTTGGCGAAGACTTTGGGCCAAAAGGCGAAACCGGCTTGGAGCTTCAGCGTAGTCGCGCCGTCCGCCGGGACGAAAAGGCTGTCGGTCATGGGTTCCGACGCCTTGCGGAGCCTGTCCAGGCGGCCATCGAGCCAGCCGCGCTGGCCCGCGGGCCAAGCGTCTGCCGCCTTCTGCAACAGCTCGAGTTCCTGCTGCCAGGGGTTTGGCGTCGCCTGTCCCGGAAGGAGCAGCTCCTCGACCACCTCGAACATATGCTGGGCGTGGTGGTGGGAGTGGACCAGGGTCCGCTTCAGGGCGTCCCGGCGCTCCTCCCCCTCGATCTTCGCGAACCCGACGAGATAGATGATCGACCCAGTCTTGCACACCTCCCGAAGATCCCTGCTGATCTCAAGCAGGCTGCGACCGCTGCCGATGACACTGGCGACTACGAGCATGGCGCCCGGATCGTTTGGATCCCTGCCGGTGCGGTCGATCTCCTCGCGCTCGTGCAGCGCCATCGGAGAGCCGGTGATCGCCTTGATGCGGTCCGCGAGCGGCCTGGCCTCTCTGTCAGCAAGGACGCAGTGCTCGACGCCGGCGGGAACGGAGCGCCTGACGAAGAACTCTAGGCGCTCCAGGAAACCGGGCGCCTCCATCATCCTGGCGACCTCGATCCAATGCTGGCGGTGGCCGCTGGTGACGGTGAGCGCCCTTGTACCCGCCAGGCGTCCCATAAGCCTGCCGACGTTTGTCGGAGCATCCTTCTGGTTCACGAGCAGCGCCTCGGGCTGCGGACCCTGGATGTCGAACTGGTCCCCCTTGAGCGGGATTGGCACCGATCCGCCCTCGCACAGCTTGCAGTTAGCCCGCTCATAGATCTCGCGATCGGCGGCGTACCCGTCCGGGTTGCTGCGCGCGTCTCGGCGAAGGTCGACCGCCAGCTTTATGCTGCCAGGGTCCTTGCCGTGGAAGAGCAGATGAACGATGGCAGAGGGGGCGAAGCCCCGCGCCACCAGCCTGCCGGCTAGGCCCCCGCTCGATGAGGCGGAGATGAGAACGACTGCTTCCCCGTAGTCCGAGAACTCGTAATGGTCGAGCCCCTCGTATGACCTGAAGTTGTCGGCCATGAGCGGCGGCCTGTCCGGCACCATGGTCCGCCACTGCTCGTTCACGGCCGAGACGACCGCGTAGAGCGCCGGGGTGTCGATATAGGCGAAACGGGCTTCCGGAGGAATCAACCCCATCACGGCCACCGCCAAGAACGCGATCTCCGCCTGCCGGACCAGGATGTTGGAGAGGCGCATGAACCTGTTCGTGTGTCGGCCGGCCGGCCCTTCAAAATGGTAGTTGGCGTTCGGCTCCATGAAGCCGCCGTGCCGGCGGAACATTTCCGTCGCGCCCCGCCGCAGGATCTCGGTGAGACCCGCCCCGGACACGCCGTCTCCGGGACCTAGCGGCTGCCTGATTTTTTCCCGGCCGTCGGGACCGTAGCAGAGCAGGGTCGCGCGCGTCTGGCCCGCGACACGGTCCAGGAGCGCGTCGAAGTCGCGGCCCACCAGACCTGGCGGGACGTCGAACCCAGGCACAGCGCGGGTCAGAATGATTAGCTCGTCGGGCGCCAGGGCGCGCTCGACTTCCCTGGTGACCGCCGCATTGAGGGCCGCAGCGTCGAAGGCGGCTGACGACATGAAGGCTACCAGCGTGTCGACCCGGTCCTCGTACCTGTGTCGGTCGAACCGGACCAGGTAGACCGGGTTCACGCGGCGTCCTCGACCGGAAGTAGGAAGGTCATGAGCGTGCCGCTCGCCCTCGCGACCGGCCTCCCGTCGGGCCACGCCCGCAGCGTCGGCGACTTTCCGAACGGTGCGTCGGCTTCCTCGCCCAGGTCGGCGTATAGGGACTGTCGCCCGGTGCGGAGACGGAGAAAGCCGCTCCTTTCCCTAAGCGCGGCGATGACGATGGGCAGCCCAATCCCTCTTCCGCGGATGGGTTGGGAGGAGCCGTGGCGCTCGAAGCACTCGATCACGGCCTTTAGCTCCTCCTGCCGGTCCGGCGTCTCTCGGCCCAGCCACCGGGCCGCCATACCCGGACCCGAGTCGAAGACCGAAAACTCCACGAGCTCGACGTGTCTGCGTCCCGCCCTCGTGCGGCGCCGGGTGCTGTATTGGTGGAGAGGTGGCGAGTCCTTGACCATATCGCTGAGCA
>DATJSJ010000240.1:0-8181 GCA_035504175.1 Acetobacteraceae bacterium
CACATGCGGATGAGCGGCTATCCGGCGAAGACGGAGTCGCTGTCGTTTTCGCGGACCGGCAAGTGGCTGGCGAGTTCCGGTGCGGACGCGGTGGTGTTGTGGCCGTTCTTCGGCGGCGGCCCGACGGGCAAGGCGCCGACGGAGCTGGCCGGGGGCGACGGCGTGCTGTGCACGCGGGTGGCGTGTCATCCGCAGCACGAGGCGGTGGCGGCGGGGTTTTCCGACGGGCTGGTGGTGGTCGCGGATATCGGCACGGCGCGGATTCTGCCGGTGGCGGCGCCCGGGCGGGGCGCGGTCTCGGCGCTGGCGTGGAGCGGCGACGGGGCGCGGCTCGCCTTCGGCACCGAGCAGGGGTTTGCCGCGTTGGTGGATTTCTCGCGGCGGTAGGCTGCGGCGGCCGGCGCTTGTCGGGAGGCGGGATGGAGCGGATCACGAGCGGCGGCTTGCGGATGCCGAAGCTCGGCCTGGGCACCTGGCGGATGCGCGGGGCGGCGTGCCAGGCGGCGGCGGAGCGCGCGCTGGAGCTCGGCTATCGGCATGTCGACACGGCGCAGATGTACGGCAACGAGGACGCGGTCGGCGCGGCGCTGCGCGCGTCGGGCGTGGCACGCGACGAGGTGCATGTCACCAGCAAGGTGTGGCACGACCGGCTGACGCCGGCCGGGATGCAGCGGGCGCTGGATGAGAGCCTAGCGGCGCTGGGCTGCGATTATCTCGATCTGTATCTGGTGCACTGGCCGAGCCCGGCGATGGATCTGCCGCGCGTGGTCGAAACGCTGGTCGGGTTCCGCGCGGCCGGGCGGGTGCGGGCGATCGGCGTCTCCAACTTTCCCGTGGCGCTGCTGCGCCAGGCGGCGGCGTTGGCCGAGGGCGCGATCGCCTGCAATCAGGTCGAGTATCACGTGCTGCTCGATCAGTCGGCGGTGCTGGAGGCGGCGCGGGCGCTGGGCGTGGCGGTGGTCGCGTATGCGCCGCTGGCGCAGGGGCGGCTCGCCGATTACCCGGCGCTGCAGCGCGTCGCGGCCAAGCATGGCGCGACGCCGGCGCAGGTGGCGCTGAAATGGCTGCTGGACCAGCAGGGCGTCGGCGCGATCCCGAAGGCGGCGCGGGCGGAGAGCCAGCGCGCCAATCTCGAGGCGCTGCGGCTGGCGCTGGATGATGACGACCGGGCGGCGATTGCCGGGCTGCCGAAGGACCAGCGCTTCGTCAATCCGGACTGGGCGCCGGAGTGGGATCCGCCGCAGAGGCGCGCGGGATAGGGCGGGTTGCGGGCCGGCCGGCGGGAGCGATCGCCGGCGCGGCGGGGCCGAGGGGTTGAAGCGGAGCGATGTCGTGGCGATATGCCAGGAAAGCTGGCAATATCGCCGGTCTTCGTTCCGGAGCCGCGCCCTTGTCTCTTCCCTCCGCCGTCCTGGCCCGTTCCGCCTCGTCGCTCACCGGCTTTGCCGTGGCCGAGGGCGTGGGCATCGACGATGGCGAAACCCGCCTGGCCGGGGCGGTGCGGCAGGGGCTGCCGATGCACGTCGTCGATTCCGTGCTGGAGCGGCACATCCTGACGCTGGCCGAGATCGACCGGCTCGCCGTGCCACGCAAGACGCTGACGCATCGCCGCACGCTCGGGCGTCTCTCGGCGGAGCAATCCGACCGGCTGCTGCGCGTGCTGCGGGTGATCCGCGCCGCGGAGGTGGTGTTCGGCGATCCCGGCAAGGCGCATCGCTGGCTGCGCCGCCCGACCGAGGCGCTGGGCGGCAGCCCGCCGCTCGACCTGCTGGACACGGATGCGGGGACGCGGCGGGTAGAGACGCTGCTGGGCCAGATCGATCACGGCATTCCGCCGGCGCTCGACGCCGCCTGATCGCGGGTGCAGGCGTGGCGCCTGTCCCGCCGGGCGCACGCGGATCTCTCCGGCGAGGGAGCGCGGCGCTTCGGCGGCCGCTGGAACAGCCCGGGACGGGCCGTGGTCTACTTCGCCGATCACCCGGCGCTCACGGTGCTGGAGGTGCGGGTGCACCTCGACCTGCCGCTCGACCTGCTGCCCGACGATTACGTGATGCTGGAGGCGGCCCTGCCCGATGCGCCGCCGCCGGAGGAGATCACGGCGCTGCCGGCGGACCCGCGCGCTGCGGGCGATGCGTGGCTCGCGGAGGGGCGCAGCGCGGTACTGCGGGTGCCCTCGATCGTGGTGCCGCAGGCGCACAACCTGCTGCTGAACCCGGCGCATCCGGCGGCCGCACGGGCGCGGATCGAGGCGATTACGCCGTTCGCGTTTGATCGGAGATTGTGGGTGGCGCGGTAAGGCAAGGTCGGGGCTCCGTTCCGATCCCGGCCAGGGGCCGGGCCCCAGTCTTCCGATGTCGCGCTTCGGGTCGCCGGTGCGCAGAAGCGGAGACGGGCGGCTGGCGTGCTCGCGCCGGGTTGCAGCTGAGCTGGCCACCCAGGTCGCTTTCGCGTGCCTCTCAGTGTTGCGGCTCGCGCCCGCCACGGTAGCGCAGCGCGTCCACAAGGACCGCGAAGGCGGCCGAAGGCTGACGGCGGCTCGGATAATAGAGGTGGTAGCCCGAGAACGGCGGGCACCAGTTGGCGAGCACGCGCACGAGGGAGCCGTCGTCCAGGTAGGGCTTGACCTGCTGCTCGGTCAGGTAGGCGAGGCCGAACCCGTCCAGCGCGGCATGCAGGATGAGCGCCGCCGTGTTGAACACCAGGGGTCCGTCCACGCGAACCTTGATGTCGCGGCCATTGCGCTCGAATTCCCATGCGTAGAGCCCGCGCCGGCCTGGCAGGCGCAGGTTGATGCAGGCATGGCCGGGCAGGTCCTGTGGAACCTGCGGTCGCGGCTGCCTGGCGAAATAGGCGGGGGAGCCGACAACGGCCATCCGCATTGCCGGGCCGATCGGAACGGCGATCATATCCTTGTCGACCGTCTCGCCGGGACGCACGCCGGCGTCCACCTGCTCGGCCACGATGTCGGTCAGTCCGTAGTCGATGACGATCTCGACCTTGATGTCCGGATACTCCGGCAGGAGCTGCCTGAGAGCCGGCCAGATCACGGCCTCCGCCGCGTTCTCCGTCGCGGTCAGGCGTATCGTTCCGGCCGGCTTGTGCTGCAGCTCGCGGAGAGCGGCGATCTCCCGGCTGATGTCCTTGAGACGCGGTGCCGCGGTCTGGAGCAGACGCTCGCCGGCGGCGGTCGGGGAGACGCTGCGGGTCGTGCGATTGAGGAGCCGGACGCCCAGCCGCTCTTCGAGGGTGCGGATCGTCTGGCTCAGGGCCGACTGGGAGACGGCCAGCCTGGCCGCGGCGCGGGTGAAGCTGCGCTCCTCGGCGACCACCACGAAGGCCGCCAGATCGTTCAGGTTCTCCGGGTTCATTGATAAGCGTGCCTGATAACCACATCCGTATATTAGCCGCTAATTCGGAACACTCATCGACCTAATCTCGAAGGCGGCGGAGCGCCTGGGCGGCGCGCCGGAAAGCAACCGCTTTGGAGAGGCCGGCATGGAAATCAGGCGCATCGGCTCGCAGCCGTCAGGCAAGGGCCCGGCGGAGTACTTCACCGGCACTGTCCGGATCGATCCGCTGATCAACCCGCCTGCGCCGTCCCGCGTCGGCATGGGTCTCGTGACATTCGAGCCTGGTGCCCGCACCGCCTGGCACACGCATCCGCTGGGCCAGACCCTGATCGTCACCGCCGGCTGCGGCCGCGTGCAGCGCGAGGGTGGCCCGATCGAGACCATTCATCCCGGCGACGTCGTCTATTTCGCACCAGGGGAGAAGCACTGGCACGGAGCGGCGCCGACCACGGCCATGAGCCACATCGCCGTGCATGAGGCGCTCAACGGGCAACTCGTCGAGTGGATGGAACACGTCACCGACGCGCAATACCAACCCGGAGCGTGAGCGCGAAACGCAGCACGTCTGTGCCAGGTCGCGCCGGTGACGGGCTGTGCGGGTGACAGGCACGGATGATCCGGTCACCAGTGCGCGGCGACATGAACGAGAAAGGAGAAATCGTGGCAGAAGAACCGACGAACGCCCGCAAGTCGTTCGGCGACATCGCGCCGCAGCTTGCGGAAATCACCGACAAGGTTCTGTTCGGCAGCGTATGGGCCGACGCGACCCTGTCCCCGCGGGACCGGAGCCTCGTCACCATCACCAGCCTGATCTCGCTCTACCGGGTCAACGAGCTGGGGTTTCATCTCGCCCGGGCGCTGGAGAACGGCGTCACGCGCGAGGAAATCATCGCCGCCATGACCCATCTTGCCTTCTATGCCGGCTGGCCGCCGGCGATGACGGCGCTGCAGGTCGCGCGCAAGGTGTTCGACGAGGCCGGCCGATGACCGCATGGCCGCCCGAGGCGCTGCACAGGATCGCCGCATCCGACGATCTTCACATCGCGCCCTTTCGCGAGGACGGGGCGACCCTCGGCACCCCGACCTGGATCTGGTCCGTCGCCGTCGACGGCGATCTCTATGTGCGGGCCTACAATGGCCGGAACTCCCGCTGGTATCACGCCGCGCTGAGCCAGAGAGCGGGGCGCATCACTGCCGCCGGATCGACGAGGGACGTCACCTTCGAGCCGTGCGAGGGTCCGCTCAACGACCGCGTCGATGAGGCGTATCGCGCCAAGTACGGCAGCAGCCCCTACTTGCAGGCGATGATCGGCGCGCGCGCCCGCGCGGCGACGATCCGGATTACCCCGCGCACTTGCGAGAGCGGCCGCAGGGGCGCGGCGATGCTGCGCACCGGCGGCAGTCAGTCCTGAGCATGTCGGCAACCCTTTGCATACCCGACCCGCGGCCTTCCATCGCCGCCGCGCTCGCACCGATCATGGCCGCGGTTCTGGTCGGCTTCCTGGTGATCGGTGCGGCATTGCCTGTTCTGCCGCTCCATGTGCGCGGCGACCTCGGATTCGGTCCTGTGATGGTCGGCATGGTGGCGGGCTGCCAGTTCGCGGCCGCGCTCGTCGCCCGCATCTGGTCCGGGCGGGCCGCGGACAGGCGCGGCCCCAAATGGGCGGTGCTGGCCGGACTCGCCGCGGCGGCGGCGGCCGGACTGCTCTACCTGCTGTCGCTGTCGTTTCCCCACAGGCCCGGCGTGTCGGTTGCGGTCCTGCTGGCCGGGCGGGCGGTCCTCGGTGGCGCCGAAAGCTTCATCATCACGGGCGCCACGACATGGGGGCTGGTCCGCGTCGGGTCGCACAAGGCCGGCAGTGTCATCGCCTGGATGGGCACGGCGATGTTCGCTGCCTTCGCCGTGGGCGCGCCGCTCGGAACCATGCTCTACGACGCGGGCGGCTTCGGCCTGGTGGCGATCGCCGCGGCGGCGGCGCCGCTGGCGACGCTGCTGCTGATCGCGCCGCTTCAGGGAGCGGTACCTGCGCACCAGGGCGCGCCGCCGGTGCTTTCCGTCCTGCGCCGGATATGGGTGCCGGGCTTCGGCGCCGCCCTGAGCAGCGTCGGCTTCGGCGCCATCGGCGCCTTCGGCTCGCTGCTGTTCGCCGATCATCACTGGACGCCGGTCTGGTTGGCCTTCTCGTCCTACGCCGTGGCACTCATCGTCGCGCGCCTCGCCTTCGGCCACCTGCCCGACCGGATCGGCGGCGCCCGCGTCGCACTGATGTTCGTGTTCATCGAGTCGCTGGGCCTGGCCACCATGTGGATCGCCACCGCCGCGTGGCAGGCAGCGGCCGGCGCGGCGCTGACGGGCTTCGGCTACTCGCTCGTGTTTCCGGCGCTCGGCGTCGAGGCCGTCCGCCGCGCGCCACCCGAAAGCCGCGGTGTCGCCATGGGTGCCTACACGGCCTGCCTGGATATCGCGCTCGGCGTGTCGGGCCCCGCGCTTGGTGCGCTCGCGAGCCGCACGGGATTCAGCGCCGTCTTCCTCGTCAGCGCGCTGGTCGTGCTCGGCGCGGCGTCCGTTTGCCTGCGGCTCCTGCGCGCGGCCGGCGGACAGCGCACGCAATGGCGGTGAACCCCTCGGAGGAGTGAAGATGGAACAGCGCAAACTGGGGCAGGGATTGGAAGTGACGGCCCTTTCGCTGGGTGCGATGGGCTACGGGAAGTCCCGCGACATACCCGACCGTGCCGAGATGATCGCGCTGCTGCGGAAAGCCGTCGATCTCGGCATGGATTTTTTCGACACGGCCGAGACCTACGGCCCCTGGACCAACGAGATCATGGTGGGCGAAGCCTTCCGCGGCATGCGCGACAAGGTGAAGATCGCGACCAAATTCGGCTGGGACATCGACCAGGAGACAGGCGAACACCGTGGTGGCGTCAACAGCAAGCCGGCGCAGATTCGCCTCGCGGTGGAAGGCAGCCTGCGGCGGCTCGGTACGGATTACATCGATCTCTACTACCAGCACCGGGTCGATCCCGAGGTGCCGATGGAAGAGGTCGCCGGCGTGGTGAAAGACCTGATCCAGCAGGGAAAGGTCAGGTATTTCGGTCTGTCGGAAGCGGGCGCGGGATCGATCCGCCGCGCGCATGCCGTGCAGCCCGTGGCGGCGTTGCAAAGCGAGTACTCGCTATGGACGCGCGAGCCCGAGGACGAGATTATCCCCACGCTTGAGGCGCTCGGCATCGGCCTGGTTCCCTTCAGCCCGCTCGGCAAGGGCTTTCTCACCGGCACGATCGACGCGGCGACCACCTTCGGCGAGGGCGATTTCCGCCGCAGCATTCCGCGTTTTGCTCCCGAAGCCCGCGACGCCAATCAGCGTCTGATCGAGCTCCTGCGCAGGATCGGCCGCCGCCATGAGGCGACCTCGGCGCAGGTGGCACTCGCGTGGCTGCTTGCCCGCAAGCCGTGGATCGTGCCGCTGTTCGGCACCCGCAAGCTCGAGCGGTTCGAGGAAAATCTCGGCGCGCTCGCCGTGCGCCTGACCGCGGATGACATGCAGGAGCTCGACGGCAGCAGGACGACCCTGCCGGTGCAGGGCGCCCGCTATCCGGCCGAACATATGAGGCGCGTCGGGCTCTGAGGCTCGAGCGCCGATTGACGCAAGGCAAATGTCTGAACGGACCGGCGGCAAACCACCCGTGGCGCCGATGAACGCGTTTGCCCGGATGGCCGCTCGGGAGACGCGAACCGGGCCGTCCAGGTCGCCGCGATTCAGTGCTGATGCCTGGCTTGGCAGCGGTGTGTCTGGTTGCCGGATCGCCAGATCGCTTCGGCGGCGACGGGCCTGGGTCGGATGCGGGTTCAGCTCCTCGTCGCTCCGTCAAGCGGGGCTGGCCGGACACGTGGCGATTTGAGCGGGGCGGGGCGCGTTGCGTTTGCGCCCGTGGCGCCGGGCGCCTGGCCCCCATTGCCTTGGCGACACGCGCTCCGTACCATCCCCGAAACGTGGGAGCGCGTCGATGCGAACGGCCACGATCCCGCTTGCTGGAGTCGCCGTCGCGACGCTGGCGCTGCTGCTCGCCGCGACCCGAGCACGGGCGGCGACCCCATACGCGGCCGGCGTTCGCATCGTGGAATACACCGCGCCCGATCACCGGACGCTGTCGATGGCCGTGTTCTACCCGGCCCGCGCCGACGCCAACGCGGCGCCCCTGACCCTGCCGTTCACCACCCATGTCGCATTGCTCTCGGCCCCGCCGATCGCGGACGACCACGTGCGGCATCCGCTGATCATGCTGTCGCACGGGCGCGGCAGCGATCCCTGGCAATATGCCTGGCTGGCGCAGATCTTCGCCGCGCAGGGCACCATCGTCGCCGGCGCGTTCCACTTCCGGGCCAACAGCTACGACCGCGACATCGCCCACCTTGCCAACCTGATCTGGCAGCGGCCGGTGGATCTGAGCCTCGATATCACCCACCTGCTGACCGATCCGGACTGGGCGCCGCACATCGACGCGCAGCGGATCGGCGTCATGGGCCACTCGCAGGGCGGGTTCACCGCGCTGTGGATCGGCGGCGCAGGCGTGACTGCCGATCGCTTCGCCGCGCTCCAGCGGCGCTTCGTCGCGAATCCACTCATCCCGGAGTCGATCCGCCGCACGCTGCCCGTCGATCCGACGCCGGCGCTGCACGTCGCCGACCCGCGGGTCAAAGCCGCGTTCGCAATGGCGCCGGGCGTGGTGCAGGCCTTCGGCATGGACGCGCAGGGACTGGCGCAGATGCACATCCCGGCCTTCATCGCGGTCGGCGACGCCGACACGCAGACGCCGCCTCCGGACAACG
>DATJSJ010000241.1:0-18876 GCA_035504175.1 Acetobacteraceae bacterium
AAGCCCCGCTCCAGATAGGCGTGGAAATTGAGGTCCGCCGGCGCATTGACCAGCGCCAGCCGCCGGTGCCCCTCGCCGATCAGCCGCGCCGCCGCCTCCTGCCCCAGCACGTCGAAATCGATGTCGAGCGACGGGAAGGGCGGCAGCCCCTCGCTGCGGCCGAGCGCCGCGAATGGCACGCCCGCCGCGATCAGCCAGGCGATGCGCGGATCATTCGGCTGCGTCCAGGCGAGCAGCACGGCATCGGTCGACCGGCTCTCCACCAGTTGGCGGATCTGGTCCACCTGTGCAGCGCCGGGGCGGCCAAGCGCGACCGTAAGATCGAGGCTGCGTTCCGCCAGCGCCTCCTGCAGGCCGCCGAGCAGCGGCATGAAGAACGGCTCCGCGTACTGAAACTGCGGGTGCGGCGAGAGAATGAAGGTGACCGTGCCGGTCATGCCGCTGCGCAGGCTGCGGCCGGAGCGGTTGGCCGCGTAGCCGAGCCGCTCGGCCGCCTCGAGCACGCGCCGTCGTGTCTCCTCGGTGACGTTGGGCTTGCCGGCCAGGGCGCGGGAGACCGTGCTGATCGACAGGCTCAGCTCCTCCGCCAGGTCGCCCAGGTTTGACACGCCTGTGTCTTCCTTTCCCATCGTGCCGCGGACCGGCCGCCCGGGTATCGTTGCATGTTGACACGAGGGCGGGCCCACCCGCATCTTCGTGCAAACGTTGTCATCCGGCAAGCCAAACCGCGCCGGAAACGCGAGCGCCGCGATGTGGCCGCGCAGGAGGGATCGGAATGCGGGCCGTGATGGCCGGCTGCGGACGCATGAGCCGGACCTGGCTGGAGGCCGCCGCGAGGATCGAAGACCTCCGCATCGTCGGCCTGGTTGACCTCGATCCGACCCTCGCCGCATCGGTCGCCGCCCGCCACGGCCTCGCCGACGCCGCAATCGGCAACGACCTCTCCGCCATGCTGCGCGATACCGCGCCGGATGCGGTATTCGACGTCGTGGTGCCCGACGCGCGCGCCGCCGTGGTGACCACGGCGCTGCAAGCCGGCTGCCACGTGCTGAGCGAAAAGCCAATGGCGGCCTCGATGGCGGAGGCGCAATCCCTGGTCGCGGCGGCCCGCAGGGCGGCGCGCATCCACGCCGTCGTGCAGAACCGCCGCTACATTCCCGGCGTCCGCCGGCTGCGCCGGTTCCTCGCTTGCGGCGCGCTTGGCACCGTGCATGGCGTGCACTGCGATTTCTTCCTCGGCCCGCATTTCGGCGGCTTCCGCGAAACCATGTCGCACGTCCTGCTGCTCGACATGGCGATCCACACCTTCGACGTGGCGCGCCTGCTCTGCGGCGCCAACCCGCATTCCGTCAGCTGCGTCGAATGGAACCCGGCCGGCTCCTGGTACGCCGACGGCGCCTGCGCCATCGCCATCTTCACCATGCAGAACGGCACCGTGTTCAGCTACCGCGGAAGCTGGTGCGCCGAGGGACTGCAGACGAGCTGGGAAGCCGCCTGGCGCATCATTGGCACCGGCGGCACACTCACCTGGGATGGCGCGGAGGCCATGTCCTGCGAGACGCTCGCGGGAGCCCGAAACGACGGCGACCTGTTCGCGCCCACCCGACCCATCACGATCCCGCCGCTCGACCCGAGCGACCGCATTGGAGGCCACCTCGGGGTGATGCAGGACTTCGTCGCGGCCGTTCGCGGCGGGGCGGAGCCGGAGACGGTCGGGCACGAAAATATCAGGAGCCTGGGCATGGTGTTCGGGGCCATCGATAGTGCTCAGACGGGGCGAACCGTCGAAATCAACGAGAGGGAAGCAAGGCCAGGGGGCTCCGCCCCCTGGGCCCCGGCTGGGGGCCGCAGGCCCCAGACCCCTTGATGCAGTCTGAACACGAGGGAGTGGCCGAGTGTCCGCACCACAGCGAGCCTTGCGCATCGGTACCATGGTCCGCGCGCACGAGGCCGATCCCGCGGGCTATATCCGCAAGATCCTGCCGCATGGGTTCGAGAGCCTGCAGCCGTTCTTCTGGCAGACGCTGGGCGGGCACGACCTGCCGCTGCTGGCGCGGCAGATCCGCGAGGCGATCGGCGATGCCGATGTTACCATCACGGCGCTGGGCGTGTTCGGCAACCCGCTCGAGGACAGCGACCAGGACCGTGAGACGCTCGCCGCCTGGCGCACGGTGATCGACCATGCCCACCTGTTCGGCGCCTCCGTCGTCGCCGGCTTCACCGGGCGCATCCGCAACAAGCCGATCGAGGCGAGCCTGTCGCGCTTCCGCGAGGTGTTCGGCGAACTCGCCCGTCGCGCCGCCGATCGCGGCCTGCGCATCGCCTTCGAGAACTGCCCGATGGAGGGAAGCTGGCAATCCGGCGACTGGAACATCGCCCACAACCCCGACGCCTGGGAACTGATGTTCAACGAGCTGCCGGCGGAAAACATCGGGCTGGAATGGGAGCCCTGCCACCAGCTCTGCTACCTGATCGACCCGATGCCGCAGCTCCGCCGCTGGCGCTCGCGCATCTTCCACGTGCACGGCAAGGACGCGACAGTGCACTGGGACATGGTGCGGCAGCACGGCATCCACGGCAGGAAGAAATTCGCCTTCCACCGCACGCCCGGCTTCGGCGACAGCAACTGGACTGACATCATCAGCCTGCTGCGCGTCGGCGGCTATGAGGGGCCGATCGACATCGAAGGCTGGCACGACCCGGTCTATCGCGGCGAGCTGGAAATGACCGGGCAGGTCGCCGCCCTCGAATACCTGAAGCGCTGCCGCGGCGGCGACTTCGTGCCGAACCCGTAGGCCATGATCGCCCCGGGCGGAATCGCGGCAGGCGTGAGGAATGGTCTGAATTGAGCTCGAAGCATCGGGAACCGGCCATCAAGGCCGGTCCAGGGAGGACCAGGATGATTCCCAAAATGCTCAAGGTGACGCGACGTCTCTTCGGCGTGCTGGCTTGCATCGCCATGGCGACCGGCCTCGCGGCGCCGGCGGCGCGGGCAATGCCCGCCAAATGGTGCAGCAAGGTGCATATCCGCTTCTTCGTCGGCGGCGATGCCGGCGATGCCTTCGGCACCATCGTCTACAATGGCGCGAAGCAGGCGGCCGAGGATCTTGGGGCCCAGGTCGACTACGTCTTCTCCGGCTGGAATTCGGAGAAGATGGTGCAGCAGTTCCGCGAGGCCGTCGCCGCCCATCCCGACGGGATCGCCATGATGGGCCATCCTGGCGCCGCCGCGCTCGGCCCGATCGCCGCCCAGGCGGCGAAGGACGGCATCAAGATGATGTACCAGAACGTCGACCTGCCGGAGCTGCGCAAGAAATATGGCGGCGGCTATGTCGGCGCGCAGCTCGACCCGCAGGGCTACGCGCTCGGCAGGACGGCGGTCGAAATGCTCGGCCTCAAGCCCGGCGAGAAGGCGATCGTCTTCGCCGATTGGGGCCAGTCGGCGCGGGTGATCCGCGAGCTCGCCACCGTCCGCGCGCTGCAGGATGCCGGGCTCAAGGTGATCAAGCTGGAATCGCCGCCAGAGGATGCGGCCGATCCGAACCTGCTGCTGCCCGAGCACACTGCCGCGATCCTGAACAATCCCGACGTGAAGCTGATCGCCTATCCCGGCGGCCAGGTGTTGGGCAACGTGCCGACCTACATGCGTGCCGCGCACAAAAAGCCCGGCCAGATCGATGCCATCGGCTTCGACACCAGCCCGCAGGTGATCCAGGCGTTCAAGGACGGCTGGGTGCAGCTCACCTCCGACCAGGAGCCGTTCCTGCAAGGCTACCTGCCGATCCTCTCGCTCTGCCAGCAGGTCGTGCTCGGCCTCGCACCGCTGAACGTCGACACCAGCGCCGGCTTCGTGACGCCGCAGAACTACGAGCAGGTCGCGAAGCTGGCCGAGGAGGGGCTGCGCTGATCGGGAAGGCCCGGGCGATTGCCGCCCGGGCGCCACGGGAGGGACGCGTCATGGCCGAACGGCTGATCGAGCTGCGTGACGTCCGCAAATCCTTCGGCAAGGTCTACGCGGTCGAGGGCGTCAGCCTGCATGTCGACAGCGGCGAGGTCGTCGGCCTGCTCGGCGACAACGGCGCCGGCAAGTCGACTCTGATCAAGATCCTGGCCGGCGTGCACGCGCCCTCCGCCGGCGAGATCCTGGTGCGCGGCCAGCGCGTCTCGCACTGGAACGCCGCCCGCTCCCGCGATGCCGGGATCGAGACGGTGTTCCAGGACCGCGCGCTCGCCGTGCAGCAATCGATCGTCCGCAACATCTTCATGGGGCGCGAGATCGCCGGCCCCCTCGGCTTCCTGCGCGTGCACCGACAGGTCGCCGAGGCGGAGCGGCTGATGCGCGAGATCGGCTTCACGTCCAAGGTGTTCACGCCGCATTCGATCGTCGGCACACTCTCCGGCGGCGAGCGCCAGGGCGTCGCGATCGCCCGCGCCATCTTCAACCGCGCCGACCTGATCATCCTCGATGAGCCGACCAACGCGCTGTCGCTGACCGAGACGGAGAAGGTGTTCCGCTTCGTCCGCACAGTGCGGGCGAGCGGCCGGTCGATCCTGTTCATCGGCCACAACATCCACCACGTCTACGACATCGCCGACCGCTTCGTCGTGCTCGATCGCGGCCGGGTGGTGCTGGAACGGCCGAAGGCGGAGGTCGCCTCGGCGCAGGAGCTGATCGACTTCATGGAAGGCGTCGCGCATCCGCATGGCGCGCCCGACAGGAGTGCGGCATGAGCGAGATCGCGAGCCCCGCCCGGCCGGTCGGCGGCGCGCCGCGTCCGCTGCGCGGCTTCGTCCACCACAACCGCGCCTCGCTCGGCACGCTCGCCGTGTTCCTCGTCATGATGGCGATTTTCCTGATCGCCAACCCGAGCGTGTTCCTGCGCTGGGACGCGTACAGCTCGGTGCTGATGACGCTGCCGGTGGCGCTGTTCCTGGTGGTGCCGCTGGTGTTCATCGTGACGGTGGGCGAGATCGACCTCTCCTTTCCGGCCACCATGGGATTTGCCGCCTGGGTCTTTGCCCTGCTGGCGGCCGCAGGCATCAATCCCTGGCTCGCCATCCTGGCCGCGATCGCCACCGGCCTCGTGCTCGGCGCCTTCGTCGGCGCCCTGGTCGTCTACGCCAACCTCTCCTCGCTGATCGCGACGCTCGGCATGAACTTCATGCTGCGCGGCGTCATCCAGATCATGACCCAGGGCAAGTCGATCGCGGTCGTCGGGCTGGAAGGCAGCGCCACCTACCGCATCCTGTCCGGCACGCTCGGCGGCATCCCGGTGCAGATGTTCTGGGCGATCGGCTTCGTCGTCTTCGCCGCCCTGCTCTACAACCGGCACCGTTTCGGCGCGCGCGTGCACTGCGTCGGCGACAATCCCGACAGCGCGCAGCAGATGGGCATCGACACCAGCCGGGTGCGGGTCATGACCTTCGTGTTCATGGGCTTCGGCGCGGCACTGGCCGGCGTGTTCTCGACCCTGATCAACTTCACCTGGTGGCCGACCGCCGGTGACGGCTACCTGCTGCCGACGCTCGCCTCTGTGTTCGTCGGCGGCACGCCCACCTGGGGCGGTGTCGGCACCGTGGTGGGCGGCGCGATCGGCGCGCTGATCGTCTCGTTCATCCAGAGCGGCGTCGTCGCCGCCGGCCTGACCGGCTTCTACGTGCAGTTCTTCAATGGCCTGATCATCGTGCTCTCGCTGCTCGGCCACCGCTTCAACCAGGCGCGGTATCGCTAGACCAGGATCGCCGGAGGTGGACTGACCGAAGGCGTGGATCATGGCGTGTAAACAACGATTGCGCCGCAGCACCGTCGGCGGGTTCGCGGCTGCGCGCTACCGCTTGATCTGCGTCAATGGCAGCCGGCTCGCGTGGCGCTAGCACTCCCGGCGAGCCCAGGTGCCTCGCCGTCGCGGCGGAGGCCGGGCCGGCTCGCAGGCTGGCGGCGCCTGAGCCCGTGACGCGGAGGAACCGGACATGACCCACGCATACAAGGATATCGTCGTGCTGCTGAGCGCCGCGGACGGCGCGACGGCGCGGCTCGAGGCCGCGGTGACGCTGGCGCAGCGTTTCGAGGCAAGGCTGACCGGTCTCGATGTCAGCCCGGGACGCGCCTTCAACGGTCCGCGCGCGGAGGAGGTGGCCGGGCTGCAGGCGCGCTTCGAGTCCCGTCTGCGCGGCGCCGACATCGTCGGGCGCTACCTGGTCGCCGATGGCCGTGCCGGCGCCGCCGGCCTGGCGCAGCATGCGCATCATGCCGATCTCGTGGTGGCGCCGACCGCGGAAGCCGCCGCGGCCGGGCTCGCCCTTCCCGACGTGCCGGAGGAATTGGTGGTGGCCTCGGGGGTGCCGGTACTGATCATGCCGGTGATGGCGGAGCCGAAGCCGATCGGGCAGAACATCATCCTCGCCTGGAACGCCAGCCGCGAGGCGACGCGCGCCATGCACGATGCGCTGCCCCTGCTGGCCGCCGCGCACGAGGTCGTGGTGTTCGCCTTCGACGACCGCGCCACGATGATGCGGGGCGAGGTCGAGCGCGTGCTCGATCATCTCGGCCGGCACGGCGTGCGCGCCGAACCCTTCACCTGGCCGGACACCGGCGAGATCACCGCGATCGATGCGCTGTTCGCCTGCCTCAGTGAGCGCGAGACCGACCTGATCGTCGCCGGCGGCTACGGCCGGTCGCGGATGTTCGAGCATCTGTTCGGCGGCGCCAGCGAGACGCTGGTCGACAATCTGTCGATGCCGGTGTTCATGTCGCACTGAACCCGGCCGGGACTGCGGCGCTCCCCGAGGAAACATTCGCAGGGCGCCGAGTGGCTGAGCCGATCGGCGCCGGATCGGCCCTCGCCGACCCGCGTGTGGCGGAGATCGCGGCACCGCCGGAAACGTTCGCGAATCTCCGGCGACGGCCGCCGGTGCGGATCAGCCGGTGCCCTCCTCCGCCGCGCCGAGCCCGGCCAGCTCGCGCCACTCCGCCTCGCTGACCGCGCGCACGCCCAGTTCCGTCGCCCGCCTGGCTTTCGATCCCGCATCGGCACCCACCACGACGAGATCGGTGTTGCGCGAGACGCTGTCGGTGACGCGCGCGCCGAGTGCCTCGGCCCGCGCCTTGGCCTCCGGCCGGCTCATGGTGGCGAGGCTGCCGGTGAACACCACGACCTTGCCGGCAAGCGGCGAGTCCGCCGCCTCCGTCACCGCATCCTCGATGTCGAGCAGCGCCGCCAGCTCGTCGAGCGCCGCGACGTTGCGTTCCTCGGCGAAGAAATCCGCGAGTTCGGTCGCGATCGCCGGTCCGATGCCGAGGATGTTGTCGAGTTCCGCCCGCGCCTCCGATCCCGCCTCGCGCGCCGCCAGCATGCGTTCCCGCCAGTCGGCGAAACGACCGTAGTGGCGCGCGAGCAGCTTCGCGTTCGACTCGCCGATGCGGCGGATGCCGAGGGCGTAGATGAAGCGGGCCAGGGGGATGCGCCGCCGCGCCTCGATTGCGCGCGAAAGGTTGCTGGCCGAGAGCTTGCCCCAGCCCTCGCGCGCCGCGATCTCCGCCTCGCGTGCCGGCAGGCGGAAGATGTCGGCCGGCCCGTGCAGCAGCCCGTCGTCGTAGAATTCCTGGATCGACTTGGCACCTAGCCCCTCGATGTCGAAGGCGCCGCGCGAGACGAAATGGATCAGCCGCTCGACCCGCTGCGCCGGGCAGATCAGCCCGCCGGTGCAGCGCCGCACCGCCTCGCCTTCCACGCGCAGCGCCAGGCTGCCGCAATACGGGCAATGGTCGGGGAACACGAAGGGCCTGGTGCCGCGCGGCCGCTTCTCGGTCAGCACCGCGACGATCTGCGGGATCACGTCGCCGGCGCGCTGGATGCGCACCGTGTCGCCGATGCGGATGTCCTTGCGCGCGATCTCATCCTCGTTGTGCAGCGTCGCGCGTGCCACCAGCACGCCGCCCACGTTCACCGGCTCGAGCTCGGCGACGGGCGTCAGCGCGCCGGTGCGGCCGACCTGGATGCGGATGTCGCGCAGCACCGTCACCGCTTGCTCGGCGGGGAATTTCCACGCGATCGCCCAGCGCGGCGCCCGGCCGACGAAGCCGAGCCGCCGCTGCAGCCCCAGGTCATCGATCTTGTAGACGACGCCGTCGATGTCGTAGCCGAGCCCGGAACGCTCCAGGGCAATCTCTTCCTGGAAGGAAGCCGCTTCCACGGGACCGGCGAGCAGCCGCGACAGCGGGTTCACGGCAAAGCCCCAGTGCTGCAGCCGTTGCAGATAGTGCCAGTGGCTGTCGGCGACGGCGGCGCTCGTCTCGCCCATCGCGTAGGCGAACAGCGACAGCGGCCGGGCGGCGGTGATCTTCGGGTCGAGCTGGCGAAGCGAACCGGCGGCGGCGTTGCGCGGATTGGCGAAGATCTTGCCGCCGGCCTCTGCCTGCGCCGCGTTCAAGGCCAGGAAATCGGCCTTGGTCATGAACACTTCGCCGCGCACCTCGATCAGCGCGGGCGGCTTGTCGGCGCCGCGCCCTTGCAGGCGCTGCGGCACGGCGTCCATCGTGCGCAGGTTGGCGGTGACGTCCTCGCCTTCGCTGCCGTCGCCGCGCGTCGCACCTCGCACGAACCGGCCGTCCTCGTAGGTGAGCGAGATGGAGAGCCCGTCGATCTTCGGCTCGGCGACCAGCGCAAGCGGCGCGTCCGGCCCGAGGCCGAGAAAGCGCCGCGCCCGGGCCGCGAACTCGGCGAAATCCTCGGCATCGAACGCATTGTCCAGCGACAGCATCGGCACACGATGCCGCACCTTGGCGAAGCCGGATTCCGGGGCCGTGCCGACCCGCGCGGAGGGGCTGTCGGGGCGGATCAGCTCGGGGAAGCGCGCCTCGATCGCGGCATTGCGCCGGCGCAGCGCATCGTACTCCGCGTCGCTGACCTCGGGCGCGTCCTGCTCGTAATAGGCGCGGTCGTGGCGGGCGATCGCGGCGGCGAGCCGCGCCAGCTCGGCCGCCGCCGCCGCCTCGTCCAGCGCTTCGACGGGGGTTTCGATCGTGTCCGTCACGCCGCGTCGTCCGTGGCCGCGCGGGCACGGCTCCGGCCCGGACGCGGCGCCGCGCGCGGCAGCGGGGCAGCCGGGGTGAGCAGGCTGTCGGCGGCGGCACGGGCGGATTCGGTGACCACGGCGCCCGCGAGCATGCGGGCAATCTCCTCGCGTCGGGCTGCGGTATCGAGCGGCATCACCCGCGTTTCGGCGCGTCCCCGCGCCTCGATCTTGGCCACGTGCAGATGCGCACCGCCGCGAGCAGCGACCTGCGGACTGTGCGTCACCACCAGCGTCTGCACGCCCTCGGCGACGCGGGCCAGGCGCTCGCCGACCGCGGCAGCGGTGGCGCCGCCAATGCCGGAATCGACCTCGTCAAACACCAGGGTCGGCACCGGCGAGGCTCTGGCCAGCACCACTTTCAGCGCCAGCATCAGCCGTGACAGCTCGCCGCCCGAGGCGACCCGATCAAGCGGTCCCGGCGACTGGCCGGGATTGGTCGCGATCAGGAAGCGCACGGCATCCTGTCCCTGCGCTCCCCAACGCGACTCCTCGAGCGGCGCCACCGCGACGGTGAAGCGCGCGCGCTCCAGCCGCAGCGGCGCGAGTTCGGCGCCCAGCGCCGTCGCGAGCCGCGCGGCGGCCGCCTGGCGTCGTTCCGACAGCGTGGCGGCGGCGGCGACATAGGCTTCCCGTCCGGCGGCTTCCGCTTGCTCCAGCGCCGCGATCGCCGCCGCACCGGTCTCGAGTGCGGCGAGCCGGTCCCGCAGGGTCTGCAGCAGGGCCGGCAATTCCACCACTGCGACGCCATGCTTGCGCGCCGCGCCACGCAGCGCGAACAGACGCTCCTCCGCCCGCTCCAGCCGCCGCGGATCATCCTCCGCCGCGTCGGCGAGGCGGCTCAGCTGCGCCTCCGCCTCGGCCAGCGCCTCCTCGGCACGCTCGATCGCCGCCAGCGCCTCGGCGCCGGCATGGTCGCCGCCCGACTGGCCCGGGCCGCCCAGGCGCGACAGGGCGCGCGCGGCGGCGCGCAGTGCGGCGGCCGGCCCGGCGCTGCGCCGGTCGCGGGGCGCCAGTTCCGCGACCGCGGCGGCGATCGCCTCGGCCCGCCGCTCGCCCTGCTGCAGGCGCTGGCGCTCGGCCGCCAGCCGCTCCTCCTCGCCCGCTTCAGGCGCCAGCGCACCAAGCTCGTCCACGGCGTGGCGCAGCCAGTCCTCCTCGCGCGCCGCCGCCGCGATCGCCTCGCGCGCCGCGGCCAGCCGCTCCCGCGCCAGCCGCCACGTGATCCAGGCGGATGCGACCGTGCTCCGCACGCCCGCATCCACGCCGTAGGCGTCCAGCAGCGGCGCGTGCGTCGCCGGGTCGGCGAGCCCCATCTGCTCGTGCTGCCCCTGCACCTCGACCAGCAGCAGGCCCAGCCGGCGCAGCAGCGCGACGCCGACCGGTTGGTCGGCGACGAAGGCGCGCGAGCGCCCGTCGCGGCCGAGAATGCGGCGGATGACGATGTCGTCGTCCGCCTCGAACCCCTGCTCGGCGAGCAGGGCGCGTGCCGGATGGTCCGGGGCGGGAGAAAAGCAGGCGGTGACGACGGCCTGCTCTGCACCCTGGCGCACCAGGCGCGCCTCGGCACGCAGGCCGAGGGCGAGACCGAGGCTGTCGAGCAGGATCGACTTGCCGGCGCCGGTCTCGCCGGTCAGCACCGTCAGCCCCGGGCCGAAGGCCAGATCCAGCCGGCCGATCAGCACCACATCGCGGATCGAAAGCGCCGTCAGCATGGCGGCGGACCGTGCGGACCGGTCAGAAGATCCAGCCGAACGTGTTGGAGAAGAAGCCGCCGCTGCCGGCGCCCACCGGGCGCCCCCTGACCTCGCCGGTGGCGACGAGCTCGTTCCAGCTCGATTCGTACCAGCGATTGCCCGGATAGTTGTAGCCGAGCACCGCGGCGGTCTTGCGTGCCTCGTCCACCATGCCGAGCTTGAGATAGATCTCGGTCAACCGCGCCAGCGCCTCCGGCACGTGATTGGTGGTCTGGAAGTCGTCGACCACCCGCTGGAAGCGGCCGATCGCCGCCGTGTAGAGATGCTGGCGCTCGTAGTAGCGGCCGATCTCCATTTCCTTGCCGGCCAGGTGGTCGCGGCAGAGATCGATCTTCAGCCGCGCGTCGCGGGCGTAGGCGCTGTCCGGGAAGCGGTTCACCACCTCCTGCAGCGCGCCCATCGCCTGCTGCGTGGTCTTCTGGTCGCGCTGGATGTCGGCGATCTGCTCGTAGAAGCACAGCGCCCGCAGGTAGTAGGCGTAGGCGATGTCGCGGTTCGCGGGATGCAGCTGGATGAACCGGTCGAGCGCGCCGATCGCCTCGGTGTAGTGGTGCTGCAGGTACTCGGCGTAGCCGTGCATCAGCGCCGCGTTGGTCGCCCAGGAGGAATAGGGGTAGTTCTGCTCGACCAGGTCGAACTGCGTCACCGCGACGGCGTAGCGCTTCTGGTTCAGCGCATCGACGCCGTTGTTGTAGAGTTGTCCGACGGGCAGGCTGCCCGGATCGGTCGCCTCGGTATTGTCGCCCTTCGCGGCCGCCTTCGCCGCGTCGCCCTTCCCTCCGGCTGCCTGCGCGCTGTCGTCCGAGCCGCCGAACGGCCAGAGCGAGGAGAGCGTCGAGCAGCCGCCGAGCAGGGCCGGCGCGCCCAGGCAAAAGGCGAGGGTGATCCCGGTGCGGGCGATCGCGGTCAGGCGATGCCGGCCCGGCCGACCGGGCCACAGACGATCAGGCCAGCCAATCATGCGCGAATCCGTCGCTTGCGCCCGGCTTCGGGCGCGGGTTCAGGCCGCCGCTTACAGCATAAGTGCGAGGAAGTCGAAGCCTGCGCGGTCGCCGCGGGACCTGGCGCCGCAACGCCCGATCAGAGCGGCGCCGCCGCGGCCGGCACCGGGATCGTCAGCGGCCGTCCCGGCAGCGCGACCCGCGGCAGGCTGGTCGTGCCCGCAACGGTCCTGCTCCAGGCGGCGGGCTGCGCGAACAGCGCGCGGAGCAGCGCGTTGGTCAGCGCGTGGCCGGGCCGGTGCGCCAGGAACCGCCCGCTGATCGGTGCCCCGGCCAAGGCAAGGTCGCCGACCACGTCCAGCATCTTGTGGCGCACGAACTCGTCCACCATGCGCAGCCCGGCGGGGTTCAGCACGCGGGCGCCATCCACCACCACGGCATTCTCGAGGCTGCCGCCGCGCCCCAGCCCGGCAGCGCGCAATTGCTCCACCTCGGTGGCCAGGGTGAAGGTGCGCGCCGAAGCCAGCTGGTGACGGAAGACGGCGGGCGTCAGACTCAGCGACAGCGCCTGGCGACCGATCGCGGGAGCATCAAATTCGATCGACACGGCCAGGTCGAGGCCGCTGCCGCCCGGCGCATGCGGGCGCAACTCGACGAAGCCGGCCTCCGATTCGACGCGAACCGGGCGGAGAATTTCGATCACCGGGCGCGGCGCCGCCTGCACCTGCAGCCCGGCGCATTCGATCAGGAACAGGAAAGGAGCGGCCGAGCCATCGAGGATCGGCAGTTCCGGTCCGTCGATCTCGGCCAGCAGATTGTCGATGCCGGCGCCGGCCAGTGCGGCCATCAGGTGCTCGACCGTGCCGATCCGCGCATCGGGCCGCGCGGGATCGGCGAGCGCCGTGCAGAGCCGGGCATCCGTCACCCAGTCGTGCCGCGCGACGATTTCCTGCCCGAGATCGCTGCGGCGAAAGACGATGCCGCTGCCGGCCGGCGCCGGGCGCAGCGTCAGCGATACCCGGCGGCCGGTGTGCAGCCCGGTGCCGATGCAGCCGATCGCCGCTTTGATCGTGCGCTGCAACGGCGTGCGGGACACCGCGGGCAGATCCGCCTGAAACATCTCGGGCAGGCCGTCCATCTCGTCCCCGTCCTGGAGGCTGAGTCGTGTGGGCTGGGTCGTGTGCACCGCGGCGGAAAGCCGCGGCCGGAGAGGACGCTAATGCGGGCGGCGGGGCCCGGCCAGTCAATGATTATTGCCAGATGTTTCCGCGTAACGACCGGATCTTGCGGCATTGTTGCGCCGCACAATAGGTGGACTGACAAGGTTGCGGCAAGCCCGGCGCGACCGCGGCCGCGCCGGGCGCCGGCGGACTCAGGACGTCTGGCGGCGCAGGAAGGCGGGGATGTCCAGCCCCATCTCCTCGCTCACCGCCGGCCGGACCGAGGCGGTCGGCGCCTCGGTCCGCGGCACCGCCAGCGCCGGTTCGCTGCGCGGCAGCTCGGCCGGAGCCTGGCGGCCACCCAACGACGCGGTGACGCGAGAGAACAGGCTGCGCAGCGGCGGCGCAGCGGTGGGCGCCGGCATGGCTGCGCCGGGCCCCGCCTGGGGCATGCCACCCATCGGCATGCCTGCGGCGGGCATGCCTGCGGCGGGCGCTTCGGCAAACAGCGGGCTGACGCGGCCGGCGGGCGCGTGACGGGCGGCCGCCATCGGCTGCGCCGCCATCGGCTGGACCGGGGCGATCGCGGCGACCCCGGCTTGCATCGGCGCCATCGGCATCGCCGCGCCCTGCATCGCGAACGCCGGGGCCTGCGCGCCGCCGGGCACCGCGGCGAATTGCGGCGGCTGCGCGAAGCCGGGGGCCGCGAAGCCGGGCTGCGACAGACCGGCGCCGCCGGCCAGGCCCTGGACGCGGCCGCCCATCGCCTCCGCCTCGGCCATCTCCATGCCGCCGACCGCAAACGGCGCGCCGCCGGCGACCGCGACCAGCTTCGGTCGCTGCGCCTCCTGCACCGCCGGACCGTCGATGCCGGTCGCGACCACGGAGACGCGCACCCGCCCGGAGAGGGTCTCGTCGATCGCCGAGCCGAAGATGATGTTGGCGTCCTCGGCGACTTCCTCGCGGATGCGGTTGGCGGCGGCATCGACCTCGAACAGCGTCATGTCCTCGCCGCCGGTGATGTTGATCAGCAGCCCCTGCGCGCCGGACATGCTGGTGTCCTCGAGGAGCGGATTGCTGATCGCCGCCTCGGCGGCGCGGATGGCGCGGTTCTCGCCCTCCGCCTCGCCGGTGCCCATCATCGCCTTGCCCATCTCCGCCATCACCGTGCGGATATCGGCGAAGTCGAGATTGACCAGGCCGGGGGCGACCATCAGGTCGGTCACACCGCGCACGCCCATGTAGAGGACGTGGTCCGCCATCTTGAACGCCTCGCGCCAGCCGGTGCGCTCATTCGCCAGGCGGAACAGGTTCTGGTTCGGGATCACGATCAGCGTGTCGACGAAATTCTGCAGCTCGGTGATGCCCTGATCGGCGGCGCGGGCGCGGCGCACGCCCTCGAAGGTGAACGGCTTGGTGACCACGCCGACGGTGAGGATGCCGCGCTCGCGCGCCATGCGCGCGATCACCGGCGCGGCCCCCGTGCCGGTGCCGCCGCCCATGCCCGCCGTGATGAACACCATGTGCACGCCTTCGAGATAGCGCGCGAGCTCGTCCGCCGCTTCCTCCGCCGCCGCGCGCCCGATCTCCGGCTTCGCGCCCGCGCCGAGCCCCTGCGTCAGATGCGGGCCGAGCTGGATGCGCCGGTCCGCCTTGCTGTGCATCAGCTGCTGCGCGTCGGTGTTGGCGACGACGAAGTCCACGCCCTGCAGGTTGAGCGCGATCATGTTGTCGACCGCGTTGGTGCCGCCGCCGCCGACGCCCACGACCGTGATCTTCGGGGTGAAATCCGTGTGCATCTGCGGCTGGATGGTGAGGTTCAGGGTCACTGTGCTGTCTCCCCCTGGAGGCGGTCGGGACCGGGTTGCGGGATGGCGGGACGCGGCATCACACGCGCTCCCGCAGGAAGGCGACGACGCGGCGGATCAGGCCGCGCGGCGGCTCGGTGGCGGCGAGGTCGATATCGGCGAGCGTGCGGCCTTCGCCGCCGGCCCAGGCGAGCAGCCCCGCGGCGGTGGCGAAGGCCGGGCCGGTCGCGGTGTCGGGCAGGCCGCGCAGCGCCGCCGGCCGGCCGCTGCGTACCGGGCGGCCGAGGATCGTCTGGGCCATCTCGCGCGCGCCGACGAGTTGGCTGGCGCCGCCGGTCAGCACCACGCGCACGCCGGCGGCGCGGCCGAGACCGGCGCCTTCCAGCCGATCGCGCACCAGCTCGAAGGTTTCCTCGAGCCGCGGCTTGATGATGTTGACGACCATGGTGCGCGGCACGCGCGCGTACTGGTGCTCGTCCTCGCCGACCAGCGGCACCGGCAGCAGCTCGCGCTCGTCGTCCGGGCTGCCCTGCGCATTGCCGTACAGCGTCTTCAGCCGCTCCGCGGCGGCGCGGGTGGTGGAGAGGCCGCGCGCCAGATCGCTGGTGACGTGCTCGCCGCCGACCGGCAGCAGCGCACCGTGCACGAGCTGGCCCTCGGCGAACACGCCGATCCCGGTCGTGCCGCCGCCCATGTCGACGACGATGGCGCCGAGCTCGCGCTCGTCCTCGACCAGGGCGGCAAGCCCGGCGGCGAGCGGGGAGGCGACCAGCTCGGCGATGTCGAGATCGCAGCGCGCGATCGTCGCATCGATGTTGCGCAATGCTCCGGACGCGGCATCGAGCAGGTGCACGCGGCCGGTCAGCGTCTCGCAATGCAGCCCGCGCGGATCGGCGACGCCGCTCGTGTCGTCGGCCGAGAAGGTGATCGGAAGGGCGTGCAGGATCTCGCGCCCCTCCGAGTAGGCGCGCGACCGCGATTCCTGCACCACGCGCTTGATGTCGCCGTCATGCACCGGGCGGCCGCCGACCGGCCATTGCACGTTGAACAGCCGGCTCTCCGGCTGGCCGCAGGAGAGGTTGACGGTGACCGCGCGCAGCCGCTGGTCGGCCATGTCCTCGGCCTGGCCGACCGCGGCGCGGATCGCGCGCTCCGCCTCCTCCATGTCGGTGATGCCGCCCTGCCGGACGCCGCGTCCCTTCTGCCAGCCGAAGCCGAGCACGCGCAGCGTGCCGTCGGTTTCGGTGCGCCCGATCAGGCAGGCGACCTTGGTGGTGCCGATATCCAGCGCGCCGAACGGGCCGGACCGTCCGCCGCGTGCGCGCGGCGGCGCCTCGGGCTCGTCGGGCGGCGGCAGGGCGCGATGCGACATATCGTTCATGGCATCACCTCGCGCGGGGAAACCGCCGCCTGGCGCTGGTTTCCGGGACTCATGTCTGCTGCCGCCGGTCGCCGGAGCCGGGCGGCGCCGCATCGCCATGCGGATCGGTGGCCTTGGCCTCGCGCGGCCGGATCACCAGCCGGTCGGGCAGGCGCAGATCGACGACGGCGAGCGGCCGATCGAGAAGCTGATGGCTCGCCTGCAATTCCGCGAGCTTGGCGATCGCCTGCGCCGTCGCCCCTTCGGGCAGCAGCACGTTGGTGCCGCTGGCGAGCTGCAGGTTCCAGCGCCGTTGCCCGACGCGGATCGCCGCAACCACGCGCGATTGCAGCGCCGGCTGCTTGCGCAGCGCATCCAGCAGCTCGGCCGCATGCTCCGGCGCACCCACGCCCACGACCAGTGGCAGAGTGCCGAACGCCGCCAGGTCCTGGTCCGCGACGGTCTGCCCGTTGCGGTCGATCAGCACGAACTTGCCGTCATGCTGCCAGACCGCGAAGGGCCGGCGCTCCTGCAGCGACACGACGATGGTATCCGGCAGCCGCCGCTCCACCGTCGCATGCTCCACCCAGGACAGGCTCTCGATGCGCCGCTGCGCCGCCGCGACCGAGAAGCCGAGGATCGGCTCGCCGCGGGTGACGCCGAGGGCGGCGCGCAGCATCGGTTCCGGCGTATTGCCCCGACCTTCGATCACGATGGCCCGGACCGGCATGCCCATCGTGCGGCCGAGCCGCTCGCGCCAGCCGGCGATGGAATCGTGCCCGACGCCATGCGCCAGCGACAGCGCCGCGAGCACGATGACGAAACCGGCGAGGCCCCAGAGCGCCGGGCGCAGCCGTCGCCGCTGCCGGCGCAGCAGCAGCGCCCAGCGGCTCGGCCGGTCGCGCACCGAGCTGCGCGGCGAGCGCGGCGGCGGCGCTACGCGCGGCATGTCGCCTGCTCCACCATCCAGGTGCAAAGTGCCGGGAAGGAAAGACCGAGATGCGCCGCCTGTTCCGGCAGCAGCGAGGTGCGCGTCAGCCCCGGCTGCGTGTTCACCTCCAGCAGCACCAGACGCCCGGGCTCACCTTCCGTGTCGTCGTAGCGGAAATCGGCGCGCGTCGCGCCGCGGCAGCCGAGGGCGCGATGCGCCGCGACCGCGACCTCCAGCGCGTGCGCATGCGTCGCCGGATGCACGCGCGCCGGCAGCACGTGGCGCGAGCCGCCATCGGCATATTTCGCCTCATAATCGTAGAAGCCGTGCGCCGGGCTGATCTCGGTCACGGTCAGCGCGCGCTCGCCCATGACGCCGACGGTGAGCTCGCGCCCGGGGACGTATTCCTCGACCAGGGCGGCCGGGCCGAAGCGCCAGGTGCGGGCGATCTCGGCGCGGCGGTTGTTGCCTTGGCTCAGGATCTCGACGCCGACCGAGGAGCCCTCATTGCGCGGCTTGATCACGTAGGGAAGCGGCATCGGGTCGGCCTGTTCCAGCGCCGCGACGTCGACCATGCGGCCGGCCGGCACCGGGAGGCCGGCGGCGACGAACACCGCCTTGGCCGCGACCTTGTCCATCGCCAGCGCCGAGGCACGCACGCCGGAATGCGTGTAGGGCAGGCCGAGCCAGTCGAGCACGCCCTGGATCGCACCGTCCTCGCCGAAGCGGCCGTGCAGCGCGTTGAACACCGCATCCGGCCGCGCCGGCTCGGTCAGCGCGCGGATGACAGCACCGAGATCAGGACCGACCTCGATCGGTGTCACGGCAAAGCCGGCCTCGCGCAACGCCGCGATCACCTGGGTTCCGGAGGCGAGCGAGACCTCGCGCTCGGCCGAGATGCCGCCATAGAGCACGGCGACGCGGCTCATGCTGCGGCCTCCGCCAGCGCCGGCCGGCTGCCGGGCACGCCGATGCGGCGGATCTCCCACTCGAGCGCGACGCCGCTCGCCGCATGCACGCGGCGGCGCACATCCTCGCCCAGCCCTTCCAGATCCGCGGCACTCGCACCGCCGGTGTTGATCAGGAAGTTGCAATGCTTCTCGCTCACCTGCGCGGCGCCGCGCATCAGGCCGCGGCAGCCGGTGGCATCGATCAGCTCCCAGGCCTTCTGCGCCGTCACCTCCGGCGGCGGGTTGCGGAAGGTCGAGCCGCCGGTGCGCGCCCGCACCGGCTGCGTCGCCTCGCGTTTGCTGCGGATCTCCGCCATGCGCGCGGCGATCAGCGCCGCATCGCCGGGACGGGCGCGGAATCGCGCCCGCACCACGATCCCGCCAGGCGGCAGGCTGGCATGGCGATAGGCCAGCGCCAGATCGGCAACCGAGAGCCGCACCAGCGCGCCGTCGCGCGTCACCACCTCGGCCCAGTCCAGGCACTGCGCCACGTCGCCGCCGTAGGCGCCGGCGTTCATCGCCACCGCGCCGCCGACCGTGCCTGGGATGCCGCAGAGGAACTCGATACCGGCGAGACCCGCCGCCGCGGCGTGTTCGGCGACCGTCGCATCCAGGCAAGCGGCGCCGGCGATGATGCCGTCCGCCTCGAGCGTGACCTCGCCGAAGCCGCGCGCCAGCCGCACCACCACGCCCTGCACGCCGCCGTCGCGCACGATCAGGTTGGAGGCGGCGCCGATCGCGATCACCGGCACCTCACGCGGCAGGGCGCGCAGGAAATCGCGCAGATCCGCGACATCCGCCGGCCGCACCAGCGCCTCGGCCGGGCCGCCGACGCGAAACCAGGTGAAGGGTGCGAGGGTCGCGCCGGTCTGCAGCCGGCCGCGCAGCGGCGGCAGC
>DATJSJ010000242.1:0-11268 GCA_035504175.1 Acetobacteraceae bacterium
AAGGGGTGCAGGGGACGACTGTCCCCTGCCGGGTCCAGGGCGGAGCCCTGGCCTTCCTTGGGAGACCCAGTCCATGCACCATCCCGTCCTGCTCACCGGCGCCTCCGGCGCGCTCGGCCGCCACCTCGCCCGCACTCTCGCCGAGGCCGGCTGGACCCTGCGCCTCACCGACATCGCGCCCTTCCCCGACCCGATGCCACAGCGCGCCACCTTCACCCGCGCCGATCTCGAGGACGGCGTCGCCATCCTGCGCATTGCGGAAGGCTGCCGGCTGATCCTGCATTTCGGGGGCACGTCGATCTCGCGTCCGTTCGAGGAGGTGATCGGGCCGAACCTCCGCGGGCTCTACCATGTGTACGAAGCCGCCCGGCGCGAGCGGGCGCGCGTCGTCTTCGCCTCCTCCAACCACGCGATCGGCTTTCATCCGCGCAGCGAGCCGCTGGACGACGACTGTGCGTTGCGTCCCGACTCCTATTACGGACTCTCGAAGGCGTATGGCGAGTTGATGGGCCGGCTCTACTGGGACAAGCACGGGGTGGAAAGCGTGCTCGTGCGCATCGGGTCCTGTTTCCCGGAGCCGAGCAATGCGCGGACGCTGTCGACCTGGCTCTCCTATGCCGACCTGACGCGCATGATGCTCGCCTGCGGCACGGCCGAACGCGTCGGCTATTCGGTGATCTGGGGCGCATCGGACAATGCGCGCAGCTTCTGGCGACACGACGCGCGCGAGACGATCGGCTGGAAGCCGCAGGACAGCGCCGACGGATTCGCCGGCCGCGTCGGCAACCTGGTCAGCGCCGATCCGGTGGAGGAGCGCTATCAGGGCGGCGCCTACGCGGCGGAGGAGTATTCCCGCGACGATGCCGGTCCGGGCGCGGCGGCGACGACGCCGGCGTGAAGTTCCTCCACGCCGCCGACATCCATCTCGACAGCCCGATGCAGGGCGTCTCGCGCCGGACGGACGCGCCGGTCGAGGCGCTGCGCGACTGCACCCGCCGGGCGCTGACCGGCCTGGTCGATCTGGCGATCGAGGAGGACGTTGCCTGCCTCATCATCGCCGGCGATCTCTACGACGGCGACTGGAAGGACTACGGCACCGGCGTCTACTTCGCCCGCGAGATGCGGCGCCTTGGCGAGCGGCCGGTCTACGTCGTGCTCGGCAATCACGACGCCGCCTCGACCATCACCAAGGGGCTGAAGCTCAGCCTGCCGGCAAACGTGCACCTGTTCCCGACGCGCGGCTGCGAGACGGTCGATCTGCCGGCGCTCGGCCTGGCGATCCACGGTCGTTCCTTCGCCGAGCGGCACGTCACCGAGGACATGTCGGCGGGCTTCGCGCCGCCGCTTGCCGGCCGGCTGAACATCGGCGTGCTGCACACGTCCTGCGAGAACCTCGAGCACGAGCGATACGCGCCCTGCACGGCGGCGGGCCTCGCTGCGCGGGGCTACCAGTACTGGGCACTCGGCCACGTGCATGAGCGGGCGGAACTGTCCGAGACGCCGCGCATCGTGTTTCCGGGCAATCTGCAGGGCCGCAATCCGCGGGAGACCGGCATCAAGGGTGCCAGCCTGGTGCATGTCGAGGACGGCGCGATCGCGCGCGTCGAGCATCGCGCCGTCGACGTGCTGCGCTGGGCGGCGGTCGCGGTCGATCTCGATGGCGCCGACGGTGCGGCGGCTCTGCGCGAACGCGCCGCGGCGGCGCTCGCGACGGCGGCCACGGCCGCCGAGGACCGGCTGCTCGCGGCGCGCGTGACGCTTGCCGGGGAGACGCCGCTGCATCCGCGGCTGCTGGCCGACGCCGCCTGGCTCGATGCCGAGCTGCGCCAGGTGGCGCCGGACGGCGTGTGGATCGAGAGGGTGCGGCTGCGCACCGCCGCGCCGCGCCGCGCGCCGGGCGAGGACGCGCTCTCCACCCTCCTTGCCGCCTTCGACGATGCGCTCGACGAGCCCGCGTTGGTCGCCGAGATGGAGAAGGAGCTGAACGCCCTCGTCGACCGGCTGCCGCACGGAGCCGAGGCCGCGGAGCTGCGCGACCTGGTCACGGGCGCGGGCCTGGCGGCGCTCGCGGCGGAGGCGCGCGCGCTGGTGTCGCACCGGCTGGCCGGGGATGCGGCCGAGGACGACGCCACGGCATGAGAATTCGCCGGCTGGTGCTGGAGCGCTACGGCCCGTTCAGCGGCACCGAGATGGCATTTCCCGAGACGGCGCGGCTGCACGTGGTGCTGGGCCCGAACGAGGCCGGCAAAACCACCGCGCTCGCCGCCTTCGGCGATTTCCTGTTCGGTTTCCACGAGCGCAGCGGCGACAAGGCGTTCGGCTACGATCAGCGCGAGTTGCGGGTCGGCGCGGAGATCGCCGGGCGTGACGGAACGACGATGGTGCTGGTGCGGCGCAAGGGCCGGCAGAACACGCTGCTCGGCCCCGACGGCACCCCGGCCGGCGACGGTGCGCTCGACCGGCTGCGCGGCACCGCCGACCGGCGTCTGTTCGAGACCATGTTCGGCCTCACCGGTGACCGGCTGCGCAAGGGCGGTGCGGCCATGCTGCAGGAGCGCGGCAGTCTGACCGAGACCTTGGCCCAGGCCGGAGCCGGGCTGGAGGGAATCGGCCCGCTGCTGCGCGCATTGGAAGCGGAGGCGCGCGCGCTGTACACGCCGCGCCGCAGCGCCACGCTGCCCTTCTACGCCGCGGAGACGGCGTACAAGGAGGCGACGCGAATTGCCACCCAGGCCAGTCTGAAGGCTGAAACCTGGCAGAGCCTGCGTCGGCAACTCGGCGATGCCGAGACGGCGCTAGAGACGGCGCGGGGCCGGCACGAGGAGCTGCGCCGCGAGCAGTCCCGGCTGTCGCGCCTGCTGCGCACGCTGCCGGTGCTGCAGGCGTTGCGCGAGGCGGAGGCGGAGCTGGCGGGACTGGCCGATGCCGCACGCCTCGGCGCGGACGCGGCGGCGCGGCGGGTCGAGGCGGTGCGGCAGCAGGCGAGCGCCGGCCAGAGCCTGCATGAGGTGCATCGCCGGCTGGCCGACATCGCCGGGCAGATCGAGGCCCTGCCTGCGCCGGCGGACGTGCTGCAGCGTCGCGAGGAGATCGAGGCGCTGCGGGCCGAGCTCGCGGTCCGGCGCAAGGAGCAGCTCGACCTGCCCAGGGTGCGCCAGGATCTGCACCGTGCGGAGGCAGCGGTCGCCGAGGCCGCCCGCCAGCTCGGGCTCGACCTGGATCCGGTGGAAGCCGTGGCCGCGTTGCCGCCGGCCATGGCGCAGGAGCGGGCGCAGGCGCTGATCCGCGGCGCCGGCGGCGTCGCGCAGCAGGTGACCTCTGCCCGGCAGGCCTGCACGCGCATCGACCCCAAGCTGGCGGAGGCGCGCGAGGCGCTGGCGGCGCTGCCGCCACCGGCCGAGACCGGCCCGCTGCGCCAGGCCCTGGTCGCGATCCGCCGCCAGGGCGACGTCGAGGCGGCACTGGACGAGGCGCGACATGCGCGGGAGGCGGCGGAGCGCGAGGCCGCGTCGGCACTCGCCGCCCTGCCGCTCTGGTCCGCAGGGGTTGCGGCGCTGGCCGACGCGCCAATGCCCGGCGAGGCGACCATCCGCCGTCTCGAGAGGGCGTTGCAGGCAGGGGCAGACGCCTGCCGGGCGCAGGAGGAGGAGATCCGGCGCCTCGAAGCAACGCTGGCGCAGGAGCAGCGCGGGCTGGCGGATCTGAGCCGTGGCGGCGTGCTGCCCACGGCGGAGGCGATCGGCGCGGCGCGCCGGGAGCGCGACGCAGCCTGGCGCCGGTTCCGCGCCGCCGCGCTGGGGGAGATGCCGGCGCCGGAAGCGGCGATGGCCGGGCATGTCGAACACCTGATCGCCCAGGCCGACGCTCTGTCCGACCGGCGCACGGAGGTCGGTGAACGCGTCGTGCGCTATGAGGCCGGCGAGGCCCGCTGCCGCGATCTCGTCGCGCAGCGCGAGGCGGCGGTCACGGCACTCGACGCGGCGCGACAGGGCCAGGCGGCCGCCGAGGCCGCCTGGTGCGAGGCCTGGCAGCCGGCCCTGCTCACCCCGCTGCCGCCGGCAGAGATGCGCGCCTGGCTGGCGCAGCGGGATTCCGTGCTGGAGCGGTGGCGGCAGGCGGATGCGGCGCGCCGGCACGAGCAGGGGCGCCGCGACGCACTCGACCGCATCGCCAGGACGCTGCGCAACCTGCTGCCGGAGGCGCCCGAGCTCGGCGCCGCCGCCCTGCTGGCCCATGCCGAGGCGACGCTGGAGACGATGGAAGCCGCGTCGCGACGGCACCGCGATGCAAGCGAAGCCCTGGCACGGCTGACGGAGGAGCACGGGCGCGTCGCCCGCGACCGCGAGGAGGCGGAGGCGCAGCAGGCGGAGTGGAAACAGCACTGGAGCGAGGCCTTGGCCGCGCTGCACGTGCCGGCCGACGCGACGCCCGAGGCGGCGGAGCGCGCCCTCGGGCACTGGTCGGCGATCCGGGCCGAGGCCAAGGAACTCGCCACCCAGCGCAGGCGCGTCGCGGAGATGGAAGCCTCGATTGCGGCGTTCGACCGGGCGGCCCGCGCCTGCGTCGAAGCGGTCGCCCCGGATCTCGCCGGCGCCGATGCTTTCGCCGCCGCGGCGACGCTGCACGCCAGGCTGGCGGAGGCGCTGGAGATCGAGCGGCGCCGGCGCGAGCTGGAGGCCAGCCTGACGACGGAGCAGGCGGCGGAGCGCAAGGCAGCCGATGGCGTGCGCCGCGCCGGCGAGGTGCTGACCGGGCTGCGTGCGGAGGCGCGGCTGCCGGCCGAAGCGCCGGACGAGGCGCTGGAGGCGGCGATCAGCCGCGCCGGCTGGCGCGACGCGCTCGAAGCGTCGATCGGCAAGCTGCACGAGCAGTTGCGCGAGGTGGGAGACGGCCGCGCGGCGGACGCGCTCGTGGCGGAGGCCGCGGGCGCCGACCCGGACGCGATCCGCGCCGCGCTGGACGCGGCGGCGGAAGAGCAGCGGGCGATCGTCGAGCAGCTCGGCCTGCTCGGCGAGGAGCGGCAGAAGGCCGAAACGCACCTGGCCGACGCCGAGGCGGGCGGCGGCGCGGCCGCGGCCGAGCAGGCGCGCCGCGACGCCGTGGCCACCATGGCGGAGGCGGCGCGCGACTATGCGAGGTTGCGCGTCGCCGAGGTGCTGCTGCGCCGGGGCCTGGAACGCTACCGCCAGCAGCAGCAGGACCCGCTGCTGCGCCGCGCCGGCGCGCATTTCGCGGCACTGACCGCCGGGCGCTATGCCGGGCTGCTGGCAAGCTTCGACGAGCGCGACCGCGCCGTGCTGGCGGCACGGCTCGCATCGGGCGGCGAGCTGCCGGTGGAGGCGCTGAGCGAGGGCACGCGCGACCAGCTCTTCCTCGCCCTGCGCGTCGCCGCGATCGAGCAATATGCCGCCGCGGCCGAGCCGCTGCCCTTCATCGGCGACGATCTCCTGGTGCATTTCGACGACGCCCGGGCGGCGGCCGGGCTGCGGCTGCTGGCGACGCTCGGGCAGACGACGCAGGCGATCCTGTTCACCCACCACGACCACCTCGCGGCATTGGCCGAGGCGGTCGAGGGGGTGGCGGTGCATCGGCTGCCGGCGCCCGCCTGACCAGGCGCGCCGCCCGGCGACTGCGGTTCTGGCCCGTTGCGCCGGCCGGCCCGCGCTGCCGTGCGCCCCTACTGGTCGGCGAACCGGTGCACCGCGACGCCGCCGACCGCGACCGGCATGCGGAACAGGCCGCCCAGCGCGGGATGGTCCTGCTTCGCCGCCTCCGTCTGCCCGTCCCGCGTCGAGGTCACGTACAGCATGCCGGCGGCGAAGCAGGGCATGGTCGGGGTCGGCACCGGAAATTCGTGGCTCTCCAGCAGCGTGCCGGTGGGCGAGTAGCGGTTGACGCGGCTCGCGAAGTTGCCGGCCGACCAGTAGGTGCCCTGGATGTCGCAGGCGCCGCCGTCGGGATGGCCCTCGCGCTCGCCATCGGGGCTGGCGATGCGCCGCCGGCCGGCGATGCGTCCGGTCGCCGCGTCGAAGTCCCAGGCATCGATGCGGAGTTGCTGGCTGTCGGAATGGAACATGGTGCGGTCGTCATGCGACCAGGCGAGGCCGTTGGTGATCGTGTAGCCGTCGGCCTTGCGCTCCATCCTGCCGTCCGGCGTGACGCGGTAGAGATTGGCGCTGGGATGCTTGTGCGCCGTGTCGTCCTGGGTGCCGACCCAGAAACAGCCATCCGGGCCGACCTTGCCGTCGTTCAGCCGGTTGCCCGGCGGCTCGTCGATGTCGTCGGTCAGGCGCTCGAGCCGGCCGGTGCGCGGATCGAACAGCCCGACATAGCGGCGCAGGGCCACCACCAGCCGACCGGACCGGCACAGCCCGAAGCTCGCCACCAGGTCCGCGACCTGCCAGGAACCGCGCGCCCCGTTGGCGACCGCATAGTGATGGATCCTGCCGTGCGGAATGTCGGCGAACAGCACCTCGCCGGCCGCGGCGTCCCAGACCGGCGACTCGCCGATGCCGCATTTCAGGTCCCAGACCAGCTCGAACCCCGCCATCGCAGTTCCCCCTTCGCGCGCCCCAAGGCTTGCACGGCCGCACGCCGTCGGGCGAGGCTTTGCCGATGCAGACGCTGACCGAGCAGGCCGCCGCCCTCGACACCGGCCAGACCAGCGCACGCGCCCTTGTCGAGAACGTCCTGGCGCGGATCGCCGATCCGGATGGCGAGGGCGGCCGTGCCTTCCTTACCGTGTATCGCGCGGCGGCGCCCGCGGTGGCCGAGGCGATGGATGTGCTCCGGCGCGCGCGCCGGGCGCCCGGCCCCTTCGCCGGCATCCCGGTCAGCCTCAAGGACCTGCTGGACGTGGCGGGCGAGGTCACCACGGCGGGATCGCGGGCGCTGGCCGACGCGCCGGCCGCCGCCTCGCACGCGCCGGTGGTGCAACGCCTGCTCGCCGCGGGGTTCGTGCCGGTCGGCCGGACCAACATGACGGAGTTCGCCTATTCCGGGCTCGGTCTCAATCCGCACCATGGCACGCCGCGCGCGCCCTGGGATCGGGCAGCGGGCGGGCGGATTCCGGGCGGCTCCTCCTCCGGCGCCGCGGTCTCGGTCGCGGACGGGATGGCGACGGTCGCGATCGGCACCGACACCGGCGGCTCCTGCCGCATCCCGGCCGCCTGCTGCGGCATCGTCGGGTTCAAGCCGACGGCGCGACGGGTGCCGACCGAGGGCGTGCTGCCGCTGTCGCCGACGCTCGATTCGGTGGGGCCGCTGGCGCGGTCGGTCGCCGACTGTGCGCTGGTCGACGCGGTCCTGGCCGGCGAGGCGCCGCGCCCGCCGGCCGCCGCCGATCCCGGCCGGATCACGCTGGCCGTTCCGGACATGCTGTTCCTCGACGACCTGGAGGCGCCGGTCGCCGAGACGTTCGAACTTGCGGTCCGGCGCCTTGCCGGGGCGGGTATGCGCATCGTGCAGGCGCATTTCCCGGCGCTGGCGGTGTTGCGGGAGGTCAATGCCGGCGGCGGCATCAGCCCGCCCGAAGCTTTTGCCTGGCACCGCGACCTGCTGGCGCGGCGCGGCGCCGACTATGACCCGCGCGTCCGGGTGCGGATCGCGCGCGGCGGGGACGCGAGCGCCGCCGATTTCGCGGCTTTGCTCGCTGCCCGCAGCCGGATCCGCCGCGCCATGGATGCCGCGACCGCGCCCTACGACGCGCTGCTTTCGCCCACCATCCCGATCCTGCCGCCGCGCATCGCCGATCTCGCCGATGACGCGGCCTATCTGCGCGCCAATGCGATGGTCCTGCGCAACACCTCGGTCGCCAATTTCCTCGACCGCTGCGCGATCAGCCTGCCCTGCCATGCACCGGGCGCGCCGCCGGTCGGGCTGATGCTGACCGGCGAGACGATGGGCGATGCGCGGCTGTTCGCCGTCGCGGCGGCCGTCGAGCGCGCGCTGGCCGGGTGAGCTATCCTTTCACCGCGCCGAAGGACAGGCCGCGCGCCAGATAGCGCTGCACGAACAGCGACAGGATCACCGGCGTGGCGCGGCCGACGCCCTCATTTCACCGCGGAGAATGCGGTCGGCATCAGAAACTCGTTGCGAATGTTCTCCACGATCGGGCCGTCCTTCTCGCTTTCGGCGACCACGCCCCGCCACTCGGGATCGGTGGCGAATGCGGCCCATCGCGTCTGGCGATCGCCGAGACTGTCCCAGGCGAGCAGATAGGTGAGCTGCTGATTGCTCTCGCCCACCATCGTCGTCCAGAATCCGGCCTGGCGGATGCCGTGCTTCTCCCAGATGCGCAACGTGTGATTCTGGAAGCGGGCGATCAGCGCGGGCAGTCGGCCGGGAATGGCGCGATAGACTCGCAGTTCGTAGATCATGGGCTTTCTCGCTTCAGAGGGATGGATTCAGTGGCCCGCGCTCTGGCCGCCGTCGACGTGCAGGATCTCGCCGGTCACGAAGCCGGCCGACTCGAGATAGAGCACGGCGTCGACCACGTCGGCGATCTCGCCCATGCGGCCAAGCGGATGCCGCATGGCCAGTTCGCGCGTCTCGACCGGATTCATCGGCGTCCTGACGACCCCAAGCGCCACCGCATTCACCCGGATGCCGCGCCGCGCATATTCGATGGCGAGCGACCTGGTCGCGGCATTCAGGCCGCCCTTGGTCAGCGACGCGAGCACCGACGGCATGCCGGCGACCGCATGGTCCACCAGGCTGGTCGAGATCTGCACGACATGGCCGCCGCCGCGCTGCTCCATCTGCGCGATGGCGAGCTGCGTGCTGTGGAAGAACCCGGCGAGGTTGACGCCCAGCATCGCCGCGAAATCGACCTCGGTATACTCGGTGAACGGCTTGCCGATGAAAATGCCGGCATTGTTGACGAGCGTGTCGATGCGTCCGAACCGGTCGATGCCCTCGGCGACCGCCCGCTCGGCCGTCCTGCGATCGGCGATGTCGCCGGCCACCACCAGGATTTCGTCATCGCCGGACGACTCCATCGTGCGCGCCGTCGCAATCACCCGGTAGCCGCGATCGCGGTATCCTTTGACCAGCGCCGCGCCGATGCCCTGCGACGCGCCGGTGATCATCGCAACCTTCCGTTCCGTGCTCATGCTGCGCATCCCTTGTGCTGACCAGAACGTGGCGGGGCGGCCCGCATCGGCGCCCGGCATCGGACATCACGCGCTGCCCCGCGCGCCGACCTCGCGCGGTGGACCGGGACGACCGACGGCTTGACGCCAAGGCGAGCGGCACTGCCCCGGCCGGCGCCATGTCGGAGATGCGTCCGGGACCGGCGGTGACGCGAACGGCGTGCGGCAGGAATGGCGGGGCGGCACGGTCGCACGAAGGGCTCGTGTCCGATTGTCCGCCGGATTTATACGCCGCGCGCACGTATCCGGGCCAGGAGCGGTCCCGTTCAGGAACAGTTGATCGGACGCGCCCGGAACGCTGCGCGCCGTCCGCGCCCTGACGGCGGCGCGCGACCCGGCTCAGGCCAGCGCGTACTCGACTTCCGGCGTGTACACCGCCTGTTCCTTGCCGGGATGCGAGCTGAACAGCGTGAAATGCCCGACCGCCACGCCCTCGGCGCGAAACAGATTGTGCGCCTGCAGATAGGCGGCGAGCTTCGCCTCCGGCACGGTATCGACGCGGGCGAGCGTGACGTGTGGCGCAAAGCGTCGCCGCTCCGCGTCGAGCCCCGTGCGCTGCAGCGCGGTCGCGACCTTGGCCTGCAGATGATCGAGCTGCGGATTGCGCTCCACCCCGACCCAGAGCGCGGTCGGCCGGCCTGAGCGATTGCCGCCTTTACTGAACAGGCCAAGCCCCGACAGGGTCAGCGAGAAGCACGGCGCGCGCAGGGCGGCCAGCGCGTGGTCGATCTCGTCGGCCTGGTGCGGCGGCACCTCGCCGATGAAGCGCAGCGTCAGGTGAAAATTCTCCGCCGGCACCCAGCGCGCGCCGGGCAGGCCGCCGGCCAGCAGCGACAGGCGCTGCTTCAGCGACCAGGGCAGGTCGAGCGCCACGAACAGCCTCATGTCGCCGGCACCTCCGCGATCAGCCGCTCCACCGCCGGCAGCAGCCGGGTGACGATGCGGGCCACGCCCTGAGCGTTGGGATGCATGCCGTCCGGCTGGTTCAGCGCCGGATCGGCGGCGACGCCGTCGAGAAAGAACGGGTCGTAGGTCAGGCCCGGCCGCTGCGACAGATGCGCGAACACGGCCCGGAAGGCATCGCCATAGCCGCGGCCGAGATTGGGCGGCGCATACATGCCGGTCAGCAGCACCGGGATGCGCGCCGCGGCGAAGCGGTCGAGGATCGCCGTCAGATTGTCCTGCATGACGCGCGGATCGACGCCGCGCAGCCCGTCATTGGCGCCGAGCTCGACGATCGCCGCATCCGGCTTGTCCGCCAGCACCCAGTCGAGCCGTGCCCGCCCGTCGGCGCTGGTGTCCCCGGACACGGCGCCGTCCAGCACCGTCACATTGTACCCCGCCTTGCGCAGCGCCGCCTGCAACTGCGCCTCGAAGCCCTGGTCATGCGGCAGGCCATAGCCGGCGGTCAGGCTGTCGCCGAAGGCGAGCAGCCGGATTGGCCGCGCCGCCACGACGCGCGCCGGCGCGGCAGGCAGCGCCAGAAAGGCGGCAAGCAGCAGAATAGGGTTCGCCCGGCGGCGCCGCGCGCCATATGAGCGGATCATGGACAAGTCGACGACTCCGGCCGCATCCGATCCGCTGGTCTCGGTGCGGGATCTCCGGCTGACGGTGCCCGCGGCGGCGGGGCCGGTCAACATCCTGGCCGGCGTCGATCTCGCCGTGGATTCGGGCGAGGCGGTGGCGATCGTCGGCCCCTCCGGCTCGGGCAAAACCAGCCTGCTGATGCTGCTCGCCGGGCTCGAACGCCCGACCGGCGGGTCGATCCGGGTCGCCGGCCGCGACCTGGCCGGGCTCGACGAGGACGCGCTGGCCCGCTTCCGCCGCGACGCGGTCGGCATCGTGTTCCAGGCCTTCCACCTGATCCCGACCATGACGGCGCTTGAGAACGTGGCGGTCCCGCTGGAGCTGGCAGGGAGGCGCGACGCGCAGGACCGGGCGGAGGCAGCGTTAGGGGCGGTCGGCCTGGCGCACCGCCTGACCCACCTGCCGGGGCAATTGTCGGGCGGCGAGCAGCAGCGGGTGGCCCTGGCGCGCGCGTTCGCGCCCGAACCCAGGCTGTTGCTGGCCGACGAGCCGACCGGAAACCTGGATCAGGCGACCGGGGAGGCCGTGA
>DATJSJ010000243.1:0-30042 GCA_035504175.1 Acetobacteraceae bacterium
ATCGCCGCGAACGCTGCGGCCGCCGGTTCGGTCGAGGCGGCGCGGCAGGCGTTCGTCGCCCGGCAGGCGATGGGCCGCCTCGGCACGCCCGAAGAGATCGCTGCGCTCGCGGTGTATCTGGCCAGCGACGAGTCCCAGTTCGTCACCGGCCAGGCGCTGGTGATCGATGGTGGTCTGACGCTTTAGGATTGAGGCGCGATTCAGACCTCCGGCGATCCCGCCTCCGGTCATCGCGCCTCAGGAATGCAGGTCCAGGACCGCAGGTCCTGGCGGGGTTTGGGGCGGAGCCCCGACCTTCCTTTCTTTTCTCTCCGGGAGGATTGTCTGATGAAGCTGCTGCGCGTGGGCGAGCCTGGAGCGGAGAAGCCGGCCCTGCTCGATGCTGACGGCGTGGTCCGCGACCTCTCCGGCGTCGTGCGTGACTTCGACACCTCGGCGCTGTCGCCGGAAGGCCTGGCGCGCCTTTCCGCGCAGGATTGGCGGGCTTTGCCGAAGGTAGCGGGATCGCCCCGGATCGGTGCGTGCGTGCCAAGGCCGACCAATTTCGTGTGCATCGGCCTGAACTACGCCGATCATGCGGCCGAGACCGGTGCTCCGATTCCGAAGGAGCCGATCATCTTCCTGAAGTCGCTCAGCGCCTATTCCGGGCCGTTCGATGACGTGCGGATTCCGCGCGGGTCGAAGAAGACGGACTGGGAGGTGGAGCTTGGCGTGGTGATCGGCACGGTCGCGCGTTCGGTGCCGGACAACGAGGCGATGGATCACATCGCCGGGTATTGCGTGATCAATGACGTCAGCGAGCGGGAATTTCAGACTGAGCGTGGCGGCACCTGGGACAAGGGCAAGGGTTGCGACACGTTCGGGCCGACCGGGCCGTGGCTGGTGACGAAGGATGAGGTGCGGGATCCGCAGAACCTGGCGATGTGGCTGGAGGTGGACGGTAAGCGGGTGCAGAACGGCAGCACGAAGACGATGATCTTCGGGGTGCGTAATCTCGTCAGCTATGTCAGCCATTTCATCACGCTGCATCCGGGCGACATCATCAGCACGGGGACGCCGCCCGGTGTCGGGATGGGGATGAAGCCGGAGCCGGTGTTCCTGCGTCCCGGGCAGGAGATGCGGCTGTCGATCGCGGGGCTCGGCGAGCAGCGGCAGCGGACGGTCGGCGCCTGAGGCCGGCCGGGCATCGCGGGGCCCGATCCGGGATCGCACGAACCCATGGTTCTCGGGCCATGATCCGCGCCTATGGCAATAGTGGTCCAAGGGGGGAGACAGAATGATCCATGATCCGCCGCTGCTGCGCATCCGGCGCCGGTTTGCGCGGCCCGACCCGGCGCTGCTCGCCGCCTTTGCGGATGTGCCGACCGGGAATCTGGTCGATGCGATGGGCGGCCGCGGCTGTCTCGATTACCGCATCCGGGCGCTCGTGCCCGAGCGCGCGACGCTGTGCGGCACGGCGGTCACCTGCGAGGCCGGGCCGGCGGACAATCTGGCGCTGTTCGGCGCGCTGGATGTGGCCGGGCGCGGCGACGTGCTGGTCTGTGCCACGGACGGGTTCACCGCGACCTCGGTCACCGGCGACCTGCTCCTCGGCATGGCACGCAACCGCGGCATCGCTGGGCTGGTGACGGACGGGCTGGTGCGCGACCTGGCGGGCATTCTGGCCGTCGGGCTGCCGGTGCATTGCGCCGGGCTCACTGCCAACTCGCCGGCGCGGAACGGGCCGGGCTCGGTCGGATTGCCGGTGGTCGTGGGCGGGGTTCGGGTCGCCTCGGGCGACATCATCGTTGCCGATCGCGACGGGGTGGTGATCGTGCCGCTCGATCAGGCGGAGGCGGTGCAGGCGCGGCTCGTCGAAGTGCGGGCGGCGGAGACGGCGCTCGACAGCGCGGTGCGGGCGGGGCTCGAGATTCCGGAGTTCGTGCGCAGCATCCTGGCATCCGATCGGGTGGAAGAGATCGAGTAGGATCGGCCGACTGGCTGGCATCGCCGCATCATCGCGGCGCGCGGAGGCCCGATGATCGCGACCGCTTGCTTGCCGCTCCCGCTCTGGCCGACTGGTCGGGATCGGGTGCGCGGACGCGGGATGGCGGCCTGGCTGGCGCAGCCGGGCGGGCAGCTCGCGGGGCTGATCCTGGCGGGGCTGGCACTGCGGCTGGTAGTAGCCTGGCTGCTCGGGCTCGGGGTCGACGAGAGCTACATGGTTGCCGCCGGCCGCCACCTGCAGCTCAGCTATTTCGATCATCCGCCGTTGTCCTGGTGGCTGGCCTGGGGCGCGGCGCGGCTGTTCGGCGGCGATGCGGCAATCGTGGTGCGGCTGCCGTTTATCCTGCTGTTCGCGCTCTCGACCGGGCTGATGTACGGGCTGACGGCGCGACTGTTCTCGCGACAGGCGGCGATCTGGGCGGCGGTGGCGCTGAACCTCGCGCCGGTGTTCGGGGTCAGCACCGGCGGGTGGGTGCTGCCGGACGGGCCGCTGATCTGCGCGCTGCTCGGCTTCGCGCTCTGCCTGGTGCGCGCGCTCGGGCTCGATCGGCGCGCCGCAGCGCCGGGGTTCTGGCTCGGCGTCGGCGCCTGCGCCGGGCTGGCGCTGCTCTCGAAGTACTCGGCCATTCTCACCGGCGCGGGTGCGGCGCTGTTCCTGCTGAGCGGCCGGGCCGAGCGGCGATGGCTGCGCCAGCCGGGGCCGTGGGTGGCGGCGACGATCGCGCTGGTGCTGTTCGCACCGGTGATCGTCTGGAACGCGCAGCACGGCTGGGCATCCTTCGCGTTCCAGGGCGGACGGGCGGAGGGACTGCGGCTGCGGCCGCTGGCGCCGCTCGCCATCCTGGCCGGTGAATCGGTTTACCTGCTGCCCTGGATCTGGCTGCCGCTGATGCTGTGCCTGGTTGCGGCCTTCCGCCGCGGCGCGGCCGAGCCGGCCGGGCGGCTGCTCGCCTGGATGGCCGTGGTGCCGATCGCGACGTTCGCGCTCGTCGGGATCTGGTCACACGGGCGGGTGATGTATCACTGGGCCTCGCCCGGCTACCTGATGCTGTTCCCGCTGCTGGGGCGGATGATCGCGGAGCGGTTGCGCCGCGGCGGCCGGGCGGTCCGGGTCGGGATGGCGGCGACGGCGGTCTTGGTCTGCGCCGGCGTGCTGGTGGTCGGGACGGAGGTGCGCTGGAACTGGCTCGCCGGCACCGAGCCCGGAGCGCCGAGCCGGGATCCCGATCTGGAGGCGGTCGACTGGCGGTCGGTCGCGCAGGCACTGGCGGCGCGGGGATTGCTGCATCGCGACTTGGCCGTTGCCACGACCGATTGGCACGATTCCGGCAAGCTCGACTACGCGTTGGGCGGCGGGGCGCCGGTCTTCTGCCTCGGCGACGACCCACGCGAGTATGGCATCATCCGCCCGGCGCAGCGCTTCGATGGCCGTGACGTCCTGATCGTCGCACCGCGCACGACGCTCGCTTCGGTCACGGCGCGGTTCGGCGGCTGGTTCCACGGCATCACGGCACTGCCACCGGTGGAGTTGCTGCACAGCGGGCGGCTGGGCTTCATGGTGCCGGTGTTCCTCGGTCACCGGATGCAGGTGCCGAAGCCGGTCTCGTGAGGTCGCCGGACGGGCGTCGCCTCGCCCGACGGGGCGCGGCTCCGGTTCAGCTGTGCCCGACCACCGGGTGCGGCACGTAGGGCTCCTCCAGCGCGGCGATGTCCTCGGCCGAGAGCTTGACCTCCACCGACGCCACGGCGTCGGCGAGGTGGTGCGGCTTGGAGGCGCCGACGATCGGCGCCGTGACGCCGGGCTTGTGCAGCAGCCAGGCGAGCGCGACGCGGGCCGGCGGCACGCCGTGCGCGTCCGCGATGCGCGCGACCCGCTCGACGACGCGCTCATCGGCCTCCTGCGTCCGGTCGTACATCGACTTGCTGAACTCGTCGGTGCGTGAGCGCAGCGTGCCGGCCTGGCGGCTGCCGGCGAGCACGCCGCGCGCGAGCGGGCTCCATGGGATGAGGCCGATGCCCTGGTCGTGGCAGAGCGGGATCATCTCCCGCTCCTCTTCGCGGTACAGCAGGTTGTAGTGGTTCTGCATGGTGACGAAGCGGGTCAGGCCGCTGGTGTCGGCGAGATGCAGATATTGCGCGAACTGCCAGGCCCACATCGAGGAGGCGCCGATATAGCGGACCTTGCCGGCGCGGACGACGTCATCGAGCGCCTGCAGCGTCTCCTCCATCGGCGTCGACGGATCGAAGCGGTGGATCTGGTAGAGGTCGACGTAATCGGTGCCGAGCCGGCGCAGGCTGTCGTCGATCGCGTGCAGGATGTGCTTGCGCGACAGGCCGCGCTGGTTCGGGCCGTCGCCCATCACGCCATGCACCTTGGTCGCGATCACCACCTGGTCGCGCGGCGGGCCGAAATCGCGCAGCGCGCGGCCGAGGATCTCCTCGCTGACGCCGCGGGAGTAGACATCGGCGGTGTCGAAGAAGGTGATGCCGCGCTCGAGCGCCTCGCGGATGAAGGGGCGGCTCGCTTCTTCCTCCAGCACCCAGTCGCGCCAGGCGCGACTGCCGTAGGTCATGCAGCCGAGGCAGATGCGCGAGACCTTCAGGCCGGTCGAGCCGAGATTGACGGTGTCCATGATGCGGAACTCCTGCGAGAGCGCGATGACCGGAGGCAGACTTGCCGAAGGTCTGAATCGCGCGACCAGACAAGCCCGCGCGATGACCGTTGGCGATTGCGCCGGAGGTCTGAATCGCGCGACGAGATGAGCACGGGGCGGGGATGAGTTCGCGAAACGTCATCCCATCCCGCGCTCAGGAATGCAGATGGTGCGCGCCGCAGCCCTTGGGCGGCGAGCGGAGATAGGGGCCGAGCACCTCGGCGATGCGGCAGGCGCTGGGGTGGTGGTGCGGCCAGCGCGTCGGCTGGCGGGCGAGGTTGAGCAGGGTGACGCCGCCGCCGCGCAGGCTGAGCAGCACGCGGCCGCGCGCCAGCGCCCGCATGTAGAGCGGCGCGATGCCGAAGGAGGGCGGCGGCAGCCCGGCTCCGACCGCGGCCACGCTCTCGCGATACATCGCGGCCAGTGCCGGCGTCTGGGAGTGGTAGTAGCCGATGGCGAGGTACCAGTTGCCGCCGGCCGGGCCGCTGCGCAGGTCGCGCAGGAAGCGGGCGGCGTAGGCGGCGTTGGCCTGCGGGTCGAACGCCTGATCCAGCGAGGCGAAGGCGTTCGGGTGCATCTGCAGATTGACCTGCATGCAGCCGACATCCATCAGCCGCACGCCGCGCGCGGCGGCGCCTTCCGCCCAGGCGACGGCGGCGGCCTTGCTGTCGAAGAACAGCCCCTGCCCGTCCGCGTCGATCGTCCAGGGCCAGGGCCCGAGTTTGCCGTGCGGCGGGATCGGCCGGCCGCTCTCGACCTTGCCCATGGTGAGCAGCAGGCCGGGCGGGGTGTGCTGGCGATGCTCGGCGGCGGCGATCGCGTGGGTGCAGAGATCGCTTTGCGTCGCTTCCCAGGACTCTGAGGGCTGCGCCGGCGCTGGGGCGGCGTGCGCGCCGCGGGCATGGGAAACGACCGGCGTCGCGCCAAGCAGCGCCAGCGCCAAGGCGGCGCCGCGCGCGGCGCGCCGGCACAGCCCCGGGCGGCCGGACGGCGGACGGGCGAGCCGGGCACGTGCGGGCACGAAGGCGGGAATGGCAGGCTCCGAAGTTGATCGGGGCGTCGGGCGGAGGGCCCGGCGGGACGGGGCGGACGCACCCAGAACTAGGGAACCGCGCCGACCGATTGCAACCTTTGATGCGGAGCAGGCCCGGCGGCCCGTTGTCGGGGCGCCGCCGACGCGCTGGCCCGTTTCTGCCCACGCACTGATCATTCGGCCCGGCGCGATGCAGTGCTCAGCCCACAATGGCGGCATATTAGGCTACATTATGCTCCGGATTGAAATTTCCGATTGGGAATGTGCCGCGCCCGTGCCGCAGGTTTGCGCATGTCAGCGAAGGCCGCGCGTCAAGCGGCCGCCACCGGGTTCGGAGCATCAGAATGGACAGCAGCACGCCGCCCTCCCCGCGCCTCTCGCGTCGCGCACTTCTGAGAGGCGCCGCGGCCGGCGCCGGGGCGGCGGTCGGATCGGGCGCGATCACCGGCTTTCCGACGATCTGGGCGCAGGACCTCAAGACCATCACGCTGCGCCATATCGGCGTGTCCTATTCCGTCGTGCAGGCGATCGGCGACCAGGCGTCGAAGGATCTCGGCTTCAAGGTCGAGATGCAGAATCTCGACACGTCGAGCGCCATCACCCGCTTCATCACCCAGCCGCAGAGCGTCGACATTCCGGACCTGGAAGGCTGGCAGACCAAGGTCGCGGTGGCGCGCGGCATCCTGCAGGGGATCGATCGCAAGAAGATCAAGCAGTTCGACAACATGCTGCCGATCTTCACCAAGGGCGAGTACGAGGGCAAGAAAGTCTCCCGCCAGGGCATCTCGCCCTACGAGGTGATGTACACCGACAGCCACAACGCCCGGCACATCGTCGAGGGCGTGCATGACTGGGTGACCTTCCTGCCGCAGGTCTACAACGCAGACTCGATCGGCTACCGGCCGGACATCATCGGCCACCCGATCACGCAGTGGAAGGAATTGCTGGACCCGAGCTTCAAGGGCCGCGCGGCGATCCTCGACGTGCCGAATATCGGCATCATGGACGCGGCGCTGGCGCTCGAGAGCCGCGGCGACATCGTCTACAAGAACAAGGGCAACATGACCCGCCATGAGATCGACGTCACGATCGACGCGCTGATCAAGGCGAAGAAGGCGGGGCAGTTCCGCGCCACCTGGACCACGTTCGAGCAGTCGGTCGAGCTGATGGCGGCCGGCGAGGTGGTGATCCAGTCGATGTGGTCGCCGGCGGTGACCGCGGTCCTGGCCAAGGGCATTCCCTGCATCTACGCGCCGGTGAACCTCCGCCCCGACGGCAAGGAAGGCTATCGCGGCTGGTGCAACGGCATGGGGCTGATGAAGCACCTGTCCGGCAAGAAGCTCGACGCCGCCTACGAGTACCTGAACTGGTACTATGAGGGCTGGCAGGGCGCGTTCGTCGCGCGGCACGGCTATTACAGCCCGGTGCCGAAGACCGCCGAGAAATACATGACGCCGAACGAATACGGCTACTGGTATCTCGGCAAGCCCGCGACCGACGTGATCAAGGACCCGTACGGCGCGCCGATCGCCAAGCCGGGCGCGGTGCGCGACGGCGGTTCGTTCATCGAGCGCTTCACCAACATCTCCTGCTGGAACACGGTGATGGATCAGAACCAGTACATGATCCAGCGCTGGAACGAGTTCAAATCGGCCTGAGACGCGGCGCGAGGGGCGACCGGCGTGTCCGCGACCACACTCTCCCTGCCGCGCGTCGCGGTGCCGGCCCGGCGGCGCTGGCGCGACTGGCGCCAGCACCTGCTGGTGCTGCCGCTGGCGCTGGTCCTGCTCATTTTCGTGGTGATCCCGTTCGGCGTCGTGCTGGCGGTCAGCGTGTTCCGCTACGACAATTTCGCGGTCATCCCCGCCTTCACGCTGGAGAACTATGCCAGCGTGCTGAGCGCACGGCTGACGCTGTCGCTCTATCTCACCATGCTGCGGCTGGCGGCCTGGACCTGGCTGTTCACCCTCTTGATCGGCTATTCGGTCGCGGCCTTCCTGGTGTTCCACGTGCGCAACCGGCTGGTCTCGATCGGCCTGTTCCTGGTCTGCACGGTGCCGTTCTGGACCTCCAACGTGATCCGCATGATCTCCTGGCTGCCGCTGCTCGGCAAGGAGGGGGTGATCAACGACGTGCTGCTCGGGGTCGGGCTGATCCACCGGCCGCTGCAGTTCCTGCTCTACTCGGATTTCTCGGTCGTCGTCTCCTACGTGCACCTGTTCACGATCTTCATGATCGTGCCGATCTTCAACGCGATGAGCCGGATCGACCCGCGCCTGTTCGAAGCAGCGCGGGATTCCGGCGCCTCGCCGCTGCAGATCCTGTGGCTGGTGCTGCTGCCGCTCACGCGCACCGGCATCGTGCTCGGCACGATTTTCGTCGTGACGCTGGTGATGGGCGATTTCTACGTCGTCAAGGTGATGAGCGGCGGGCACGACGCCTCCGTCGTCTCCGCGATGTATGACGATATCAGCACGCTGCTGTTCCCGCATGCCGCGGCGAGCGCCGTGATCCTGGTGCTGGTGCTGACCGCCGGCGTCGCCGCGATCCTGCGCACCGTCGACGTGCGGCGCGAACTGACGGGGGCAGGCTGAGCATGACGCGAAGCGAAAGCCGACGGTCCTGGCTCACCTGGGCGCTCGGCGCGGTGTTCGTCGCCTATGTCGCCTTCCTGTACGGGCCGATGCTGTGCATCTACGTGCTGTCCTTCCAGGGACCGCAGGGCGCCCTCTCCTTCCCGATGCGCGGCGTCAGCCTGCACTGGTTCCATGAGCTTCTGACCCAGGGCGACACCGGCGACGTGATGGGGGCGCTGGAGCGGTCGCTGCCGCTCGCCTTGATCGTCATGGCGATCACGGTCGCGATCTCGCTCGCCGCCGGCATGGCGTTCCGCGAACGCTTCCGTGGCAGCACCGTGCTGTTCTACCTGGTGATCGCAAGCCTGGTCGCACCCGGCTACGTGCTCGGCATCGGCATCGGGCTGATGTTCCAGCTCCTGGGGATCGACACGTCCTGGTACACCTCGGCCCTCGGGGCGCAGCTCTCCTGGACGCTGCCCTTCGGCCTCCTCATCATGTTTGCGATCTTCAGCCGGTTCAGCCGCTCCTATGAGGAGGCGTCGCGCGATCTCGGCGCGCACCCGCTGCAGACGCTGTGGCTGGTGGTGATGCCGATCCTGCTGCCGGGCATGATCGCGGTGGCCCTGTTCGGCTTCACCCTCTCCTACGACGAGTTCGCCCGCACGCTGCAAACCACGGGATCGACCAACACGATGCCGATCGAGATCTGGAGCATGACGCAGAACGTGACCTCACCCTCCATCTACGCCCTCGGCACGCTGACCACGGCCTTCTCCTTTGCGGTGATCGGGCTGGCACTCGGGACGATCGCCCTGATCGAGCGGCGCCGTGCCCGCATCGTGGCCCGTTCGTGACCCCGTCCACATGACCGCGGCGCCGCGCGCGATGGACGCGATCTCCCCCGCGATCAGCGTCGCCGTCCCGGAGGGCGGTGCGATCGAGCTGGTCGCGATCTCCAAGCGCTACGGCGACGGACCGCTCGCCGTCGCCAATATTGACCTGCGCATCACCGGCGGCTCCTATTGCTGCCTGCTCGGCCCGTCCGGCTGCGGCAAGACCACGCTGCTGCGCATGATCGCGGGGCACGAGGCGCCGACCGAGGGCGATATCCTGATCGACGGCCAGAACGTCGCCGGCCTGCCGCCGCGGGCGCGCGGCACGGCGATGATGTTCCAGAACTACGCGCTGTTCCCGCATCTCTCGGTGCGCGACAACGTCGCCTTCGCGCTTCGCGTGCGCGGCATCGGGCGCACGGAGCGGATGCGCGAAGCCGACCGGGTGATCGAGCAAGTGCAGCTCACCGAGCTCGCCGACCGGCTGCCGGCGCAGCTTTCCGGCGGCCAGCAGCAGCGCGTGGCGCTGGCCCGCGCCATCATCACCCGGCCGCGCGTGCTGCTGCTGGACGAGCCGCTCTCGGCGCTCGACGAGTTCCTGCGGCTGCAGATGCGCGGCGAGCTGCGCGCCATGCAGCAGCGCCTCGGCATCACCTTCGTGCACGTGACGCATACGCAGCTCGAGGCGGTCGCCGTCGCCGACCAGGTGGTGGTGATGGACAACGGCCGGATCGAGCAGTCGGCCGCCGCGCGGACGATCTATGCCGAGCCGCAGAGCGCCTATGTCGCCCGCTTCATGGGCGGACAGAACGTGCTGAGCGGCGTGGTGCAGACCGCCGCCGGCGGCGTCGCGACGCTGCTCGGCGAGGACGGCGCCCGCTTCGCGGTGCGGCTCGGGACGGAGGCGGCGCTGCCGGGCCAGCGCCTCGCCTTCGCGGTGCGGCGCGATCATGTGCGGCTGCTGCCGGAGGCCGCGGGCGACGCGGCCGGGGTGAATGCGCTGGCCGGCGTGGTGCAGGCCGTCGAGTATCAGGGGATCTATGTTAAGATCGCTGTCACGCTTGACCGTGCCGTCGCCGGGGGTGAGGAATTCGTCGCCTATGTCGAGGAAGGCGCCTATTTCCGGGCGCCGATCGCGATCGGCGCCCGCATCGTCGCGCGCTGGGCGGTCGACGAATCGCGGCCCCTGGCGGGCTGAGTGCGGCGCATGAGCGAGGGAAGCGGGACGATGCTGTTGCGCTGCACCGTGAACGGCCGTCCGGTTGAGATGGAGATCGCGCCGGAGACGCTGCTGGTCGATTTCCTGCGCGAGACGCTGGCACTGACCGGCACGCATGTCGGCTGCGACACCAGCCAATGCGGCGCCTGCGTCGTGCATCTGGACGGCCTATCGGTGAAGAGCTGCACGATGCTGGCGCTGTCCTGCGAAGGCCGGGCGGTGACCACGATCGAGGGGCTGGCGACCGGCCCGGGCGTGGACGGGCTGCATCCGATGCAGCGCGCCTTCCACCTCAACCACGGCCTGCAATGCGGCTTCTGCACGCCCGGGATGGTGATGAGCGCGGTCGATTTCGCCCGGCGCCAGGCCGATCCGACCGAGGCCGACGTGCGGCACTGGCTGGAAGGCAATCTCTGCCGCTGCACCGGGTATCAGAACATCGTCGCCTCGGTGCTCGCCGGGGCGGCGGCGATGCGGGCGGAGGCGGGAGGAGAGGCATGAGCAACCCGACCGGAATCGGCGCGCGCATCCTGCGCAAGGAGGATCTGCGCTTCCTCACCGGCCGCGGCTCCTATGTCGCGGATGCGAAGCGGCCGGGCATGGCGTATGGCGTGTTCCTGCGCTCGCCGCACGCCCATGCCGCGCTGCGCGGCATCGATGCGAGTGCGGCGCTGGCGCTGCCTGGCGTGCTCGCAGTGCTGACCGGCGCGGAGCTCGGCGCCGACAAGGTCGGCGGCATTCCCTGCGGCTGGGGCATCACCGACCGGCACGGCGCGCCGATGAAGGAGCCGGCGCATCCGGCACTGGCGCAGGGCAAGGTGCGGCACGTCGGCGATCCGGTCGCCTTCGTGGTCGCCGAAACGCTGGAGATGGCGCGGCAGGCGGCCGAGCTGGTGCTGGTCGAGTACGAGACGCTGGCTGCCGTGGTCGGCCTGCTGGAGGCGATCCGCCCCGGCGCGCCGCTGTTGTTCGACGAGGTGCCCGGCAATCTCTGCGCCGACTGGGCGCTCGGCGACGCGGCGGCGGTCGAGGCGGCGTTCGCCGGCGCCGCGCATGTCGCGCGGCTCAGCCTGGTGAACAACCGGCTGGTCGGCAACCCGATGGAGCCGCGCGCCGCCATTGCCGAATACGAGCCGGCGACCGATCGCACCACCCTCTGGTCCACCAGCCAGTTCCCGCACGTGGTGCGGCTGCTGCTCGGGCAGTTCGTGCTCGGCATCCCGCAGCACAAGCTGCGCGTGGTGGCACCCGATGTCGGCGGCGGCTTCGGCGTCAAGCAGTTCCACTATGCCGAGGAAGCGGTCGTCACCTGGGCGGCGCGGCGCCTGCGCCGGCCGGTGAAATGGGTGTGCGAGCGCAGCGAGGGCTTCGTCTCCGACGCGCATGGCCGCGACCACGTGACCGAGGCGGCGCTGGCGCTCGACGAGCAGGGGCATTTCCTCGCCCTGCGCGTCTCGACCCTCGCCAACATGGGCGGCTATCTCTCGACCTTCGGGCCGAACATCCCGACCAATCTCTACGGCCCGCTGCTCGCCGGGGTGTACCGCACGCCGGCGATCTTCTGCGAAGTGAAATGCATCTTCACCAACACCGTGCCGGTCGACGCCTATCGCGGCGCCGGCCGGCCGGAAGCGACCTTCGTGCTGGAGCGGCTGGTCGATGTCGCGGCGGCGGAGATGGGCATCGACCGCGTCACCATCCGCCGGCGCAACATGATCCCGAAGGAGGCCTACCCGTACCAGACCCCGGTGATGATGGAGTATGACAGCGGCGATCCGGCGGGCTGTCTCGACCGCGCGCTGGCGCTGGCCGACTGGGACGGGTTCGCGGCGCGGCGCGCGGAGGCGGCGAAGCGCGGCGCCTGGCGCGGCATCGGGCTTGCCACCTATGTCGAGGCTTGCGGGCTCGCGCCCTCGCGCATCGCCGGCCGGCTCGGCGCACGCGGCGGGTTGTACGAGAGTGCGACGGTGCGCGTGCATCCGACCGGCGACGTGACGGTGCTGATCGGCACGCACAATCACGGCCAGGGGCACGAGACCACCTTCGCGCAGATCGTCTCCGACAAGCTCGGTATCCCGGCCGAACGGATCGAGATCGTGTTCGGCGACACCGACCGCGTGCAATTCGGCATGGGCACGTACGGCTCGCGCTCGCTCGCGGTCGGCGGCGCGGCGCTGTCGAAGGCGACCGACAAGGTGATCCTGAAGGGCCGCAAGATCGCCGCCCATCTGCTGGAGGCCGCGGACACCGACGTCGTGTTCGAGGGCGGCCGCTTCAGCGTCGCCGGTACCGACCGGTCGAAGAGCTTCGAGGAGATCTGCGGCGCCGCCTACGTGCCGCACGATTATCCGCTGGAGATCCTCGAGCCCGGGCTGGAGGAACAGGCCTTCTACGATCCGGTCAACTTCACCTTCCCCGGCGGCGCGCACATTGCCGAGGTCGAGGTGGACGGCGCGACCGGCGCGGTGAGGCTGCTGAACTACGTCGCGGTCGACGATATCGGCACGGTGATCAACCCGATGATCGTGAGCGGGCAGCTCCATGGCGGCATCGCCCAGGGCGCCGGCCAGGCGCTGTGCGAGACCGCGCTTTACGACGAGGCGAGCGGCCAATTGCTCAGCGGCTCGTTCATGGACTATGCGATGCCGCGCGCCGACATGCTGCCGAACATCACCGTCGAGACGCACAGCACGCGCTGCACCCACAACGATCTCGGCGTGAAGGGCTGCGGCGAGGTCGGCACGATCGGCTCCCCCGCCACCGTCACCAATGCCATCGTCGATGCGTTGAGCCCGCTCGGCGTCACGCATGTCGACATGCCAGCAACGCCGAACCGGCTGTGGCGGCTCATCGCCAACGCGCAACTGCCGGTCGCGGCGGAGTAGCACGAGCATGCACGGTTTCGCCTATCACCGGCCGGATTCGCTCGCCGAGGCCGCCTCGCTCGCGGCCGGCATCGCCGGCGCGCGGCCACTCGCCGGCGGCATGACGCTGCTGCCGGCGATGAAGCTGCGCCTGGCACAGCATCCGGCGCTGATCGAGCTCGGCGCCGTCCCTGGTCTCGCCGGCATCAGCGCCGATGCGGCGCAGGTCACGATCGGCGCCATGACGACGCATGCGGCGGTCGCCGCCTCGGCCGAGATTGCGGCGCGCCTCCCGGCGCTCGCGCAGCTTGCCGGCGGCATCGGCGATCCGGCGGTGCGACATCGCGGCACGATCGGCGGCTCGATCGCCAATGCCGATCCCGCCGCCGACTATCCGGCCGCGGTGCTCGGGCTTGGCGCCACGCTGGTGACGAATGCGCGGGAGATCGCGGCGGACGCGTTCTTCACCGGCCTGTTCGCGACCGCGCTGGCGCCGGGCGAGTTGCTGACGGCGGTGCGCTTTCCGGTCCCGCTTGCGGCGGGCTACGCCAAGTTTCCCAATCCCGCCTCGCGCTATGCCGTGGTCGGCGTGTTCGTCGCCCGCTTCGCCGATGCGGTGCGGGTCGCGGTCACCGGCGCCGGCCCCTGCGTCTTCCGCGTTCCGGCGATGGAGACAGCACTCGCCCGGGACTTCTCCCCGGCGGCGCTGCGCGGCATCGCCGTGCCGGCGGACGGGCTGAACGACGATATCCACGCCGAGCCCGCCTATCGCGCGCACCTGATCGGGGTGATGGCGGCGCGGGCGGTCGCTGCCGCGAACGGGTAACTCCGATGCAGCGATCGAGAAGTCCGATGGGCGCAGCTCGTGCGCTCAACGGCCTTGCACGGCGAGTGCGCTCGACACCGTCGAGCGCACCTCAAGCGAACGCCATGGGGCTGCAACGCTGTCAAGGCTGCGGCCTTCGGCCGCACCGCGCGAAGCGCGGCTTTGGCCTTGACAGCGTTGCAGCCCCATGGCCCCCGGCAATGGTCGCCTTCGACGGTGTCGAAGGCGCAAGCCTTCGCCTCCTCATAAGGGAAAGGGACAGGGACAGGCTACCCGGCCTCCGCCTCCTGCTCCGCCGGCGCGCCTCCCGCCGAGCGGAGGCTGAGATAGTGCTCCAGGTAATCATGCAGCGCCGCGGCGGCGGGCGAGGTCGCGGTCGAGGAGCGATACAGCAGCAATTCGACCCGCGGCAAAGCCGGGAAGAGCGGGCCGACCTCGATCGCCCGCATCCCGGCAGTCAATGCCGCCTGCCCGACCACCGTGACCGCCGTGCCGGACACCACGGCCGCCGCCAGGCCGCTGAAACTGTCACTGATGCAGACGATCCGCCACGGCCGCCCCGCCTGCTCCAGCACGTCGATCGCGTGGTCGCGAAAAATATTGCCCGGCGGCAGCAGCGCCAGCGGCACCGGCACCGCCTCATGCGCCACCGACCCCTCGCCCGTCGCCCAGACGAGCTGCTCGTGATCCACCACCCGGCCGCCGGTGAAATCATTCATCCGCGTCACCAGCGCGACATCCACCTCGCCGCGCCGCACCATGCCAACCAGCGGCGTCGACAGCGCACAGCGCAGCTCGATCTGAATGCCCGGAAACGCACTGCGGAAAATGCCCAGGATCGGCGGCAGGACGAATCCGGCGTAGAGATCCGGCGTCCCCAGCACCACATGCCCGCCGATCGCCGGCGCTGACAGGCGGGACAGCAGCTCGTCATGCATGCGCAGGATCGACCGCGCGTACGACAGCACCAGCGCACCGTCATCGGTCAGCCGGATGCGCCGCCCGTCATTGACGAACAGCGTGCGGCCGGTGAGCTCCTCCAGCCGCTGCGCCTGCAGCGTGATCGCCGGCTGCGTGCGCCCCAGCCGCCGCGCCGTCTCGGTGATGCTGCCGGTCTCGGCAATCGCCGCCAGCGATCGCAGCATCCGGATATCGAGGCTGATCAGGTTCATCCCAACGGCCGACCCATCCCGGACGACGCACCGCACCGGCGCCCGCCCACCCGCGCCCACAGCATGCAAGAATCAGGCGAGACGGCGCCCGCGGCGCCGTCGCCTTTCGGGAGGAGATGATGGATTGGGGCAGCCTGACCCGCGCCGAGCGGGATGCAGCGTATAACAACACCGGGGCCGTGCCGGACTCCGCCACCTACCACGCCGCACGCCGCGCCGCCTCGGACGCCTTCCGCGCCAAGCACGACCGCGCCCTCGACCTCCCCTACGGGGCGCGCGAGCGCAACCGGCTGGATTTGTTCCCCGGCGATGATCCCGCCGCCCCCTGCCTGGTGTTCATCCATGGCGGCTATTGGCAGATGAACAGCAAGGAGGGCTTCGCCAGCGTCGCCGCCGGCGTCGCGGCGCATGGCTGGTCGGCCGCCCTTCCTGGCTACTCGCTGGCCCCCGATGCCAGCCTGACCGACATCGTCGCGGAGATCCGCCAGGCGCTCGACTGGCTGGAGCAGCACGGGCCCGAATTCGGCGTCACCGGGCCGCTGATCGTCTCCGGCTGGTCGGCCGGCGGGCACCTGGCGGCCATGGCGCTCGATCACCGGGCAGTCGCCGGCGGCCTCGGCATCTCCGGCATCTACGAGCTCGGGCCGCTGCGCGACACCTATCTCGATGCCAAGCTGCGGCTCTCGGACGCCGAGATCGCCGCCCTCTCCCCGCTTCGCCTGCCGGTCGTGCCCAAGCCCTTCCTGCTCGCCTACGGCACGGCCGAGCTGCCGGCGCTGATCGCCAACAGCCGCGAGTTGCACGCCCGGCGCAGCGCCGCGCACGCGCCGGGCCCGCTGCTGCCGCTCGCCGGGCGCCACCATTTCAGCATCCTGGCGGCGCTCGAGGAGCCCGCCGGCGAACTGACGCGCCAGGTGCTGCTGCTCGACCCGCGTCCGCCCGCGGTCCCTGCGCGGGAGAGGCCCATCCGCGAGCACGCCGCCTGAACGGCGGGCGAAGGAAACTGCGCTGCGCCGGGTGGCGACCCCGGCAGGACTTGAACCTGCGACTCGCGGATTAGAAATCCGCTGCTCTATCCAGCTGAGCTACGGGGCCGGACGCGCCTGGACGCGAGGCACATCTAGCATCGGTCCCGGCCCCTGCCCATCGGGCGGTCAGTGCGTCCAGTTCTCCGCCCGGCCGAAGCGGAAATTGTCGGCATAGGCCTTCGGTCGCGTGCGGCGTGGCGGCGGCAGTTCGAGATCGTACTGGATCCCCTCGCGCTGCGCATACGCCACCGCCTCGTCGCGGGTGTCGAAAATCAGGTGTAGTTGCTGACGCGTGTCGCCGCCGCCCCACCAGCCCATCAGGAAATCGTTGCGCTGGCGATGAGATGGCTCCCAGTCCAGCACCCACTCGCCGGTCTGCGCCACTCCCGATTGCATGGCCGTCTTCGGCCGCTGATAGATGCGAGCCCGCATCCGCCCCCGCCCTCCTGCCGCTGGTCGGGGCGGCCGGATTCGAACCGGCGGCCTCGTGTACCCAAAACACGCGCGCTGACCAGGCTGCGCCACGCCCCGAAATCGGGCGCAAGCTATGGGCAGCGCCGGACCGGTGCAAGCCCGCACTGTCCGAAGCGCCGGGCGACGCCCAACGGGCGCGCTCTACCCGCCGCCCGGCGTCACGGCGCCGTCCCGAGCGACTTGTTCAAAACCTTGTCGCCGACGCGGATGTCGAGCTTCGCCGTGACGCCACCCGCCAGTTCCAGCGTCGCCGCCACCGGCCCGCCGCTGTCGATCACCGCGAGCGATTCCGGCACCGTGTCCTCGGCGATGTGCCGGATCGTGCCGTCCGAATTGATGAACACCATGTCGAGCGGCACCAGCGTGTTGCGCATCCACATCTGGCTCTCCCGCGACGCCCCCCAGACGAACAGCATCCCACCCGTCGGCGGCACGCTCTTGCGGAACATCAGCCCGGTGATCTGCTGCTCTGCCGTCCGCGCCACCTCCACGTCGAAATCCAGATGCCGCCCGTCATGCGTCACGATGACGAGTTTTTCCTTTGCCAGCTCCGGCTGCGGACCGGTCGGCTCCGTTTGCGCCAGCGCGATCTGCAGCGCTCCGAGCCCACCCAGCGACAGGGCGGCGGCGAGTAAAGGTCGGCGTCTCATGCGGTCGGCGTCTCCTGCAGGGCCTGCTCGGCCAGGCGCTTGATCGCGTCGCGCACCACCCCCTCGCGGGGCGCGTCGCGCAGCGTCGTGAACCAATGCTCGGGGGGGTTGCGGCCCGCCGCGCGGTTGTAAGTCAGCGCCCGCAGCACTGCCTCCGCCGCTGGCGGAAGCCGCTCCGGAATCGCGAACCGATTGAGCGTCGCCCACACCCCGGCCCAGCAGCGCCCGACCGTCCAGGGATTGTAGCCGCCGCCCCCCGTCACCACCAGCGCCGCACCCGACCCTCGCGCGAACGCGCCTAGCGCTGCCACCACCGCCCAATGCGCGTTGTTGGACAGCGCGAGCCGCGACAGCGGATCCTCCTCCAGCGCATCCGCGCCACATTGCAGCATGATCGCCTGCGGCCGATGCGCGCGGATCAGCGGCAGCACCGCCTCGCCCATCAGCCAGCGCATCTCGCTGTCGTTGAAGCCGGGCGGCACCGGAAAATTCCGCGCCGCACCCCCCGCCCGGTCGGAGGCAAGCCCGGTGCGCGGCCAGCGCGCCTGCTCATGGACGCTGATCGTGAGAACGCGGTCGTCGTTGTGGAACGCGTCCTGCACGCCATCGCCGTGATGCGCGTCGATGTCGAGATACACCAGCCGCTCCAGCCCACAATCGAGCCAGGTCAGCAGGCCGAGCACCGGGTCGTTCAGGTAGCAGAACCCAGCGGCGCGATCCGGCCTGCCGTGATGCGTGCCGCCGCCCGGACAGTGCACAGCGCCACCCCGTACGATGCCACCCTGGGCGGTCAGCCGCGCCGCCAGCATCATCCCACCCGCCGAGGTCATCGGGCGGCGATAGATCTCCGGATAGACCGGGTTGCTGTCCGCACCGATGCGAAACCGCAGCCGGTCGGCCTCGCTCACCGCCTGCAGCGCCTCCGCCCGGCGCAGCGCCGCGACATAGGCCGGCGCGTGGAAGCGGGCGACCTGGTCCGGTGTCGCCAGCGGCGCGGTGAGGAACACGGCATCCGGCAGCCAGCCGAGAGCGCGGCAGAGATCGGTGCAGGTCGAGACGCGCGGAATCGCCAGCGGATGGCCGGGGCCGTAGGTGGAGCGGCGATAGATCTCGCTGCCGATGTAGAGCGGGCGGTCGTGGGTGGACGGAGGCAAGGCAACGCCAGGGGCTTCGCCCCTGGACCCCACTGGGGCCTCAGGCCCCAGACCCCATGACTCAAGACTGCAGATCCGAACGCTCCTCAGACCAACCGGGCCGCGACGCCGGCCGCCACCATCCTGCCTGGGATGACGACGCTGGTCACGCCTGCCCGGCACGCACCACCGGCGGAAGCGCCGGCGCCCGCGTGCGATCAGGCCTGGCGACGGCGACGCAGCGCGCCGAGGCCGACCAGGGCGGTGCCGAGCAGGGCAAGGGACGCCGGCTCGGGAACCGGCGCCGGGGTCACGGCGAAGGTCCCGACACCGAAGCCGCCGGCCGTCGTGATCTCACCGTAGTTGTTGCCCGGCGTGACCACCGAGCCCGGCGCGTAGAAGCCGTAGATGTCGAACTTGTCGCCGCTCGCGTCGGTGAAGCCGAGGCCGTTCGGGTCAAGGTACGACGTGCTGGCCGGGAACAGCAGGTTGTCGTTGCCCCCGCCGAAGGCAGGGTAGCTGCCCGGCGCGAGCAGGCTCGTGATCGCCTGCCCGCCGATCGTGCCGCTGATGCCAGTGACGAGCAGCCCGCCACCCTGGGCAACCCCGGTGGTCAGCGTGCCCGAGCCATCGAAGCTGAACCCGCCCAGGCTCGCAGCAGGCCCGGTCAGGGTGAAGTTATACACGTCTGCATGAGCCGGCACGGCGCCCAGCGCGAGGGCCAGAACAGCGGCGGCATAGAACGAATTGCGCAAGACAGTCTCCTTCGTGAGCAACGAGGGAGATGTAGCAATCATTGTGCCAACAGAGAAAACATACGCAAATCAACACTTACGGGCAGTCAGAAAAATGCAATAATAATGCACGTGTAAAATGAGCAGACAGGGCATTCTTCCCAAAACTTTCAATTACATTGCTCATGCAACAAAGCAAACATGCTTCGAGGTCGAACTGACTTGCCGCGGTTGAGGCCATTCATCCACTGGAGGCCTCGCTCCTCACGCCCGCCAAATCACTCCTGTTCTTAAAGACAATCCCTCGCGGTGGCGGAACTCTGGAGTGCCACTTCCGCCATACGCAAATCCTGGCACCCCCGCCTCGGACTCGGCGGGTCTCCATCTCCCGTATGTCAGACGCGCCCCGCTACGGGCAGCAGCAGGGCGAGGCTCCACGCGGTCAGATCCGCTCGCCAGCCTGCGAGCCGGGCAGGATCTCTACCCCGGCGTGGACGCCATCGAGCGCCGGCCCCGGCACGTCCCGCCGGTGCCAGCCGGATCACGCCAGGCAGGACGGAGCGAGACAAGCCGGCCTGTCGCGTCGCCCGATCCGCTGCGCATGGCCGCGCAGCACGGCGGCGGACGGTGCGGTCCGGCGCCGCCGGAATGCCGCAAGCCCTGTCACCCGCACTCGCCGCCGCTTCAGATGATCCGCGTGTCGGCCACCGCCCACTCGATCACCGCCGGCTCGGCGGCAACGAACACCGGCATGCCGGCACGATGCTGCTGCTTTACCGTGAGCGTCGGTCCGTGCGCCGCCTGCACGAGATACCGCACCATTTCGCCCATGAAGACCGTCTCGCGCACCGTCACAGGCAGCGCGTTCGCGTCGGGATGCCCGCTCGCCTGGCGCTGCACGCTGATCTTCTCCGGCCGCACCATGCACAGCCGGGAACCGTTCGCCCCCGCCGCCGCGGCGCGAATCTCCGTCGGCCCGAGCCGCAGCCGCGCCGACCCGTCCGGCGCCGCGCCGACCGGATCCGCCTCCAGCAGGTTCGCCTCGCCGATGAACGAGGCAACGAAGCGGTTGCACGGCGCGTCATAAAGCGCGCCCGGCGCCTCGATCTGCTCGATGCGCCCGTGATTCATCACCGCCACCCGATCCGACATCACCAGCGCCTCGCGCTGGTCGTGCGTGACGAAGACGAAGGTGATGCCGAGCCGCTCGTGCAGCCGCTTGATCTCGAGCACCAGCTCCTCGCGCAACTGCTTGTCCAGCGCCGAGAGCGGCTCGTCCATCAGCAGTACGGGCGGATTGAATACGATCGCCCGCGCAATCGCCACGCGCTGCTGCTGCCCGCCGGAGAGCTGCCGCGGGTAGCGCCCCTCCAGCCCGGAGAGCTTGACCAGCTCCAGCATCCGCGCCACCCGCTGACGCGCCTCGGCCTTGTCGACGCCGCGCTGGCGCAGCGGGAAGGCGATGTTCTCGCCGACCGTCAGGTGCGGGAATAGAGCGTAGTTCTGGAACACCATGCCGAGGTTGCGGCGATGCGGCGGCGTCCGTGTCACCGGCCGTGCGTCGATCAGGATCTCGCCGGTCGTGGGCGCGTCGAATCCCGCCACCATCATCAGCGTCGTCGACTTGCCCGAGCCCGAAGGGCCGAGCAGGGTGATGAATTCTCCGGCCCGGATCTCGAGATCGAGCCCGGCGATCGCGGTGACGCTGCCATAGGTCTTGGAAATGCCGCGCAGTGAAATGGCCGCGCCGGACGGCGCGCGGGGCGTCTCGCCGTCCCTGCCAGCCTGCATGCGCGGAACCCCTCTCCCGCCAGGATCCGGATTATGTTGGCCCGCCCCATGCTTGTCGAGCCGGGCGTGCCGCGGCGCGGCGGCCCGGGGCCGGCGTTGACGCTGCCGGGCTTATCCTCATAATCCCGGCGACACGATCCGGGCGAGGCAGCATGCGCCCAGGCGCCGCCACGACTCCGCTGGTCTCCACCGAGCTCGCCCGCTCGCTGCTGCTCGTCGGCCCGCTGCTGGTCTATCTGGCGCTGTTCTATGCCTACCCGCTGCTCGGCATGCTGTCGCAAAGCGTGCACCAGAAGGTCTGGACCTTCGCCGCTTTCGCCGAGCTCTTGAACAGCGAGGTGTTCTGGCGCGTCATGGCGATCACCGGCCGCATCGCCGTGCTGACGACACTGTTCTGCCTGTTGCTTGCCTATCCTCTCGCCTTCTTCCTCGCCCGGCGCAGCCGTGCCACCGCCAACCTGCTGCTGATTCTGGTGCTGATCCCGTTCTGGACCAGCATCCTGGTGCGCACCTACGCCTGGATGGTGCTGCTCGGCCGCAACGGCATCATCAACAACGCGCTGATCGCATTCGGCCTGATCCCGCGCCCGCTGACCATGCTGAACACGCGCTTCGCCGTCTACGTCGCCATGGTGCACGTGCTGCTGCCGTTCATGGTGCTGCCGCTGTACGCCACGTTCAGCGCGATGGACTGGCGGCTGGTGCAGGCGGCGCAAGGGCTCGGCGCGCGCCCGCTCGCGGTGTTCCGCCAGGTGCTGCTGCCGCTGTCGCTGCCCGGCGTGTCCGCCGGCTGCATCCTGGTCTTCACGCTCGCCATCGGCTTCTACATCACGCCGGCGCTGGTCGGCGGCCCGTCCGACGTCATGATCTCGATTCTGATCAGCGACGAGGTTGGTGTGCTGAAATGGCCGCTCGCCGCCGCGATGGCGGTGGTGCTGCTCGCCGTCGTCCTGGCACTGTTCGCCGCCTTCTCCCGCGTCGTGCGCATCGACAAGGTGTTCTGAACCGTGCCCGGCAACACGCGGATCCGGCCGGGTGCGATTCTGCTGGGAATTTATGTCGTCCTGATCTTCGCCTATCTGGTCTTCCCGGTGCTGGTGATCATTCCGCTCTCGTTTTCGTCGGGCAAGTTCCTGACCTTCCCGCCGCCCGGTTTCAGCCTCCGCTGGTACGCGAATTTCTTCGGCCGCGGCGAATGGACCGGCTCGGCCTGGCTCAGCATCTGGGTCGGGCTGTCGGTCACGGTGATGTCCGTGCTGCTCGGCACGCCGGCGGCGATCGCACTGGTGCGCGGACGCTTCCCCGGCCGCCGCCTGGTGCTCGCCTTCATCCTCTCACCGGTCATCGCGCCGGGCATCATCGTCGCGATCGGCGTCTACTTCGCCTACGCGCAGTTCGGCCTGGTCGGCCACCCCTTCGCGCTTGTGCTGGCGCATGTCTGCCTCGCCGTGCCCTTCGTCGTGATCAACGTCTCGACGTCGCTGCAGGGCGTCGACCGGCGCATCGAACAGGCAGCGCAGAGTCTCGGTGCGACTCCCTGGGCGACCTTCCGCCAGGTCACCCTGCCGCTGATCCGGCCGGGCATTTTCGCTGGCGCCGTCTTCGCCTTCATCACCTCGTTCGACGAGCTGCTGGTGGCGCTGTTCCTGTCCGGCACCACGGCGGTGACGCTGCCGCGGCGCATGTGGGAGCAGATCCGCTTCGATATCGATCCCACCATCGCGGCGGTCTCGACCTTGCTGATCACGCTGACTTCGTGCCTGCTGGTCGGCACCGAACTGCTGCGCCGCCGCACCGAGCGCGCCCGCACCCGCCCGCTGGCCGAGCTTGCCCCGACCGATGCGTGACGCCGTTGCCAACCTTGGTTCATAACAGGAGCGCCCCACGATGACGGACATCTCCCGCCTGCTGCGCCGCATGGCCGCGCAGCCGCCGCATGTCGCCGACTGGTCGCGGCGGCAGTTCATCGCCAATGCCGCGCGCTTCGGTCTGACCGCTGCGGCCGCGGCCGCCATGACCCGGCATCTCGCGTTCGCGCCGGCCTTTGCCGCCGAGCCCGCCAACCTGCCGAAGATCACCTCGATCCCGGACAAGCTGAAGGGCAGCGGCACGGTGCGCGTCTGCTCCTACGGCGGGGCGCTGCAGGACGCCCAGCGCGCCGCCTATTTCAAGCCGTTCGAGGAACTGTCCGGCATCAAGGTGATCGAGGCCGAAGGCCCCGATACCGCCAAGGTCAAGGCCATGGTCGACACCAAGAACGTCGAGTACGACGTAACGGAGGAGGACGGCAGCGCCGTGCTCGACCTCGCCGCCAAGGGCGACTACTGGGAACCGATCGACTATTCCCTGTTCGACGTCGACAACATCGACGCGGCCTTCCGCTCGAAATACTATTGCGACATGCTGCCCTACGCGCAGATCTACGCCTATCGGCGCGATGCGTTTGGCGGCAAGATGCCCAAGGACAACAAGGACCTCTGGGACACCGCCACCTTCCCCGGCCCGCGTGCGCTGCAATCCGGCTCCGGCGGATTGCAGCCGGACCTCGAGATCGCCGAGATGGCCACCGGCACGCCGCGCGACAAGGTCTATCCGATCGATCTCGATCTCGCCTTTGGCAGCCTGGGCAAGCTCAAGCCGAGCGTGACGAAGTGGTGGACCGCGGGCGCGATGCCGGCGCAGATGCTGAACGACAATGAGGTCGTGATGGCCACGGCCTGGAACGGCCGCATCAACGCCATTCAGCAGACCGGCGCGCCGGTTGACATCGTCTGGCAGGATCAGCTCCTGCGCAACGATTGCTGGGCGGTGATCAAGGACGCGCCGAACAAGGAGAACGCGCAAAAATTCACCGCCTTCATCACCCTGCCGGCGTCGCAGGCGCGGCTCTCCATGCTGATCACGTACGGCTTCGTCAACAACAAGGCGGCCGCGCTGATCCCGGCGGAACGGCTGAAGATCCTGCCCACCTCGCCGGAGATCAAGCCGAAGCTGCTGAACTATGACGTCGAGTGGTGGGCCAAGAACACCGACGTCGTGCTCGACCGCTGGAACAAGTTCCTGCTCGGCTGAGAGCCGCACCGGGCGCGGCGGCTGCCGTCCACCGCGCCCGGGCAGCCACTGGGTCATCCATGAGGAAGCCGACCTTGCCGGATCCCGCTCCGCGTCCGCTGCCGCGCAGCCTCTACGCTGACACCGCGCGCCCGCCGGTCGCGGCACCGCCGCTCGACGGCGACGCCCGCGCCGACGTCGCGATCATCGGCGGCGGCTTCACCGGCCTGTCCGCCGCGCTGCATCTCGCCGAGTCCGGGGCCGATGTCGCGTTGCTGGAGGCGAACGAGCCCGGCTGGGGCGCCTCCGGCCGCAATGGTGGGCAGGTCAATCCGGGGCTCAAGCCCGATCCCGACCAGGTGGAGCGCGATTTCGGGCCCGATCTCGGTCGCCGCATGGTGCGCCTCGCCTGGGCGGCGCCGCAGACCGTGTTCGATCTGATCCGGCGCCATCAGATCATCTGCGACGCGCACCAGACCGGCACGCTGCGCGCCGCCTACATCCCGCGTGACGCCGCGTCGGCGCGGGAGAGTGCGCTGCAGGGCGTCCGTCGTGGCATGCCGGTCGAGGTGCTCGAGGGTTCCGAGCTCGCCGCCCGCACCGGCACGCGCCGCTACACCTGCGCCATGCTGGATCGCAGCGGCGGGTTCGTGAACCCGCTCGGCTACGCCCGCGGCCTCGCCCAGGCGGCGATCCAGGCCGGCGCCCACCTTCACGGCGCCACACCGGCCCAGCGCGTCCGTCGCGAGGGCGGCCTCTGGGCGGTCGAGACAGCGCGCGGCACGGTGCGTGCTGAGCGCATCATCATCGGCACCAACGGCTACACGGACGGGCTCTGGCCGCGGCTGCGCCGCAGCATCGTGCCGCTCTACAGCGCCATCGTCGCGACCGAACCGCTCCCCGAGCCGGTCGCCGCCCAGGTCATGCCGGCGCGCTCGGTGCTGTACGAGCTCGGCGCCATCACCACGTACTATCGCGTCGATGGCGGCAACCGGCTGCTGATGGGCGGCCGCAGCCCGATGCGCGACATGACCACGCTGCCCGAATATGACTACCTGGTGCGCTATGCGCTGCGCCTGTTCCCCGCTCTGCGTGGCATTCGCTGGACCCATGGCTGGAACGGCCAGATTGCGGTCACGCCCGATCACTACCCGCATTTCCACGAGCCGGCGGAGAACGTCCACATCGCGCTCGGCTACAACGGCCGCGGCGTTGCGATGGCAACCGTGATGGGCAGCCTGTTGGCGAAGCGTGTGCTCGGCGCGCCGGCGGCGGCGATTGACATGCCGATCACCACGCTGCGCGCCATCCCCTTCCACGCGCTGTGGAAATCGGCCGCCGCAGCGCGCATCACCTACGGGCGCATCCGTGACCGCCTCGGCCTGTAGCTCAGCCCCCCACCATCCAATCAAAACACCCGTTTCTCTGTTCGGCTGAAGCGCCGTTTCTCCGTCCCGGCCTGCGACCTCGCGCTGCGCCGCGCGCAGAGGCGGTCAAGGCTGGCCGCAGGCCACCGCCGCAGGCGGCGCGAAGCGGCCTTGAACGTCGCGAGCACGGCGCAACGCTCGGGCTGGCCGGGTGCAAAAACGCCCCCGCGACCGCCCCTCACCCGCCCTTCACCATCACCAATATTCCCAGCGGAAGCAGGGACTCCTCCGGCGCCGCCGCCAACCGCCGCGCCATTGCACCCTCGAGCGCGTCCATGAACGCCGCCGCACGCGGATCGCCCATCCCGCCATCCAACCCTGCCGCCAGCGTCGGAAACACCGAAGCCCGCGAGAACGCCGCCCACCGCGAGCCAAACGCCGTCGCATCCTCCCCCGCGCCCGTCTCCTTCCAGATCCGGTCCTCGGCCGCGAACACCTCCACGGACTCCACGGACAAGCCGGCGAACCGGCCTACCCCCTCGAACGGCGCCAGAAATTCCGCCCGGGTCCGACCATACGTCGGAATGACCATCCGCCGCACGTCCGCGACGCTGATCAGCCCGCTCGCCGCGACATCCAGCAGCCCATCCTGGATCGCCCGCACCACGCTGCGATAGCCGAACCCGCCCGCATCGTCCGACGCCATCGTCAACACCACCAGCCGTCCGCCGGTGCGCAACTCCTCACCGCGCGCCAACAGGAATGCCCGCCAGTCCGCCGCCGCCTGCTCGGCGAAGGCGCGCCGTGCCGCCACGTCGTCGCTGAACGCGACCTGCACCTGGTCCGGTATCGGTGCCGGAACACGACTCAGCCATTGCACCGACCAGGAACTCCAGCCGAGCGTGACACTCCCGGGCGGCAGCAGCGCCTGATAGAAGCTGCGTCCGATCGCCGAGGGAAACACCCGCCGATCGTCGCGAAGATAGCTCTCCGGATCCTCCGCCAGCGTCCGGAACAGCGCGGTGTAGTCGTTCTCCGGCAGGTCAGTGTGCACGACACTGACCGCCCGGTCTCGACCGATCCGCTCACGCAGCACACCGATCGCCGTGCGCAGCGGCAAAAGCGAGTTGTGGCCCTGCGAGCAACCATAATCCGCGATAACCACCGGCGCCGGCACTTCCGCGAGCGCCACCCGCCGTGACGCCTCCGCCAAAAGTGGCAATACCGGAACAACGCCGGCAGCCTGGACGCGGGAGTTGCGGTTGTACGCGCCGCGCCCCTCCATCACCTGCGCCGACACGACAGCGTTGAGAGTCATTGTCTCGCTCCGGCAGGAAGAAAGGCCAGGGGGCTCCGCCCCCTGCACCCCCGCTGGGGCCTGAGGCCCCAGACCCCCATTACAAAGCCTCTCCCTGCGAGCGCGGCGTCGGCAGACACCATTCCTCGCCACGCACCGTCTGCACATACTCGGGCCAGGGCAAGTCAACAGGCGGCGCGAAATCGCGCGGCAGCAGCGGCGCCACCCAGCGATCGCCGCCAACGCCACCGCCGGTGCGCTCACGGAACTCCGCCTGCGCCGCCTCCAGCGTCGCCGGCACGCTCAGCAACTCGATCAGCGACAGAGCAATCGTCTTCGCCGCCACCATCATCCCGGGATCGATCGCCGCCGGCAGGCCACCCACCGCATCATACGCCCAGGCCGGATACTCATACCCGGGCTCCGGCGGCCGCAGAATCGGCCGCGCCGTGAACAGCCGCACCGTCGGCGCATGCCACGTGTACTCGACATAATCATCCGAGGTGAAATTCTTCTGCCACTCCGGCAACGCTCGCCGCAGCGCCGCCTCATGCGCTGCCGGCGTCTCCAACGCTTCGTTCGCGTCGATGAACGGATTCGCCGCCTCCGGCAGCCCCAGCTCGCGCTGCACCGCCCGCCCGAATTCCCGCGCCGCCTCGGGAAACCGCGGCGGCCCGACCCGCTCCATCGACCGATACGCGAGCTCCGTCATCACCCGGTTCGGCAGCCCGACCCGCGTGCGCGTCACCCATCGCACCCGCGCCTCGCACCCTGTCGCACCTGCAGCATGCCGCGCGTTGTTCGCCAGCACCCGAAAGATCTGCTCCTGAATCCCGAGCACCGGCGAACGCCACGAATACTGGATCTGACTGAACCGCGGCGGCAGATTGTCCGACGTCGCCTCACCCGCGCCCATCACGAACTCGTTCAGCGTCCAGTTCCCCGTATGCGGGAACATCGCCTCCTTGGTGTACTTCGTCGTCGTGTACATCAGGCACAGCGCATCGATCGCTCCTGGACACCGTGCCGTGGCATGCGACATGCTCCCGGGCGGCAGCAGCGTCTTGTCGATCCAGCGCTCCGGCGCCACCGCCTCGAAGCTGAACACCGCACTCCAATACGAGCCGCACTGCGTCTCGCCGGCGACCGTGTTGGTCGCATACGGGTGATACACGACGAATGCATCCGCACCGTCGAAATACCCCTTCGCCGCATGCACCGGCTTCGAGCCGCACACCTTCTCCGCCGGCTCGCCGAACAGCTTGAGCGTGCCTGGCAGGCAGAAACGCTGCATCGCCGCCTTCGCCGCCAGCACGCCCGCCAACGCCGCGGTGCCGAGCGAGGAATGCGGATCGGTGTGCCCGGCCGCGTAAGGATGCAGTCCGGGGCGCGGCACCCGACGCGGCTCGACCTGTTGCGAATGGCCGGGCACGGCATCGTACTCGGCGAAGCTGCCCAGCACCGGGCCGCCCGAGCCCCATTGCGCCGCAAACGAAGTGGGCATGTCGCCGGAGCCGGCCTCGACCGCGAACCCCTCCTGCCGCAACAGCTCGCAATACGACGCGGCCGAGCGGTATTCCCGCCACGCCGGCTCGGCCAGCCCCCAGATTCGCGCATTGAAGGCCGAAAACCGCGCCGTCTGCTCGTCCAGCCAGCGCGCCGCCCAGTCCTGCCGCTCCCGCAACGCCGCTTCGCTCACCGCCTCTCCCCCCGACTGCCAGGAGGGTGCATGCTGGAAGCAAGCCGCCCGGCCTGGCAATGGCCGGGCCCGTCCGGGATGACGCCCATGGCCGATCGCTTTCCGCAGCCGCTCGGCGGCAACCAGATGCCCCGCTTCGCCGGGCCGGCGACGATGATGCGCCTGCCGACCCGCAATGATGCGCACGGCCTCGATGCCTGCTTCATCGGCGTGCCGATCGACGGCGGCACCTCCAACCGCTCCGGCACCCGCTTCGGCCCGCGCCAGATCCGCGCCGAATCCGCGCTGCTGCGCCCGTACAACATGGGCACGCGCGCGGCACCGTTCGACTCGCTCACGGTCGCCGATCTCGGCGACGTACCGGTCAACCCGTACAACCTGGTCGTCTCGCTCGACATCATCACCGCGCATTTCACCGCGATCCTGGCCGAGGGCTGCGTGCCACTGACGCTCGGCGGCGATCACACGCTGACGCTGCCGATCCTGCGCGCGGTCGCCAGGCGCCACGGCCCCGTCGCCCTGCTGCATGTCGATGCGCATGCCGACATCAACGACACGATGTTCGGCGAGAAGATCGCCCATGGCACCACCTTCCGCCGCGCCGTCGAGGAGGGCCTGCTCGACACGAACCGCAGCGTGCAGCTCGGCCTGCGCGGCACCGGCTACGCGGCGGAGGATTTCGACTGGCCGCGCGGCCAGGGCTTCCGTGTCATCCAAGCCGAGGAATGCTGGTACCGCTCGCTCGCGCCGCTGATGGCGGAACTGCGGCCGCGCTTCGGCGACGGGCCGGTCTATCTCAGCTTCGACATCGACAGCCTCGATCCGTCCGCAGCACCCGGCACCGGCACGCCGGAGCCGGGTGGCCTCACCCCGGCCCAGGCGCTCGAGGTGATCCGCGGCGCCCGCGGCCTGAACCTTGTCGGCGCGGATTTGGTCGAGGTCTCGCCGCCGTACGACCCGCACGGCAACACTGCGCTGCTCGCCGCCAACCTGCTGTTCGAGATGCTGTGCGTGCTGCCGGGCGTCGCCTATCGCTGAGCCGCCACCGAGGGAGACCGCACCATGTCCCAATCCGAAGCCCTGCCGCGCCTCGAGACGCCGGAGGTGCGCGTCACCGAACACCGCATGGTGCCCGGCGCCGCGACCGGCCATCACCGCCATGGCTATGACTACGTGATCGTCCCGCTCACCGCCGGCGTGCTCGGCATCGTCTCGGCCGAAGGCGAGACGCGGACGGAGATCGCCCCCGGTGTGGCCTATTTCCGCAAGGCCGGGGTGGAGCACGACGTGTTCAACGCCGGCGACGCGCCGCTCGCCTTCGTCGAGGTCGAACTCAAGGACCGGCCCGGCTGAGCCTCATGCCGCGGCGATGGCCGATGCCGCCGCCGCGGTCAGCGCCGCCGGGGTCGGAAATGCCTCGGGTTCGAGCAGCATCCGCCGCGCGAAGCCGAGCGCCCGCGTCTCGCAGGCGGCTCGCACCGCCGGATCGGCGATCGATTCGAAATCCAGCACGTGGGCGAATCCCAGGATCCGGCGGATCATCTTCATCGCCGCGAACCCGACCGTATCGGTCCACACGCTGTCGACGAACGCGACCCGCTCCTGCTGCAGCCGCCGTGCGCCGTCAGGATCGGCGAACAGATCCGCGGGAT
>DATJSJ010000244.1:0-6565 GCA_035504175.1 Acetobacteraceae bacterium
TCGGAGGTGAACACCCCCGAGCCGTAGGCGTGAAAGCCCCAATCCGCGCCCTGCAGAATGGAGAGCGAGCCCGGTCCGCCGGTCTTCGCCTCCAGCACCGGCACCTCGGCATCGAGATAGCCGGGCACCGCATCGACGCGACCGAGCACCAGGTAATTCTCGTACGGCGGCGAGACGGTGCTCTGCTTGATGTCGGCGAGCGACATGCCGTTGGCGTCGAGGAACGCCTTGAGGAAGATGTAGGTCGATCCAGCCGGGTGCACGCCGATATTCAGCCCCTTCAGATCCTGCGGCCTGGCCAGCTTGTGCCGCTTGGCGATCGAGATCATCGCCAGCGGGCTGCGCTGGTTGACCGCGACGACCGCGACATCCGGCACGCCATGCGAGCGGGAGACGATCAGCGTCGGCAGGTCGCCGAAGCCGAAGCTGGCGCTGCCGCTCGCGACCAGGCGCAGCGCGTCCGGCGTCCCGGTGCCGCGGCGGATCGCGAAGACGTCGATGTTGTTCTGCTTGAAGTAGCCCTTCTGCCGGGCGACGAAGAACATCGCATGATCGCCGCGGATCACCCAGTCGAGCTGCACCGCCACCTTGTCCATTTCGGCGGCGCGGGCGAATGGCGGCATCAGGCCGGCGGCGACCGCCGATCCCCCGAGCGCCAGCATCGTTCGTCTGTGCATCAGCCCCTCCTCGCCTATCGCGGCGACCACGGTACCAGCAGACGCTCGGCCAGTTCCACCAGGTAGTAGAAGACGATGCCGAGCACGGACACCTCCACCAGCGCCGCGAACACCAAAGCCGTGTCGAGCTGGGTGGAGGCGAACTCGATCATGTAGCCGAGTCCCGCGGAGGCGCCGCTGAACTCGCCGACGATCGCACCGATGACGCTGAGCGTGACCGCGATCTTGAGTCCGGACATCAGATGCGGCAGCGCCGTCGGCACCTGCACGCGCCAGAGGATCTGCCCACGGCTGGCGCCGACCGAGCGCATCAACGCCACCAGATTGGGATCGACCGCGCGCAGCCCGGCGAGCATGTCGAGCCCCACCGGGAAGAACGCAATCACCGCGATCAGCACCACTTTCGGCAGCAGCCCGTAGCCGAACCACAGCACGAACAGCGGTGCCAGCGCGATCTTCGGCACCGTCTGGAACAGCACCACCAGCGGATAGATCGCGCGCCCGAGCCGGTCGAAGCGCGCGATCAGCAGCGCGAGCGCTGCGCCCACCACGCCGGAGACGATGAATCCGACCAGCACCTCGCCCGCGGTGACCCAGGCCGCCGCCGCCAGACTCGCCTGCTTCGCCACCAGCACCGCCGCGATCGCCGAAGGCGCCGGCAGCGCGTATTGCGGCAGGTGCAGCAGCCGGATCACCGCCTCCCACGCCACCAGCACCGCGATCAGCAGTGCGAGCGGCGGCAGCACTGCGCGCCAGACCGCCGCCAATCGCCCACTCGCCTCGCCCGTTCCTTGGTTCGGTTGCAGCGTCCGTTCCTTCGTCCCGGCCGCTTCACTGTCCGGCGGATCGGCGGGAGCGGCGTCAAGGATCGCCGCAGGCGACCGGCGAAGCCGGCGCGCAGCGTCCTTGATGCCGGTCCCGCCGATCCGCCACGCTCCACCGGCCCGGGATGCGGTCACACCCTGCCTCACCCCGCATGCCCCTCGCGCAGAAGCAACCGCAGCCGCGTCGCGATCTCGCCGAACACCGGATCGGCGTAGCTCGCCTCGGTGCGAGGATACCCGAGTGGCACTTGCAGCGTCGCCAGCACCCGTCCCGGCCCCGCCGCCATGACGTGCACCTCGCGCGACAGGAACACCGCCTCGTCGATCGAGTGCGTCACCAATACGATCGTCTTGCCGGTGCGCTGCCAGAGATCGAGCAGGAAGGCGCTCATCGCCTCGCGCGTGATGGCGTCGAGCGCGCCGAACGGCTCGTCCATCAGCAGCACCTCGGGATCGAGTGCCAATGCCCGCGCGATTGCCACACGCTGCCGCATCCCGCCGGAGAGCTGCGACGGCAGGCGCCGCTCCGCCCCCTCGAGCCCGACCAGGCCGAGCATGGTGCGCGCCCGCTCCCGCACCGCCTCGGCCGGCCGCGTGCGGTCCGTGATCCGCAGCAGGAAGCCGGCATTGGCCAGCGCGTCCTGCCAGGGCAGCAGCGTCGCGTCCTGGAACACGAGCCCGATCCGCCGCTGTCGCGCCGCCGCCGCCGGCGGCATTCCGGCCACGCTGACCTGGCCCTCGACGGGTGCGAGCAGCCCGGCCAGCACCTTCAGCAACGTGCTCTTGCCGCAGCCCGACGGCCCGATCAACGAGACGAAGCTGCCGCGCGGAATCGCCAGCGTGACGTCATCCAGCACCCGCAGCGCCGCGCCGCGGCCGGACGCGAAATCGACGCAGACCCCCCGAGCCTCGATATGCGGCGCCGCGTCCGCGGCGAGGGCGGACGCCTCGGTGCGGGACGACATGGCCAGCACGCGCGGCGCGCCCTGGTTCAGCCGGCCGCGATCGCGCGCTTGAAGGCGGGTCGCTGCATCAGCCGTTCGCGCCAGGCCTCCAGCTTGGGCATCGCCGGACGTTCGAACGGAAACGCCATGCAGCGCCGCACGATCGGACCGAGTGCCACGTCGGCGAGGCTGAACTCGCCGGCGATCCACTCGCCTTTCATGGCCCCGTCGAGCAGCGCCAGCTCGGCCGCGAGATCGCTCGCCGTCGTCGCCCCGCGCTCGCCCTCCGGCTTCTTGGCGTCGCGAAAGCCGGCGAGATAAACCGGATTCACCGCAGCCAGCAGCCAGTCCATCCACCGCTCCACCTGCGAGCGCGCCGCGAGATCGGCCGGATAAAGCGCGCTGCCGGATTTCGACGCGAGATAGCGCAGGATGGTGTTCGACTCCCACACCACCACCGCGTCATCGACCAGCGTCGGCACCTTGCGCGTCGGATTCATCGCCGCATACTCGGCCGTCGCGGTGTTGCCGAACTGCCGACCGTAATCCTCGCGCTCGTAGGCAAGTCCCATCTCCTCCAGGCCGAAAATCACCTTCTGCACGTTGCCGGAGGTGGCGCGGCCAAGCAGTCGCAGCATGCGGGCGTTCTCCCTGTCAGCCCTGGCGCTCACGCGGCGCGTAGGCGATGCAGTCCATCTCGATCTTGGTGTTGATCACGGCCCGCGCCTCGACCGTCGTCCGGGCGAGCCGACCCTCGGGGAAGTATTCCTTGAACACGCCGTTGTAGCGGCCAAAATCGCGGGCATCCTCGAGAAAGGCGGTGATCTTGACGACGTCGGTAAGATCGCAGCCGGCGGCGCGAAGCGCGCGGCGCAGCGCCTCGATCGTGGCGCGCGTCTCCTCCTCGATCGTGCCGGAGACCATGACACCGCGCTCGTCCTTGCCGACCTGGCCGGAGACGTAGACGAAATCGCCGGCGCGGACGGCAGGGTGGAAGGGGAGGTTTGGATTCTTGGGGCCGAAGACTTCGATCATTGGGCTGCTCCGGGAGGAAGGAAGGCCAGGGCTCCGCCCTGGACCCGCTGGGGCCGTACGGCCCCAGACCCCAATACTTTAAGGAACGGATTGCAAAGGCTGCGCCTTTGCTGGATCGAACCGCAAAGCGGTTCGATGGGGCAGAGCCCCTGGCCTTGCCTGGCTTCATGCGCGCACCCTCTCAATCACATCCACGCCGCGCTGCCGATCCGTCAGGTAGATTAACCCCCGCTGGTCCGTTGTCACGTCGTTCGAGGAAGCGCGCTCGCACCCCGCCGGCGGATCCGGCTGATAGTATCCGACCTCCGCCGGCCGGAACGGATCGGCCACATCCATCAGCCGCAGCCCCTGCGCGAACCACGCAAAGGGGATGACCGTGCCCTCGAACCGCTCGGCCGGCTGGTGGCAGCCGGTCATCGGCGGCTGCGGCGCGCCGTCCGGATCGAGGCCCGGCACCTGGATCGTCGCGATCGGCATCGGCTGCCGCTCGTCGGTGATGTCGTACACCCATGCGAAGGCCGGCGGCGACGGGCGCAGCTTGGCCACGTCCTCATCCGCCACCACCAGGATGCGCCGCCCGCGCAGCATCTGCGGCAGCGGCAGACAGGTATGGGTCGGATGCGGATGCGCAGGCGAACTGTTCACGGCCGCGATCAGCCGCGGACGCGCGAGATCGGCGATGTCGAGGATGAACAGGCCGTGGTGCCAATAGGAGACGTAGAGCCGGTCGCCCATGCGCAGCGGATGATGGCAGCGCGGCTTGACGTAGCCTTCCCAGGGATAGTCCTCGCCGGCGGCGACGTTCTGCCCGGGAATCCACCAGCGCCCGACCTCGCGCGGCCGCGCCGGGTCGGCCAGGTCGAGGATCATGACGAAATTGCCGACGAACCCCTCGGCGCTCGGCGAGATGTAGGCGTAGCGCCCGTCGAAATCGAAACGGTGCACGCCGCTGCCCGCGGTGCGCCAGTGCGTGATCAGCCGCGGCCGCAAAGGCTGGCTCACGTCATAAATGCCGAGCCCGGCGCCGAACTCCGGATTCTCCTGCCCGAGCCGCTCGTGGTTGACGATCATGATGCCGTTCTGCGCCCGCACCTTGTGCGAGTGCCAGCCGGCCGGCATCTCGACACCGGCGAGCAGTCGGGGATGCAGCGGATCGGCGATGTCGAAGATCGAGGTGCCGGCGGGCGGGCGCATATGCGCGACGAACAGCGTCGTGCCGTCCACCCAGACCTGCCCGCCGCCGGGACAGTCGATATGCGCGAGAAGCCGCGCGTTGGAGGCGCGCGCCACGCCAGCCTCAGGCCAGCCGCACCGGATCGCCGGCGGCATCCCGCCCCCAGCGCGCGAGCAGGCCGAAGGCCTTGAGCGCCGGCTCGTCGCTGGCGACGAACAGGATCGCCGGCTCGGTCGCGCTGTCGTTGGTGTGTTCGGCCCAGGAGCCGCCCGGCACGGCCAGCGTGTCGAAGCGGTTCCAGTCGAAGCGCTTGCCGTCGACGATGCTGTGCCCGTGGCCCTCGAAGGGTGCGACCAGCAGGCTCGCAGTCTGGCGCAGCGGCTGCGTGGTTTCGCCGGGACGCAGCATCTGCATGAAGAAGGTGATGGTCTTGAACACCGGCCCGCCGGAGAGCGGATCGACGTACTCGACCAGCAGCCCCTCATGCGCATTGCCGTCCCAGTCGCGGTGCTTCTCCAGCAGCTCGCGCATCGGCTCGTAGCGGTAGACATACATCGGCGAAGAGCCGCCGACGCCGCGGCGGTGGTCGACGAAGCGGGGCATCAGCCCGCCGGCGCCGTAGATGCGCGCGGAGTAGTCGCCGGGGAAACGCGCCGTCTGCTGGCGCTTGCGCTCCTCGCCCTCGCTGTAGTCGTGGCTGAAGTCGAGGGCGTTGAGCTGCTCGACCAGCGGCAGATCGAGGACCGAGAGGTTGACCGCGGGCTCCGATCCGAGATTGCCGTGATTGTGCCAGGTGTCGCGCGGCGTCAAAACCAGGTCGCCGGGGCCGAAGACGATGTCCTCGCCCTCGACGCCGGTGAAATTCTGCGCGCCGGTCAGCCCGAAACGCACCGCGCTCGCGGTGTGCTTGTGCGGCGGCATCACCTCGTTCGGGTCGTTCAACCGATAGGCGGTGTACATGGTGGTGACGGTGGCGCGGCGCGGCGTCAGGCCCGGATTGACCAGGATCAGCGAGCGGCGCTCGGAATCGTTCATCGTCACCAGCTCGGCGGAGCGGCGCAGCAGCGAGTCGAGCTCGCCGTCGTAGCTCCAGAGATACGGGACGGCGCGCTTGCCGCCGAGGAGCTGCTTGATCTCGTCATGCGCGACGTCGGTGCTGGTCGCCCAGAACGGGAAGAGATGCTTCTGATGCAGCTCCTCGTACATCGCCCGCAACGCGGTCTCCCGATTGCCCGGGGATTTTTCAGAGGCCGGGGGAGCCGTGATGGTGTCGGCCATGCTGCCCTCCAACGGCACGGTCAGAAATGCCGTGCCGACCTGCATGCGGTTGACCACCGCACTCGACCAGACGCAACCATGCTTGTCAATCGCCGCAACCGGTTGCTAACATGACTGCATGGTTGAACGGTGGCGCGCCGCGTCGCACCAGGACGATGCGGCGACGGGCGCGTCGTGGCGCCGGAACGGGGGATGCGGACGCTGAGCACGGGCAAAGCCATTTCCGACCACGGGCGGAGCTTGGTTGACAACCGCCGCGATGCGGTTGACCCGCTGCTGGAGGCGCTGCGGGCGGCGATCGGCCGCGACGGGCGGCGCGATCCGGAGCGGGTGCTGGCGCAGCGGCTCGGCGTCACCCGCCACCGGTTGCGCCGGGCGCTGATGACGCTGCAGGCGCAGGGGGAGATCGCGCCGGCCGTGCCGCGCCGCGCCGTCGCCGGATCGCGCGACGGCGAGGCGCTGATCCGCGCCACCAACCCGGTCGAGGTGATCGAGCTGCGCCTGGCGCTGGAGCCGGTGCTGGCGCGGCTGGCGGCGCTGCGCGCGACGCCGTTCGACATTGCCCGCATCGAGCGCGCCGCGACCACGCCGGCGGCGATGGATATCGGCGCCGCCGATCTCGCCTTCCACCGT
>DATJSJ010000245.1:0-11708 GCA_035504175.1 Acetobacteraceae bacterium
GCTACAAGTGATGGGGGTCTGGGGCCTCAGGCCCCAGCGGGTCCAGGGCGGAGCCCTGGCCTTTCTTCTTCTTCTTCCAGATCCCGCGCCACCTCAGGCGAATGCATCAGTGCATCGATATGCATCGCGTTATCGAGGCTGGTATCCGCCTGGAAGTGCAGTTCCGGCGCGTAGCGCAGCCGCACCGCCCGCGCCACGACCCCACGCAGGAACGGCGCCGCCCGCTGCAGCGCGGGCAGCAGCGCCGCCGCGTCCGCCCGCCCGAGCCGGGTCACAAACACCGTCGCATGGCGCAGATCGGGGCTGGTACGCACCTCGGTGACGGTCAGGTGCGCTTCGGCCAGTTCCGGGTCGCGGAAGTCGCCGCGCGCGAACAGGGCCGCGAGAGCGTGACGGATTTCCTCCGCCACGCGCAGCGGCCGCGTCCCGGGCCCGGCGTGATGCGCATGCGTCACGCCGGAACCAGCTCGGTCTCGTAGCACTCGACCATGTCGCCCTCGCGCAGATCCTGGAACCCGGCGAAGGACAGGCCGCATTCATAGCCGCGCGCGACTTCCCGCACGTCGTCCTTGAAGCGCTTGAGCTGCGACAGCTCGCCCTGGTGGATGACGACGCCGTCGCGCAGCAGGCGCACGCCGGCGCCGCGCCGCACCACGCCTTCGGTCACCATGCAGCCGGCGACCTTGCCGACCTTGGTGATGTCGAAGACGCGGCGGATCTCAGCGTAGCCGAGGAACTTCTCGCGCGCCTTCGGCGCGACCTTGCCGCGGACCAGCTTCTCGATGTCGTCCGCCACCTCGTAGATGATCGAGTAGTAGCGGATATCGACGCCCTCACGCTGCGCCAGATCACGCGCCTGGCTGGTGGCGCGGACGTTGAACGCGACGATCACCGCATCCGATGCCTTGGCGAGCTGAACGTCGCTTTCGGTGATCTGCCCGACGCCGGCCAGCAGCACGCGCACCTTGACCTCCTCATGCGCGAGCTTGAGCACCGTCGCCTGGATCGCCTCGGCGCTGCCCTGCACGTCGGCCTTGATGACGACCGCGACTTCCTTCTGCTCGCCGGCGGCGATGCGGGCCAGCATCTGGTCGAGCGTGCCGCGCCCCGCGGCGGCGCCGGCGGCGGCCTTCTCGCGCAGCTTGCGCTGGCGGAACTCGCTGATCTCGCGCGCCCGGGTCTCGTTCTCCACCACCGTGAGCGGCTCGCCGGCCGCGGGCACGGCGGAGAGGCCGAGGATCTCGACCGGCGTCGCCGGCGTCGCATCCTTCACCTGGCGGCCGCGATCGTCGAGCATGGCGCGCACCCGGCCCCATTCGGCGCCGGCGACGACGATGTCGCCCTGGTGCAGCGTGCCTTTCTGCACGAGCACGGTCGCGACCGGGCCGCGGCCGCGATCCAGCCGGCTTTCGATCACCGCACCTTCCGCGGCGCGCTCCGGATTGGCGCGCAGATCGAGGATCTCCGCCTGCAGCAGGATCGCCTCCTCGAGCTTGTCGAGGCCGGTCTTCTTCAGCGCCGAGACTTCGACGTCCTGCGTCTCGCCGCCCATCTCCTCGACCACGACCTCGTGGCTGAGCAGCTCGGTGCGCACGCGGGCCGGATTGGCGTCGGGCCGGTCCATCTTGTTGATCGCGACGATGATCGGCGCCTGCGCCGCCTTGGCGTGGCGGATCGCCTCGATCGTCTGCGGCATCACGCCGTCATCGGCGGCGACCACCAGCACGACGATGTCGGTGACGCCGGCGCCGCGCGCGCGCATGGCGGTGAATGCCTCATGGCCCGGCGTGTCGATGAAGGTGATCCTCTGCCCGGAGGGCCGCGTCACCTGATAGGCGCCGATATGCTGCGTGATGCCGCCGGCCTCGCCCGCCGCGACATCGGTCGCGCGCAGCGCGTCGAGCAGCGACGTCTTGCCGTGATCGACATGGCCCATGACCGTCACGACGGGCGGGCGCGGCTGCAGCTCGGATTCGGTGTCGACGCTGCCCTCGATCCCGAGCTCGACATCGCTCTCGGAGACGCGGCGCACGCGATGGCCGAATTCCTGCACCACCAGCTCGGCGGTGTCGGCGTCCAGCACCTGGGTGATCGTCGCCATGACGCCGAGCTTCATCAGTGTCTTGATGACCTCGGGGGCTCGGGCGGCCATGCGGTTGGCCAGCTCCTGCACCGTGATCGTCTCCGGCAGCACGACGTCACGCACGACGCGCACCTGGTCGGAGCGCAGGCGCTCGAGCTCGGCCTGGCGCCGCTCGCGCTCGCGCTGGCGGCGGACGGAGGCGAGGCTGCGGGTCTTTTCGTCCTCGCCCTCGATCGCGGCCTGCACGTCGATGCGGCCGGCGCGGCGGCGGTCGTCCAGCCCCTTCTTCGGCGCGACCACCGGCGGCTTGCGTGGCGGCAGGGCGGCGCCGGGCCGGCGGACCGGGCGGCTTTCGTCGTCGTCCTCCACCTGCCGTGTCGGCCGCAGGCGCAGCGTCTCGGTCGGCGCGGCCGGCGCCGGAGCGCCGGGCGCGCGGGCAGGGCGGCGCGGCGCCTCGGCATGGCGCGTCGCCGGGGTCGCGGCCTGGGCCTGCTGCGCGGCCAGCGTCTCGGCGGCCTTGCGCGCGGCCTCCTCGGCTTCCTTGCGCGCCTGCTCCTCGGCGGCCTGGCGCGCCTCTTCCTCGGCGGCTCGACGGGCTTCCTCCTCGCGCCGGCGCGCCTCCTCGGCGGCGGAGAGGATCGAGATCTTCTCCTGCTCGCGGCGCTCGGCCTCGCGACGGGCATTCTCCCGTTGCTGCTCGACCAGGGCGCGCTGGCGGGCGGCGAGCTCGGTCGCGGTCAGCGCGCGACCACCACCCGGCGTGCCGCGCGCCTGCTGCGCCGGCCGGCCGCCGCCGGCTGGCGCGGACCCGCCCGTACCCGGCGCGGGGCGTGCCGCGGGGGCGGCCGGGCCGGTGCGGCTTTTGCGCACCTCGACCTGCACCACCTTCGATCGGCCATGACTGAAACTCTGCCGCACCGAGCCGGCATCGACGGTGCGCCCGAGCTCCAAGCGACCCGCCGGGCGTAGAGAAAGCCGCCCCTTCGTCGCGTCCTGATCGTTGCCTTCGCTCATGCACCCGTCCGTTCGATAACCCATCCGCCCGGCCCGGCCGGACGGCTTCTTCCATCGTCCCTGCCGACCGGTGTCCCGGCCGTGCAACCTTCCACACCGGCATTGATGCCGACCCTGTCGGCCCGATACCGGTCTGCGCCGTGCTCTCCGTAAGCCGCCTCCTCAGCCGGGCGAAATCCGGCCCGGCGGATGAAACTGCTCTAGACCCCGACCGCTCCGACCGTGCCGAGCGCTCGCGGTCTGGCCCGTCGCTTCAAGGCCCCGATTTGCGCCTTCGGTGATTCCACCTCGAGCGACCGTGGTCTAGGCCTGACGCGGCGTCGTGGCCACCGCCGATTGGGCGATGCCCGCCAGGCGGTCGGATTCCAGGAGAATTGCCTCCGCCAGCCGGCCGGGCGCCACCGCCACATGCACCACATGGTCACGGCCGAACACCGCTCCCAGGGTGGCGGCTGGCAGCGGCGCGATCACCGGCATCCGACGTTCCGCTCCGACTTCCCGTCCCGCTTCGCGCATCAGGCGCGCCCGTTCCTCCGCGCTGCCGTCACTTGCCTGCACCACCAGGCCAGCCCGTCCGGCCGTCAGCCATTCCCGCGCCTTCTGGAATCCCGCCACTGCCTGTCCGGCACGCCGCGCGAAACCCAGAAAATCGGCGACCCGCCGGGCGAGCCCATGCTGCAGCATCGCGGCAAGGTCGGGGGGTACCGTCACCGGTCCGCGGGCGGCCCTGGCGAAGGCTCCCCGCGCGCAGGCGGTTTCTAACACATCCGCCCGTGCGCTCAACCAGATTCCCCGGCCCGGCAGCCGTGCAGCCAGGTCTGGGATCAGCGTGCGATCGGGTGCCACCACGAAGCGCAGCATACGCGACCGGTCGTCACGCTGGCGTGTGACAATGCAGCGCCGCAGCGGCCCCGATTCCGGCTCCTCCGCATCTTCCTCGGATTCGGCGACGGGCTCAGTCGTGGCCCGCTCCCGCCGCCGTGCCGGCATCACCCTCGCCTGGCCGGGCGGCCGCGCCAGCGCCGTCGCCGTCGAACCAGTGCGCGCGCGCGGCCATGATCACGTCGTTCGCGGTCGCCTCGTCCATGTTGTCGCTCTCGACAATCTCGATCAGCTCGTCGGAGGCGAGATCCGCCAGATCGTCGAGCGTCTTCACACCCTTCTCGCCCAGCGCCACCAGCATCGCCGGAGTCAGCGCCTCGATCGCTGCCACCTCGTCATCGACGCCGAGCGCACGGCGCTTTTCGGTCAGCTCCTCGTCGCGACGGATAAGCCAGGCCTCGGCGCGGCGGATCAGCTCGCCGGCGACGTTCTCGTCGAACCCTTCGATCGAGGCGAGCTCGTCGAGCGGCACGAAGGCAAGCTCCTCGACCGTGGTGAACCCCTCGGTCACCAGCAGCCCGGCGATCACGTCATCCACGTCCAGCGCCTCGACGAACAGACCGGTGCGCTTGCGGAACTCCTCCTGTCGCCGCTCGCTCTCCTCCGCCTCGGTCAGGATGTCGATGTCCCAGCGGGTGAGCTGGCTCGCCAGCCGCACGTTCTGGCCGCGTCGGCCGATCGCGAGCGAGAGCTGCTCGTCCGGCACCACCACCTCGACCCGCCCGGCCTCCTCGTCCATCACCACCTTGGTGACCTCGGCCGGGGCGAGCGCGTTGACCACGAAGGTCGCGGCCTGCGCGCTCCAGGGAATGATGTCGATCTTCTCGCCCTGCAGTTCCTGCACCACCGCCTGCACGCGCGAGCCGCGCATGCCGACGCACGCGCCGACGGGATCGATCGAGGAATCGCGGCTGATCACCGCCATCTTGGCACGGCTGCCCGGATCGCGGGCGACCGCCTTGATCTCGATGATGCCGTCGTAGATCTCCGGCACCTCCTGGGCGAACAGCTTGGCCAGGAAACCCGGATGCGTGCGGCTGAGGAAGATCTGCGGTCCGCGCGGCTCCTCGCGCACGTCGTAGATATAGGCGCGCACCCGGTCGCCGTTGCGGAAGCTCTCGCGCGGGATCAACTCGTCGCGGCGCAGCAACGCCTCCGCGCGACCCAGCTCGACCATCAGGTTGCCGTACTCGGTGCGCTTGACGATGCCGTTGATGATCTCGCCGACACGGTCCTTGTACTCGTCGAACTGGCGCTTGCGCTCGTACTCGCGCACGCGCTGCACGATCACCTGCTTCGCCGTCTGTGCCGCGATGCGGCCGAAATCGATCGGCGGCAGCGGATCGACGAGGAACTCGCCGATCTGGATCTCCGGCTTGAACTTGCGGGCGATGTGGACCGGGATCTGCGTCTCCTCGTTCTCCACCGTCTCCACCGCCTCGGTCCAGCGCGACAGGCGCACGTCACCGGTCTTGCGGTCGATCGTGGCGCGGATGTCCTTCTCGTGCCCGTACTTGGCGCGGCCGGCCTTCTGGATCGCCTGCTCCATCGCCTCCAGCACCTCCTCCCGGTCGATCGACTTCTCGCGGGCGACGGCGTCGGCCACCAGCAGCAGCTCGGGGCGGGAGACGGCGGTATCCATGATCGGGTTGCCTTTCACGGTCTTCTGTTGATCCGATTGCCTGTGATGACCAGCTTCGTTGGCCCCGGGGCTAATGCCGCGCGGCGCCGGCGGTCGCGGCGATCAGCGCCTCGGTGAGCACGAGCTTGGCGCGCCGCATCGCGGCGAGGGGCAGCACGACCTCGCTGCCGTCATCGAGCCGCAGACGCCCGGCGTCACCCTCGGCCCCGAGTACGGTGCCGGAAAAGCGGCGGCGGCCGTCGATCGGCGCCGCGAGCTCGACCCGAGCCAGATGCCCGGCGAAGCGATTCCAGTCCTTCGCCCGCGTCAGCGGTCGGTCGATGCCCGGCGAGCTCACCTCCAGCGTCCAGGATTCCGGCAGCGGGTCCTCGACCTCGAGCACCGGGCCAATGGCGCGGCTGATCGCCTCGCAATCGTCCACGCTCATCGCGACACCATCGGCGCGGTCCGCCATGATCTGTACCGTCGGCCGGTCGCGCCCGAGCACGGCGACGCGCACCAGCTCGTAGCCCAGCGCCGCCATCGGCGCCGCCACGATCGCGGCGAGCCTCGCCTCCAGTCCTTCATGTCGCGGGTGATCCGCTTCGTCCAAAACAAAAAAGGCGGCCCGCTAAGGCCACCCCCCGTGCATCTGCGGAGAATGATTGTGTGCACGCTACATAGTCCCGGTCCGCTGCCACGGCAAGCCTGCCCGACGATCCCGCCGGCGGGAGAGCGGGCGGCCTCGGCGCGGCCGGGAGCCGTGTGGACGCGACGTGCGTCCCGGATGCCGCAGCTGCGGTTCTCGCAGTGAATCCCGCCCCCGTTCCATCCGCCTATCGCCGCCGCAGCGCCCAATAAAATGGCCGCCGCCCCTCCCGCAGCGCCTTCGCCTCGTACCGCGTCGCCGGCCATCCCTCCGGCCGGGCCTCCGCCGGCGGCGGCACATCGAACACGTCCTGCGCCGCCAGCACCTCTGCGACCCACGCCTGGTGGGTCGGATCGTCGCTGGCAATCCGCCATTCCCCGCCAGGCCGCAGCACCCGCGCCAGGATGGGGATCATCGCCGGATGCACGAACCGCCGCTTCGCGTGCCGCGCCTTCGGCCACGGATCAGGGAACAGCAGGAACACCCGGTCGAGCGAGCCCTCCGGCAACGCCCGCAACAGCGCCCTCGCATCCTCCGGCCAGAGCCGCAGATTGCCCGGCAGCGGCGCCTCCACCTCGCCGCCCTCCGGCACCAGCCGGGACAGCAGCGAGCAGATGCCGTTCTCAAACACCTCGCAGGCGATCAGCCCCGCCTCCGGATGCGCCGCCGCCTGCGCCAGCGCATGCTCACCGCCGCCGAAGCCGACCTCCAGCCACAACTCGCGCACCGCCACCGCAAACGCGGCGCGCGGGTCACCGGCGAGCGCGACAGGAAAACGGAGGCGCGGCAGCGTCACCCGCAGCAGCACTTCCTGCCGCGGCCGCAAGGCGTGGCCGCGGGCGCGGCCGTAGAGGCGGTCGGGCGGAGGCTTGACCTCGGGCACCCTCAAGGCCAGGGCTCCGCCCTGGACCCGGCAAGGGGCTCTGCCCCTTGCATCCCCGCCAGAAGGCAGTCGCCTTCTGGACATCCATTCCTTTGGGTCGGAGTCAGAGAGGGGCGCAACCGCAGCATCGGGGCAGTCCGCGCCGCGCGCCTCTCTGACTCCAACCCAGGTAGCGGGTTTCCAAAGGGCGACTGCCCTTTGGCGGGAGTGCAGAGGGCAGAGCTCTCTGCTGGGGTCCGGGGCGAAGCCCCGGCCTTCAGCGTCCGAAGGCCGAGCGCAGTGTCGGCACCAGGTCCGTGCGTTCCCATGTGAACGTGCCGCGCTCTTCATCCGGCGGCCGTCCGAAATGCCCGTAGGCTGCGGTCGGCGCGTAGATCGGCCGGTTCAGGTGCAGGTGCTCGCGGATGCCGCGCGGCGACAGGTTGACCACCTGGCGCAGCACGCCCTCGAGCTTCGCCTCGTCCGCATCCTGTCCGGTGCCGTGCAGGTCCACGTACACCGAGAGCGGGTGCGACACCCCGATCGCGTACGAGATCTGCAGCGTGCAGCGTTCCGCGAGTCCGGCTGCCACCACGTTCTTCGCCAGGTACCGGCAGGCATAGGCGGCGGAGCGATCGACCTTGGTCGGATCTTTGCCGGAGAACGCGCCGCCGCCATGCGGTGCTGCGCCGCCATAGGTGTCGACGATGATCTTGCGCCCGGTCAGGCCGCAGTCGCCGTCCGGGCCGCCGATCACGAACTTGCCGGTCGGGTTCACGTAGAACTCGTCCTCGGCGCACATCCAGCCCTCGGGCAGGCTGGTTTCGACGATCGGCCAGAGCATGCGCTTGATCTCTGCCTGCTCCATGCCGTCGTCGTGCTGCGTCGAGACGACGATGCTCTTGGCGCCGACCGGCTTGCCGTCGACGTAGCGCAGCGTCACCTGGCTTTTTGCGTCGGGCTGCAGCCCGGCGACGCCGATGTCGTGGTTCTTCCGCATCTCCGAGATGCGCCGCAGGATCAGGTGCGCGTAGTAGATCGGCGCCGGCATCAGCGCGTCGGTCTCGGTACAGGCGTAGCCGAACATGATGCCCTGGTCGCCGGCGCCTTCGTCCTTGTTGCCGGCCATGTCGACACCGGCCGCGATATCGACCGACTGGGCGTGCAGGTGGCATTCGATTTCGGCGTTGCGCCAGGAAAAGCCGGCCTGGTCGTAGCCGATGTCGTGCACCGCGAGCCGTGCCAGGTGCGCCAGGTATTCGGTGGTGATCGCCTCCGGCCCGCGCACCTCGCCCGCCAGCACGATGCGGTTGGTGGTAACCAGGGTCTCGCAGGCGACGCGGCTGTACGGATCGGCGCCGAGATATGCGTCGAGCACCGTGTCGCTGATGCGATCGGCGACCTTGTCCGGGTGGCCCTCGGAGACCGATTCGGACGTGAACAGGAATTCGCCTCGGTCACGCATGGCGGTCACGCCTGGCGAACACGCAGCCTGCGTCGCGCATGGATGCTTGCCTCTTGTCGCGATGGGGCCAGGGACAGGACGCGCCCGGCCGGCGCCGCGCCGGCCGAATGCCGGGCGGGGGCTGTTTGGCGGATAATTGCGCGGCCGGTCAAGGCCGATCGGGTGACGATTGCCGCGCGACCGCCGGTCACGCCTCGGCCGCTATCCCCAGCACGTCCGCCATCGAATACAGTCCGGCCGGTCGGCCGGCGACCCAGCGCGCGGCGCGCACCGCGCCGCTGGCGAACACGCGCCGGTCGAAGGCGCGGTGGGTGAGCGCGATGTGCTCGGAGGCGCCGGCGAAGAGCAGCGTGTGCTCGCCGACCACCTGGCCGCCGCGCAGCGCGGCGAAGCCGATCGCCCCGGTGCGTCGGGCGCCAGTACGGCCGTCCCGGCCGCTCTCCGTGTTGCCTTCGAGCGTGACGCCGCGGCCTTCGGCCACGGCTCGGCCGAGCCCGAGCGCCGTGCCGGAAGGCGCATCGACCTTCTGCCGGTGATGCATTTCGACGATTTCGGCGTCGTATTCCTCGGCGGGCAGGGCGGCGGCCATGCGCCGGGCCAGCGCCAGCACCAGGTTCACGCCCGGCGAGAAATTCGGCGCGAACACCACCGGGATGCGCGCGGCGGCCTCGCACACCGCGGTCTCGTCGGTGACGGACAGCCCGGTCGTGCCGAGCACCCAGCCGGTGCCGGCGGCGGCGAGCGCCGCGGCGTGCGGGATCACGGCGCTCGCATGGGTGAAGTCGATGACCACGTCCGAGGCGGCGGCCAGTGCGGCGATATCGGGATGGAAAGCGATGTCGGTGGCGATGGCCGCCTGCCGCTCGGGCCGGTCGGTGCCGCCAGCAAGCACGGCGCCCGACGATCGGACCTCCTCGGCGAGCAGCCGGCCCATCCGGCCGGCGATACCGGCGACCCCGAACCGCGGCGGGCTCATCATCGCGCCTGGATGCTGTCGGAGGGCCGGGAGCGACCACGGCCCGGTACATGGATCCGGGCGCCGTGGCGGCGCGACCCTCGGTTCGGTCCGTGTCGAACCTCAAGCCGCGCCGCCGGCACCCGGTCCGCGGCGCAGGTGGGGGGGGACAGCGCCGCAGATGCCCCACTAACTGGGGGCTGAGCGATAGGTTGCACGAATCCTGTCAAGCGGCAAATTACCATTTTGAGAGGCTGCATTGAATTTCTTTAACACCCTGTGGCCTTGAAGCAACGGCGTGGCCACCCCACGGCATCACTCTTTGCCCCGTCACGGCGAGGCGGCGATCTCCGCCACGCGGTAGGGCAGCCGCAGCGGCACGACCATCAGCCGATGCCCGGCGCGGTCGAAATTCTCCGGCGCCCGCATGCGCCGGCCCCACACCGCCTCGGCCTCCGCCTCGGTCTCGAACGGGCCCAGGATCTCCTCCGTGCCCTGCTCCAGCGTGGTGAAGCCGGTATCGGTGAAGACACCACCGCAGACGAAATAGAGGGTTCGGTCGGTCATCGGCCTTCCTGCACAGCACCGGGCGGCGTAAGCCGGGCGCGCCAAGCGCGGCCGGGGCAGCCGCCTCGCCCCGCTTGATACCATGCCGACATTACCATGCCCTTGCCGGGGCGCAGAGCCGAGAGGACCCTCATGCCGGCCTATGAATTCGTCACCGTCGACGTGTTCACCGACCGCCGCTTCGGCGGCAATCCGCTGGCGGTGTTCCCGGAGGCACGCGGCTTGTCCGATGCCGACATGCAGGCCCTGGCCACGGAGTTCAATCTCTCCGAGACCAGCTTCATTCTGCCGCCCGACAATCCCCAGCATACCGCGCGGGTGCGCATCTTCACCCCGCGCACCGAGCTGCCCTTCGCCGGCCACCCGAATGTCGGCACCGGCTACGTGCTCGCCCGTCGCCTGCAGCACCGGCCCGAGCATTTCACCTTCGAGGAAGGCTCGGGCCTGGTGCGCGTCCGGATCGAGCGCGGCCCGGACGGCCAGCCCTCCGGGGCGCGTATCGCCGCGCCGCATTCGCTTCGCATCGGGATCGACGTGCCGCCGGATCTTCCGGCGTCCTGCGGCGGGCTTGCCATGGCCGACATCGCGACCGAGGCCCATCACCCGCTGGTCGCGGGCGTCGGGGTGGATTTCCTGATCGCCGAGGTCGCCGATCCGACCATCCTCACCTCGGCCGCATGCGATCCCGTCGCATTCCGCCAGGCGGCGCAGCGTGTGCCCGAGCTCGGCAGTTTCGCGCTCTGCCTCTATGCGCGACAGGACGGCGATGCGACGCGGCTGCGCATCCGCGTCTTCGCGCCGTTCCATGGCACGATGGAGGACCCGGCGACCGGCAGCGCCGCGGCGGCGCTCGCCGCGCTGCTGACCTCGCTCGCCCCCGGCGACAATGTCGATCTCGCCTACGACGTCGAGCAGGGCGAGGAGATGGGGCGCCCCAGCCGGCTGTTCGCGACCGGCCGCAAGGAGGCGGAGGGCCCGGTCACCGCCACTGTCGCGGGCAGCTGCGTTCCGGTCATGACGGGCTCGGTGGGCCTCTGAACCCGAGCCCAGGCTATGCCGGGCCGTCGCTCTCCCGCGCCACCAGCGGCAGCATCACAAGCTCCTGCACGCAGCGTCGGCCCTCCGGGCCGGCGTAACCGGGCATCGCCTGCATCAGGATTTCCACCAGCCGGCTTCCCAGCTCACGAAGCGGCGCCTGGAAGCTGGTGACGCGCGGCGAGAGGAAGCTGCAGAGCGGGCTGTCGGTCGCCATGATGACCGAGATGTCGATCCCGGGCCGCAACCCGGCCTCGGCGAAGGCCCGCCAGGCGCCGGCCAGCATCGTCTCGCCGCAGAGCAGCATCCCGGTCGGTGGCGTCGGGGTCGCGAGCAGCGCCTGCATCAGCCGGTGCGCGCCATCTTCCGTCATCGGATCCTCGCGCAGCACCATCTGCTCCGGCGGAATGCCGTGCGCTGCCAGCCCGCGGCGGAAGCCCCGCTCCAGATAGGCGTGGAAATTGAGGTCCGCCGGCGCATTGACCAGCGCCAGCCGCCGGTGCCCCTCGCCGATCAGCCGCGCCGCCGCCTCCTGCCCCAGCACGTCGAAATCGATGTCGAGCGACGGGAAGGGC
>DATJSJ010000246.1:0-3731 GCA_035504175.1 Acetobacteraceae bacterium
GGCGGGTTGCGGCACGGGCGCGATGTCCTGCCCAGCCCGAAGCAAGCCGCACCGTGCGCGCACCGCAAGAGCGGGGCGCCGCCGCGCCACGCGACCGTCGATCGATCCCCTCCAACGGCGAACCCCTCGCGTTTGGTATACGTTTACCGGAGCACCTGTCCGGAGACAATGCCTGGCCTGCCGGGTCTCACCCGCGCGGGCCGCCACTCTTGGCGGCCTCGCCGTATCGGCCGGCGAGCATCGGTCGAGCCGCCCCTTGCCAACCCGGGCGCCGCCGCGCTACAGCGATGTAAACGTTTCCCGGATCGGCCTGCCTGTTGGGCCGATCCGCCGGCTGGAACGCGTCGGACGTCCGCCGGCCCGAAGCCGATGCAGACGCCCGGACGGGAGGGCCCATGCGCGAGGTCGTGACGACCGACTATGTCGTGGTGGGCGCGGGCTCCGCCGGCTGCGTGCTGGCCAACCGGCTGTCCGCCGATCGCGACACCAAGGTCACCCTGCTCGAAGCCGGCGGCTCCGACCGGAGCATCTTCATCACCATGCCGGCCGGGTTCCTGCAATTGATGCAGTCGGGCAGCAAGGACTGGGGCTACGCGACGGTGCCGCAGCGGCAGCTCGGCGGGCGACGCATCCACGCGCCGCGCGGCAAGGTGCTGGGCGGATCGAGTTCGGTGAACGGCCAGGTCTATGTCCGCGGCGATGCCTCGGATTTCGACCACTGGGCGCAGCTCGGCAATCGCGGCTGGTCGTTCGAGGACTGCCTGCCCGGTTTCCGCAAATCGGAGGCATTCGAGGGCGAGGCCGGCCCGGCCCGCGGTCGCGACGGGCCGCTGCGCACCACGCGACGCGGCATCCGCCATCCGCTGGCACGGGCCTTCGCGGAGGCCTGCCAGCAGATGGGGCTGCCGTACAACCCCGACTTCAACAGCGGCGAGGACCAGGCCGGCGTCGGCCCGACCGACAGCACCACGGCGGACAACCGCCGCTGGAGCAGCGCCGTCGCCTACCTGCGCCCCGCCCTCGGCCGGCCGAACCTCAGCGTCATCCCGCGCGCCCTCGCCACGCGCATCCTCGTCGCCCGCGGCCGCGCCGTCGGCGTCGAGTATTGGCGGCGCGGCCGGCGTCACATCCTGCACGCCGAGCGCGAGGTGATCCTCGCCGGCGGCGCGGTCAATTCGCCGCAGCTCCTGCAGCTCTCCGGCATCGGCGACCCCGACCACCTGCGCGCCGTCGGCGTCGCGCCGGTGCATCCGCTGCCGGGCGTGGGTCGCAACCTGCAGGACCATCCGGGCATCGGCGGCGTCAAGCAGCGCTGCACGCAGCCGATCACCGCCGTCACGGCGGTCAGCCTGCCGGCCAAGGCGCGCGCGCTCGCGCAATACGCGCTGTTCCGCAACGGCCCCGGCGCCAATAACGGGCTGGAGACGATGGCGTTCGTGCGAACCCGGCCGGAGCTGGTCGCGCCCGACCTGCAATACTTCATGACCCTGCTGATGTACGAGGATAGCGGCCGGCGGATCATCCCGGAGCACGGCTTCATGGTGGTGTTCACGCTGCAGCGGCCGGAAAGCCGCGGCACGCTGATGATCCGCTCGGCCGATCCGCGCGTTGCCCCCGACATCGATCCGAACTATTTCGAACGCGCGATCGACCTCAGGACGATGCGCGACGGCGTCCGGATCGGCCGCGAGATCTTCGCCCAGAAGGCGTTCGATCCCTATCGCGGCAGCGAATACGCGCCGGGCCACGACGTCAGGAGCGACGCCGAGATCGACGGCTTCATCCGCGAACGAGTCGATTCGAACTACCACCTGTCCGGGACCTGCAAGATGGGGATCGACGCGATGGCGGTGGTCGATCCGCGGCTCCGCGTGCGCGGGCTCGAGGCGCTGCGCGTCATCGACGCGTCGATCATGCCGACCGTGGTCAGCGGCAACACCAACGCCGCGACGATCATGATCGCCGAACGCGGCGCCGAGTTCATCCTCCGCCATTGATGCTGCACGGTGCGACGCCGATGACCGAATGGATCGACGAGGCGCTCGACAAGGCGGTCGCGCGCACCCGCGGCATCGCCCGCGAGACGCGCGACTTTCCCCACATCACCCATGCGGGCGCCTGGCAATGCACCCAGGACGGGGTGTGGACCGGCGGGTTCTGGGCAGGCCTTCTCTGGCTCGCGCATGGGCGCGACGGCAGCGCGGATCTGCGTCGCCTGGCGATCGCGTTCACCGACCGGCTGCTGCCGCGCGCGGCGGATACGCACAACCACGATCTCGGCTTCATGTTCTATCCGAGCGCGGTCCAGGCCTGGCGCCGCACCGGCGAGGCGCGCTACCGGCAGGCGGCGCTCGATGCGGCCGCCGCGCTCGCGGGACAGTTCAACGCGACGGCCGGCTTCATCCCCGGCTGGGGCTTTTTCGGCAAGCATGACTGGACGGGATCGGTCCTCGTCGACACGCTGATGAACCTGCCGCTGCTCGTCTGGGCGGCGCGTCAGGGCGGCGACGCCCGGCTGATCGAAATCGCGCGCGGCCAGGTCGCCAAGACGCTCGCGCATCACCAGCGCCCGGACGGCTCCTTCTACCACGTCTACCGCTTCGATCCGGCGACGGGGGCCGGTCTCGGCGGCGACACCTATCAGGGGCTGGATCCGGAAAGCGCCTGGGCCCGCGGCCAGGCCTGGGCCATCACCGGCCTCGCCATCCTTGCCGCGATGACCGGCGATGCACGCTTCCGGCGGTCGAGCGAAGCGGTCGCCGCCTATTTCCTCGACCGGCTGCCCGCGCACGGTGTGCCGCCCTGGGATTTCGCGGCGCCGGGCGCGGACCAGCCCTGGGATTCCTCCGCCGGCGCGATCGCGAGCTATGGCTTCCTGCGGCTGCACGGCCTCACCGGGGAGCAACGCCACCTGGATGCGGCAACGCGCCTGCTGCGCGCCCTGGCGCTGCACTGCGGCAACGGCTCCGACGCCGGCGGCCTTCTGCTGCACGCGACCGCCGACCTGCCGCACGGGCTCGGCATCGACGGCTCGACCATGTACGGCGACTACTACTACCTGAAAGCGCTGATGACGCTGCACGGCCTGGCGCGAAACCGGGGCGCCGGCAGCGTGTGACCATCGGGCGGCAGCGAAGGAGACGCCCAATGTACGACTACATCGTCGTCGGCGCCGGCTCCGCCGGCTGCGTGCTCGCGAACCGTCTGTCGCAGGATCCGGGCGTGACGGTGCTGCTGCTCGAGGCCGGGGGACGCGACCTCAATCCGTTCATCCATGTCCCGGGCGGGCTCGGCAAGCTCACCGGCCCGCGCGTCAACTGGCGCTTCTTCACCGCACCGCAGGCGCATCTCGACAATCGCCGCATCTGGTACCCGCAGGGCAAGACGCTCGGCGGATCGAGTTCGATCAATGCGATGGTCTACATCAGGGGGCAGCGGGAGGATTACGACCACTGGGCCGCGCTCGGCAATGTCGGCTGGTCCTATGCCGACGTGCTGCCCTATTTCCGCCGGTGCGAGGACAATGAGCGCTTCGCCGACGCGTATCACGGCCAGGGCGGGCCGCTCTGGGTCTCGGATCAGATCGGGCCGCACGAACTCTCGCGCGCCTTCGTGCGCGCCTGCCAGGCCTGGGGCCTGCCGTACAATCCCGATTTCAACGGCGCCAGTCAGTTGGGCAGCGGCTTCTATCAGATCACCTGCCGCCACGGTCGCCGGCGCAGCGCCGCGGT
>DATJSJ010000247.1:0-3860 GCA_035504175.1 Acetobacteraceae bacterium
CGGCGTCGCCGGGTGCGCCGAGGTGCCCGGACTTGCCGATCTCATCCGATGCCGCGGACAGCCAGCCTAACGCCCTTTGCCCGGCGTTTTGCCCCGGCTACCGTTTCAGGCTGAGACAGTCAGCCTGAAACGGCTCTAGGCGGGCGGGTCCGGGTAACCGAGAGGCGCGGGGCGAAGGTAGGGGACTGTCCCTGCCGCGACCCGCGATTGCGCGCGCCGCTTCCGCGCCGGCGTCAACCCCAAGCCGCTCCGCTTTGCTCTGCGGTCGCTGCGCGAGGGTTGACCCCGGCCCGGAAGCGGCGGCGTCGGCTCGGGATCGAAGAAGGGACAGTTGAGCCCAATCCGGACTGTGCGACGAACTGTTCCGCGGGCGCGGCTCAGCCGGAAGCGATGACCTCGTCGATCAGCGCCTGATAGCGCGTGAGATACGTCTCGAGCGGCAGCACCGTCTCGGCGAAGCGTCGCGCGCCGGCGCGCAGCCGGCGGGCCGCCTCCGAATCCTCGAGCAGATCGAGCACGCGCGTCGCCAGCATCTCGGGATCGAGGCAGGGGGTGAGCAGGCCGTTCTCGCCGTCGGTGATGAACTCGCGCACCGGCGGCGTGTCGCTGCCGACCACCGCGCAACCGGCCGCCAGCGCCTCGCGCAGCGACCAGGAGGCGACGAACGGATAGGTCAGATAGACATGCACGTCGGAGCGCTGCAGCAGCCGGATATAGGTTTCGTAAGCGATCTTGCCCGGGAACAGCACCCGGTCGCGGTCGATCCGGTCGCCGACCTCCCGCAGCATGAACTCCTTCCAGCTACCCTGGGCAAAGCGCGCGCCATAGCTGACCCCTTCGCCGCCGACCAGGACGCAGCACAGCTCGGGACGTGCCGCGAGCAGCCGGGGCAGGGCCCGCATGATGACGTGGAAACCGCGATACGGCTCCAGATCGCGCGCGACGTAGGTCAGCAGCTTGTCCCGCGGTGAGACGGTGAAGTCGCCGATCGCGAAACGCCGTCGCCGGAGTTGCGGATCGGGCCGGCAGATCGCGAGATCCACCCCCTCCGGTACCAGCGCCAGGCGCGAGCGCGCCCAATCGGGATAGGTCGAGCGCTGCCATTCCGTCGGCGTCTGGCCGTGGCCGGGATTGGTCAGCGCCAGCAGGTTGACCGCGTTCTTCGCCCGCACGCGCGGGTAGGTCGAGGGGTGCAGCGGAAACTCCGGGTCGAAGCCCACATCGACGCCGTGCACGTGATAGTAGAATTCGTGATAGCCGAGCACCGGCACGTCCGACCACACGTCCTGGATGTTCAACAGCTCGCCCCAGCCGTGATGGCCGATGATGATGTCCGGGGTGAAGCCGAGCGCCTTCACGTTGGCCGCGGTGCGCGCGACCGATTCCGCCCGCCGCACCATCCCTTCGAAATCACGCGCATCGGGATGGATCCCGCTCGCAGGCTCGCGCGGCACCTGGTAGGCGACCTTGCGGACGCCTGCCACCTGGTTGCCATTCGGCTCGCTGATGAAGACGATGTCGTGCGCCTTCTCCTGCGCCAGCCTGCGGACGATGTGCAGGTACTGGCCGGGGAAGTTCTGATGCACGAACAGGTATTTCACGGCGCGTGCCATCCGCCGCGGGCGCGCGGCGGCACCACGCCGCGCGGCGCTGCCGCGGGCGCGGCGCGCCGGCGCGTCGCCCGTGCCGCCATCGCCATCGTGCCGGGAATGCGCCCGGGCGGCGCCTTCAGCGCTTGCGCTTCGGTGCCGCGGCCTTGCCCGAGGCCGGCTTTCGCGCCGTCGCCGGTTCCGGCGCGGCGCCGGCGCGCGGCCGCATCTCGATGCAGAAGGCTTCGAGCGGCGCCAGGCTCTCGGTCTCGCAGGGCTCGCCATTGGCGACCGGCCCGACCGAGGCGCCGTCGACGAAGGTTGCCGACACCACGCAGTCATGCGTCTCCGCCGCGGCGCCGCGCAGCCGCACGCGCAGGCCCAGGATCGGCAAGGCCATGCCGCGGCTGCCGCAGAACTGCCCGCCTTCCGCCCAGGGCGAGAGCCAGCCGCGCCCCAGCACGGCCTGGTACTCGATATCCTCGGCGGCGATGCCGGATTGCGGCGCGACGGCAAAGCCCTCGATCCAGCGCTGGCTGCCGCGCTCGCCGACCCACTCGCCGACCCTGCCGGCGACATCGCCGCGGCGCTGGATATGGGCCGTGACCTCGGGTGTCGCCGCCAGCGCCGGCGCGGCCACCGCCCCCACCCCCTCGGCGAGCGGCGGCGGCACGTCATGCAGCCGCAGCACCTGCAGCTTCGGCGGATCGCGCCCGTCGGCGGATTGATAGACGGTGACCAGCAGCTGCGCCGGCCCGCGGCTCACCCGGATCAGCGCCGCATCGTCCTGTCCGCCGAGCCAGCCATCCGGGCGGAACGTGCTGATCGCCACCGCGTCGTTGCGGGCGGCAGCACCGGGCGGCAGGGTCACACGCACGCCCGGCAGACCGCTCGCAGGGTCGGCCGGATGTCCGGCGCCGGGCTGGAAGATGCAGAACAGGCCGCTGTCGAGCGTCATCATATGGGCGGTCACCTTCAGTTCGGTGACAACCCGCTGGCCGGTTGGCGCGCCGGCGTCAGGCATGTAGTCCTCACTCGGTTCGATCTGGGAGAAGGGCGTCTCAGGCTGGTATTGCCCGCAACTGTGCCCGTGAGTCGAGATGGTTCGCGGCCGGTTCGGCCGCGAGCGGGGCGACGGTCAGCAGCGCATTGTTGATCGAGGCGGCCGGCAGGCCGAGCGGCAGTCGCCAGCCCCAGCCGGTCTGGCGCACCCGTTCCGCCGGCGCTCCGATATCGAACACCGCGGCCCGCAGCCCGGCCTGCCAGGCGAGCGTCAGCGCGAAGCACCAGGTCTCCGGCCAGATCGAGGGGATGAAGGCGCAGTCCGCATCCTGCGCGCGCAGGAAGTCCGGGCCCTCCGCCTCGGTGTAGGCGCCGGTGACGAAGACGCGGCCGGTATCCAGCAGCCGCATGTCATCGGCGGTATAGCCGGCGACGATGAAGCGCAGCGGCAGGTCGCGCGAAGCCGCATCGCGGGCGCAGGCCAGCAGCACGTCATAGCCTTTCTCGACGCCGATCGCGCCGGGGACCACGACGCGCCGCTCCGGCTTGCCGCCGCGCGGCTCCGGCGGCGGGGTGAGCGCCGCGTCGTCCTGCCAGGGCTCGATCTCCGGGCGCAGACGCGGGAAGTGGCGCCGCAGCCGCCAGGCCGCGTCGGCCGAGGGGGCGACGATCCGCCCGGCGCCTTCCAGATCCGCCGCCGATCGCACCAGCAGCTCGGCGACGCCGATCGGCTCCTCGAGGTTGCTGCCGGCATCGGCGATGCAGGCCTGGCAGCCGGCGAGGTCCGGCTCGCCGCAATAGCGTCCCTGCGGCCCGACCAGCGCGATGCGCGGGCAGAACCACAGGTAGTCGTGCAGATGCACCTCGGACGAGACGCCCAGCGTCTCGGCGAGGCCGGTGATCCGGTGGTCGTGGCCGAGCAGGTGGTGCAGTTCGATCCGTTCGGGCCGGTCGGCGGCGAGCAGCCGCGCCAGCACCGGCAGCTCGTCGGGGATCGCGTAGCGCAGATTGGGATAGTGGTCCCCGGCGCCATCGCCGATCCGGCAACCGCCCGGCGCCGGCCGCACCACGATCGGCCGCATCCCTTCCGCCCGCAGCGCAGCGCAGCGGGCGGCGACCTGTCGCTCGACCCCGCCGCCCGCCGCGTGCGTGATCAGCACGACGGAGCCGCCCGGGACGCGGCCGCGGCGCCAGCGCAGCAGATCGATCCGCCGCCGCGCCGCGGCCAGCGGATCGGCCGCGATCCACGCCGCGATCAGCGCGTCGTAG